>JAHDDX010000030.1 GCA_020629135.1 Hellea sp.
TCAGAATTGTTTAGCGTTTTTTCATGTCCTGGAAACGTGAACTTGATGAATTGAACAAACGCCAGAAGCTGGCCGAGCAAATGGGGGGCAAAGACAAGGTTGCGCGCCAAAAAGCCAAAGGCAAGCTTACGGCCCGTCAACGGCTTGATCAATTGCTTGACCGTGGTACTTTTCGTGAAATCGGAAAAATAGCCGGGTCCGGTCAATATGATGACAAAGGGGACCTTGAAGGATTTACCGCCTCGAATTTCATTTTCGGGAAAGGTCTAATCAATGCCCGTCCGGTCGTGGCAACGGCCGATGATTTTACGGTTCGAGGCGGAGCGGCCGACGCGGCCATACACCGAAAATTTGTGATGGCGGAAAAAATGGCCCATGATATGCGCCTGCCATTGCTACGTATGATTGATGGCACCGGGGGCGGCGGATCCGTTAAGTCTCTGGAAGATATGGGCTTCACCTATGTCCCTTTCCTGCCAGGGTGGGAGGA
Source organism: Hellea sp. (assembly GCA_020629135.1). Classification (GTDB taxonomy): domain Bacteria; phylum Pseudomonadota; class Alphaproteobacteria; order Caulobacterales; family Maricaulaceae; genus JACOMS01. The sequence continues at coordinate 491 of JAHDDX010000030.1, forward strand.
CGTGGTCAAAAACCTAGAAACCGTTCCAGTCGTCGCATTGGCTCTGGGTCCGACAGCGGGCCTTGGTGCAGCACGCGCGGTCGCAAGTCATTATTCCGTAATGGTCAAAGGCGTTTCGCAATTATTTACGGCAGGTCCAAAAGTCGTTGCGGCCCTCGGAGAAGACCATGACAATGAAGGTTTAGGCGGATCAGACATACATACCCGCAATGGCGCGATCGATGATGAAGTCGCGAGCGAAGCGGAAGCCTTTGCCAAGGTGCGGGGATTTCTATCTTACCTGCCGGACTATGCCGGTGCGCCGCTGACCCGCGTCGAAAACTCAGATCCCGTAGACCGAACAGAAGAAAAGTTATTGTCGATCGTTCCTCGCGATAAGTCCAAAGCCTATAATATGCGTCGGATCATTGAATATGTGATGGACAAGGACAGCGTATTTGAAATGGGCCGGCGATGGGGACGAGGGGTCATCACGGCTTTTGCCAGGCTTGATGGTTGGCCCGTTGCCGTATTGGCTGGTGATCCCACCTATCTGGGGGGATCCTGGACGGCCAGCACCGCAGAGAAGGCAAAACGCTTTGTTGAACTCGCAGAACAATTTGGCCTTCCGGTTATCCATCTGGTTGATAACCCCGGTTTCATGATCGGCCTGGAGGCCGAAAAGGCCGCCACGATCCGGCGCGGCGTCGAGGCCTTAAATGCGATCTATAAAGCTAAGACGCCCTGGGCCAGTGTAATTATCCGCAAGGCCTATGGTGTTGCCGGGGCGGCTATGTCGGATCACACGCGGTTTCAATATCGCTTTGCCTGGCCGTCGGGCGATTGGGGATCATTGCCGATCGATGGCGGCGTTGAGGTGGCCTATAAATCGGAACTTGAGGCTTCGGATAACCCCGCAGCCAAACTGGTCGAAATCAAGGATAGATTGACCAAAGTCACATCGCCATTTCGCACGGCCGAAAAGTTTTTGGTTGAAGACATTATAGACCCGCGTCAAACACGCGCGCTTTTGTGTGAATTTACTCAGTTGGTGTTAGGGCGCTAGAAATAGACAGTATAAATTCTCACCTTGAAGTTTTATCGATCGCCCCTTAAATGTCGCGCCGACCCAGCAGGAATTTTTCATGTCAAAAGCCGCTATAGAAGCTCCGCGTCGCCGTGTATTTGCGATTATCTCTCACCCCGATGCGGGTAAAACGACGCTAACCGAAAATATGTTGCATTCGGCTGGTGCCATCCACTTGGCCGGTCAGGTCGCAGCTCGCGGTGAAGCGCGCCGAACGAAATCAGACTGGATGAAAATCGAGCAGGAACGCGGAATTTCCGTGTCCTCATCTGTGATGACATTTGAACATAAAGATTTGATATTCAATCTGCTGGATACGCCGGGTCACGAAGATTTCTCCGAGGATACCTATCGTACTCTGACGGCGGCCGATAGTGCGGTCATGGTTCTGGATGCGGCCAAAGGTATTGAGCCGCAAACGCTCAAACTGTTTGAAGTCTGTCGTTTGCGCGATATTCCTATCATTACTTTTGTCAATAAACTCGACCGCGAAGGGCGAGAGCCATTTGATACATTGGCCGAAATCGAAGACAAATTGGCCTTGGATGTGCGGCCTATGCAGTGGCCGGCTGCGTCAGGGCGGCGATTTCGCGGCGTGGCAGATTTACGAACAAACGAATTCCTAAAGTTTATTCGCTCTGAAGATGGGGGCAATTCACCGGTGGGCGCGGAGCGGATCGCCCTGACAGGCAGTAATTCTATTGCGGAGCATTTTCAGGATGATGATCTGCTTGAGAATTTTGTAGAGGAAGTCGAGTTGGCCAAGGAGTACGGCGAGTTTAATGAACAGTCCTTCCGCGAAGGTCATATGACACCCGTCTATTTTGGATCAGCATTGCGCCAATTTGGCGTGCGCGAATTGATCGATGCCTTGGCTGAATTTTCACCTGGCCCCCAGACCGAACAAGCCAAAAAAGCCGGGCAGGATGTTGAGATATCGCCTCAGGGTAAAGAGGTCGCCGGCTTTGTATTTAAAGTGCAAGCCAATATGGATCTGAACCACCGTGATCGTGTCGCATTTTTACGATTATGTTCAGGCGAATTTAAACGCGGTATGAAGCTCAAAACGGCTGAAAACAAAACAATTTCGGTTCACAATCCGATTTTGTTTTTTGCCCAGGACCGGGAATTGGCGGATAATGCCTTTGCCGGAGACGTCATCGGTATTCCCAACCACGGTGTCTTGCGCGTCGGCGACAGCTTGTCCGAATCCGGCAAGGTTAAATTTGCAGGTATTCCAAACTTCGCGCCGGAAATATTGCGTCGGGCGCGGACCAAAGATCCCCTCAAAGCCAAGCATTTGCGTAAGGCCTTGGAGAGTCTTGCGGAAGAGGGCGTGACCCAGCTGTTCAAGCCGCAAATGGGTTCTGACATGATTGTCGGGGCGGTCGGCGCGCTGCAAATCGATGTGATGGCCGAACGTATAAAAACGGAATATGGGCTCGAGGTAATTTTCGAGGTGCCCCCTTATCAAACGGCGCGGTGGATCGCGACTGAGGACAGATCAAAGATAGACGATTTTATTGGCAAAAACCGGAACAATATGGCCGAAGATGTTGATGGCGATCCAGTCTATCTGGCGAAATCGGCTTGGGATGTGGGTTATGCACAGGAAAAGAACCCGGATATTCGCTTCCTAAAAGCCAAAGAACGAAGCTAGACCCTTTAAAAAGTATTAATAAAAAGTTAACGTGCTCACGCGCGCCACTTGGCGCGAGCTTTGCGTGGTTTGGGGCAAAACCATGTTTAATAAAGAGAGCGACGTTACAAAATGGGACAATATCAACCCGCACTGATCATGTTTATGGTTACTTTTATTGTAACGACGCTTCTGTTTGTGCCAGCGACACGGATTTCATTTAAATCAGATCTGACTAATTTCTACTGGCGCGGGTTTTGGACCTTACTGGCAATTATTTCGTCTCTGGCAGGCGGCATGAATACGCTCATGTTAATGCGCGTTGAGGCGCAGGCCTTTTCAGAGGCCGTCCTGGCGGGGGTCATGGCGGCCTATGTTCTATTTGTAATGTTTGCCTGGTTCCGCCTGGTGGGCGTGGCCGCCTTTAGTTTCCTGAAGCCTCGGATCGCAGCGCTAACTGCTTCCTAATTTGGTGGCGGTGGACCCGCCATCATATTTTGTGTTTTAACCGGCTTGGTCGGGACCGAACTGACAGTTGCAATCGGCGCATTGGCATCAGTTGGAATATCGTCCGGACCTAAAACCTTAGGGGCTTTGACATCATCATAAAGAGATCCAAACAGGCTTTGTTGAACCAATTCCGTGGGATCATTCGGATTCATCATAGGAGGCCTTGGAGGCACGACACGCGATGATGCGGATTGCGCTTGTTTTGATTGGGATTGAGCCTGCTCATTTTGAGCGGCAATCAAGGCCTTAAGCTTTTGAGCCTGGAATGATTTTGGCGTAGGCGGTGTGCCACGCGATGCAAGCTGAGGCGCAGGTGGTGCGCTATCAAGATTGTGCTGAAAGCGAGGTCTTGGCGCGGGTGCAGGAATTGGCGCGGCTTTGGGCATTGGCGCTGCTTGCGGAACGGGGCTTGGTTGAGGTGCACGATAGGCCGCCGGCATTGTTTTTTGAAGCGTTGGTGGGGGTGTGTGTTTGACAACACGGCGCTGAGTTGGTTGAGTTTGAGGTGTTGGTTGGGGGACTTGTCCAACACGGACTACCCGATTTTGAGAGGGTGTTGGTAACGCGCCAACGCGAACCGTGCGCATGCCGGATGAAACCAATTGTGTGCTGGGATTGGCGTTAACGGCATCTCCGCTAATACTAATCGCACTGGCGACCGGTGCAACCCGACGAGCATTTAATTCGCAAACACCGGACGACGTATCTGGTCGAACTCTGACAAAATTCCAGCCTCTACATTGCGCATCACCGCGACAATGAGCGGCGCAGATATTGGGATTGGCGACAGACACACTTTGATAGGCCTGTCCGGGACGGTACATTCCGGTTTCTGCCGCGTGAGCTGAAATACTCAACACCCCAAGTGACGTAAAAATGAAAAGGAAATGCCATAGACGCATAAAAAGACTCCAACCGAACGAATCAGCTGGAGTAACAGTCTGGGAGAGATATTATCTTTTCGTTAACCGTTTGCCGCGAGCGGAAGGTCATCCATACAGAAGAAATCCTTGTATAGAGCCCAGGCAGACATACAGGCCAGTCGATCAGCGCGCCGTTTACGTAGAAATGAATTGATTTCCAGTTTGGCTTTGGGATTGGGGTTAAATGGAAGAAGTGATGTCAAAGCATCGGATATAAATTGATCAGTCATCGATACACAATCGACTTGCTCAGGAAAAGTGTCCTCAATGCACGTGATGACACGCTCAATGAGCTCATTGTTTGATGATTGCATGATTTGTCTAGCCCCTTTGTTTCCCGTCCACAGTTTTTGGTCCCACGCAAGGCCCGTTAGCAAAAAACACGTCAAAAGAGTAGTCTAAACCTGCTACGTGCTTAAAATTTGGTTAAGGCCTAATAGGATCGTTCTGAAAGAGGGGCAGCGACCAGCATGGCCCAATAATTGGCGTAAGTTGTGGTTGGTTCATGCACAAGAGCAATACCAAAATCCGTCACTTCGGGGAGCAACAGGTTTTCATTATGTCCCGGACTATCTTGCCAGGCCTTGAATACCTTTTCCCAGCTTTGCTGTCCGGTAGCCACATTTTCCGCTGCGATTGAAAAATAATAACCTTTGCGTTGAACTCGGTCGCTATGGCTGGATCCATCGGTGCCTTCATGTGCCGCAATACCGTGGGCCGCAAGATCCTGGGCGTGGACTTCAGAGGCTGCAATCAGTCTGGCTTCCAGTTTTACTGGGCCCAACCCATGTCGCGCCCGATAGGCGTTGAAATCCGCCAAGGCGACATCAAGATCCAAAGGTTCAGGGGGCTGAATGGTAAACGTAGACCCTGGCGATAGGCCGTCATTGAGGTAACATTGCATATCAGGCTTTGTCACATCGGGCTGATAGGCCTGAATACCTCGACATTTATTATCTGAGTTACAGATGGCTGAACATTCTTCTGCTGAAGATACGGAAATGGTTTTGTAAGTGCCGGGTTCGGGTGAAAACCAATTGGATTGCGCCGAGGCCTGAGCGCATAGACAGACGGCAGAAATAGCCAAAATTCCCCAATTCAAAGCTGATCGCATAGGCTTAGCTAACGCGAAACTTCCCCCCAGCCAAGTTACAAAGTAACAAGGTTGCTTAACAGATGATTAAGCGTCGAGCCCGATGTCAAAATTTATGGCTGAATGGGTCAATGCGCCAATTGAAATGATATCAATGCCAGACTCGGCGATGGCTTTGACGGTTTTCAAGTTCACGCCGCCAGAGGCTTCAAGGGTTGGTCGCGGTCCGTCAAATGCTTCGGTGATCGCGACAGCTTCTCGTAACTGATCCGGTTTCATATTGTCGAGCAAAACCACATGTGGGGCAAATGGCAAAGCCTTTTTGAGTTGGGCCAGCGTATCCACTTCGACGCTGACGCGCACCATATGATCTGCATTATTCATGACATGGATCAGAGCTTTTTCGATCCCACCCGACATGGCAATATGGTTGTCCTTGATCATAATGGCATCGGACAGTGATTGTCGGTGCGTGTATCCACCCCCGGCCAGCACAGCTCGTTTTTCAAGAGCCCTTAGACCCGGTGTTGTTTTACGGGTGGCGGCGATTCGGGCATTGGTATGTTGGATCAGCTCAACATATTGAGAGGTCAATGTGGCAATACCTGACATCCGACCGAGAAAATTAAGCGCGGTGCGTTCTGCCATAAGCATGGAGCGCACGGATCCGTTAATGATGGCAATGACATCGCCTTTTTTGACGCGACTGCCATTTCCCATTTTGACCTCAAATTTCACCGAGGGGTCTACCATTGCATAAGTCATCTCGGCGGCCTGAATGCCACTGATAAATCCGGTGTCCCGGGATTTGAAATAAAGCGTTCCGTTTTCCTGCTCTGGAATGATCAGGTTCGCGGTGACGTCACCGGCCGTGCCAAAGTCTTCGTCAAGCGCACGGCGAATAATCGGTTCAATAACCGTCGGGGGTAGGGGGGCTAAACTTTGCATAGTTGTTCCTGGAACAATTCGAATAAGGTCAAATTACTATCTCATGTTTATTCGTGTACGGACAAGAAAATTGTCATGTACGTATGAAAATAGATTTCCAAACTTTGAATTCTCCATCTATTTTATTTGAAATGACGGAGAACTTATGCCTGAAATGCGGGAAAAAAAGAGCGAACGAATAGAAATACGGTTACCCTATTCAAATAAAAAGGCATTCATTGAGGCATGCGAATTACAGGGTGACACGCCAAGCCGCGCTCTCAGGCGTTTTATTGATAGTTATGTTCGGCGTGCGGACATTGATACAATTCGTGGCATATTCAGGTCGTTTTTTAGAATTTTAATGCGTCCAGTCCCGATGGCGGCGATGGGGTTACTTATTACTTTGATAATTTCGACCTTTTTTCTGAAGCCCTCTGAAGTCAAAGCCAGGTCCTATTTTTCAATCTATGATGCCAACCTTGACGGTGAATTAGATGGAACCGAGTTAGCTGTGAGTGCGGAACAATTGGAAATGTTATTGCTCGCGCTTGATAATGATGGATCGAATAGTCTTTCAAAAAGTGAATTCCAGGGCAAAGGGGAAATTGTGATTGCTGAGCACAAACCCGGTAATCTAAACGCGAAGGGGAACCAAGCGATTGAAGGGCAATTAGAAACTACCCGTTTGGTCAAATTTGATCTGAGAAATCCAGAAAATATTGAGATTAGTATTTGGGCGGTAGATATGAAGTCTCCAAGTTTCCACGCTGACATAATCAAATTTGTAGAACTAACGGAATAAAGCTCAATCCAGCATATCATAGGTGATATAAGAAGAGATGGCGCTTTGGGCCATATCCGGGAAATCTTTGCGGAAATGTCCGCCGCGACTTTCTTCACGGGCCAAGGCGGAGGCCGCAATTATTCGCGAAGCGACCAAGGGATTTGCACGACCCACTTGATTTATCAGCTCGTCAATCTGCGCCAAAAGCTTATTCAAGCCTTCTGCTTTGCGCCGGACGCCACACCACTTGGTCATGCCATTTCGCAAGGTTTGTGAAACCTCGGCTGTCATAGCCAGCCAGGGTTGGGACCGAACCATATCGGCCTTGCGCTCAGCGATGTGGCTGTCATTGATCATTTGCGCCGCACGACCTCCGAAGACGATAGCCTCAAGCAATGAATTGCTGGCTAATCGATTGGCCCCGTGGACGCCGGTTGCCGAACATTCACCCAGGGCTAACAGACCTGGCAGACTGGTTTGGCCCCAGCTATCCGTCGCGAGCCCGCCCATGTGATAATGAACAGCCGGTGCCACCGGAATAGGCGCCATTCGCGGATCAATACCTGCGCTCATACAGGCGTCAAAAACCGTTGGAAAATGATCCGGGAAATGACTGCCGACAGCTTCACGGCAATCCAGATAAGGTTGCCGTCCGGCTTCGATTTCGGCAAAAATTGCTCGGGCCACATCATCGCGTGGGGCAAGTTCACCGTCCTTATGATAATCGCTCATGAAGCGGCGACCGTCTTTGTTGATCAGGATTGCACCGTCTCCGCGTAAAGCTTCCGTCGCCAGAGGCGCCGGGTCACGCCCAATATCAATTGCCGTCGGATGAAATTGAACAAATTCCATGTCCCGCATTTTAGCGCCCATGACGGCGGCCATTCCAAGCGCATCTCCGCGCGCTGTTCGAGGATTAGTGGTAACCGCAAACAGGCCACCTACGCCGCCTGTCGCGACAATCGTCACATCCGCTTCAATTCCTAATAATGAACCGTCATCGCGGCGGGCCAAAGCGCCAGCAATACCGCCATGGCCGTCGGATAAAAGGCTTTCAGCGCGCCATCCAATCAGGCCGGTGACATGGTCCGCGGCCTGGGTTTGTTTCACCATGACATTAATGATCTCGCGCCCGGCTGTATCCCCCTTAACCCGGGCAACCCGCGGCATAGAATGGGCGGCTTCAAGGGATAAATACAGGCTACCATCGTCTTTACGGTCAAAAGGCACGCCAAGTTTGGCCAGGTCTCTGACCCGGTCCGGGCCTTCGCTGGCTAGAATATTGGCAATCTCTGGGTCCACAAGGCCGTCACCGGCAGCCATTGTATCGGCCGCATGGGCATCAGCCGTGTCATCCGGGTGTAAGGCGGCGGCGATTCCACCCTGGGCCCAGGCTGAGGCTGCGCCTTCTTTGGATCGGCGAGAGGTTAAAACATAGACTTGGCGAGGCGCCAGCTTCAAGGCCGTATAAAGACCGGCCAATCCGGCTCCGACGATTAAGACAGCGCCTTTGGGCAAGCGTTTAGTTTCAAGCGACCACTGACTCATGTAAGGCTTTCCCTGTTCCAGAGGAGGTTTTTTACCTGTCCACCGGGAAAGTGCAAGCTGTTGTTATGTTTCGTGTTTCCGTGCCGATTGATGAGCCGCGAAATCAAAATTGTGCGGGTCGACTTTTTGCGCTGGATGCTCAACCAAAAAGTCGAGAACTTGTTCGGGCGTATCTGCGACCCCGACGAGGGCGCCGTAAGGTTCAGATTGCGATAATTCTTTTAGCAGGGGGTAAACGGGTTTTTCCCTGGTCCAATACTCTTCGTCCAGAAAAATTGTGGGACTGATCCAGCCTGTCGTTTTATAGTGGTTTTGCGCGGCGTCCTGAAATACTTCTTGGATTGTTCCGGCGCTGCCAGGAGCCACGATCAACCCACCGATTGCCAAGGTCAGTAAGCCTTCTTCGCGAGTGGCATTGGAAAAATATTTGGCAATATGAGAGGCAAAGGCGCTGGGTGGTTCATGACCGTAATGCCAGGTCGGTATGCCGATACAGGGCAAGGTCGTTGGTCCGGGTGGGAATTTCTCTAGAACTTGAAAGGCGGCCGATAACCAGAATCTGTCGCTATAAAGCGGGGCTTTAGACAAAATTTCAAGCGCGTCATCCAGAGCCCGGTCATCCCGATCGGCCAACAGTGCGCCGAGATGCGTAGCTTCCATTGCGCCCGGACCACCACCTGAGAACATGAGTTTGCCCGCACGGGTCAGAACCCGGCTTATTTCTGCGATGACTTTGTAATGATGTGACGTGCGCGGAAGGCTGTGCCCGCCCATAATCGCCACCCGGTGTTTGGCCGGAAGTTCATTGGCTTTCGCCCAAAGGGCATCACTGATTGAAACGTCATGAAGACGCTGCGCCAAAGCTTCCATAAGATCTGGTGTTTCCGAGCGGCCATTTTCCAGCCAGTGCCGATAGATTTTGGCGTCCTGTGTCAACAAATAGGTTTCGGGATAATCCGGATCAAAACCGTCAAACAATTCGTCGCGTTTGTAAAGTGTCGCCCGGTAGGGGTTGAAGGGCAGGCCAGTCAAGGTCGGAAAGATAACGGCCCCGCGCTGGACCAAAGAGGCCGTCAGGGCATCCGACATTTTACAGCCCAAAAACACCACGTCATGGATACGCACATCAGCTAGCGTATCCTCCATGGAGGTCAAATTCAGGCCCTGCACAACGACGTGATCAAGCATATGCCCGGTTTGAATATAAGATTTTAAAACATCCAGATCATGGATTTCTGATTTTGACATAGTCGCGTGATCCTAACAGTAATGTGCTAGGATGAGAATGCCTAAGCGATATTAAATTAGTCTTAGGCCTTAAACGGATCGCGCATTAAAATGACGTCCTCGCGCTCTGGCGATGTTGAAACCATCGATACGGGGCATCCGATTAATTCTTCGACGTGACGAACATATTTCACGGCTTCGGCCGGCAGATCAGCCCAGGACCGTGCGCCACGGGTAGAGCCCGTCCATCCCGGCATGGATTCGTAAATGGGTTCGACTTTGGCTTGATTAAGCGAGCCGGCAGGCAGACGTTTGATGATTTTACCATCAAGCTTATAGCCTGTGCAGATCTTGATTTCCGGCAATCCGTCAAGGACGTCCAATTTGGTCAGCGCAATACCGGTAATACCGCCGGTAACAATGGCCTGACGTACCATAACCGCGTCAAACCAGCCGCAACGACGCTGACGTCCGGTAACCGTTCCAAATTCATGGCCACGCTCTCCAAGCCGCTGCCCGATATCATCGGTCAATTCGGTCGGGAAAGGTCCTTCGCCGACCCGGGTGGTATAGGCTTTGGTGATGCCCAAAACGTAATTTAATGATCCGGGGCCCATGCCGGAGCCTGCGGCTGCCTGACCGGCAATCGTGTTGGAACTGGTTACAAATGGATAAGTACCATGATCAATGTCGAGCATTGTGCCCTGTGCACCTTCAAATAGAATTCGTTTTTCGGCGCGGTTAGCATCATCCAGAATTTGCCAGACCGGTGCCATAAAGGGCAGAATATCCGGTGCAATTTCCATGAGTTTTGCGTGCATGTCTTCCGCATCATAAGCGTCGTGGCCCAGGCCTTTGCGTAGTGCATTATGGTGATGCAGCAGGTTTTTAATCCGTTCCATCAAGTGATCTGGGTCTTCCAGGTCACAGACCCGAATGGCGCGGCGGGCAACTTTATCTTCATAGGCGGGGCCGATGCCGCGCTTCGTTGTTCCGATTTTGATGCCGTCTGCGCGGTTTTCGCGGATGCCGTCCAGTTCAGGGTGAATTGGCAGGATAAGAGCGGTGTTTTCGGCGATTTTTAAATTGGTCGACGAAATCTTTACGCCCTGAGCTTTGATCCGTTTCATCTCGGCGAGGAAAGCCCACGGATCGAGGACAACACCATTGCCGATAACCGATAATTTTCCACCGCGAACAATACCGGATGGGAGGAGGCTGAGCTTATAGGTTTCGCCGTCAACAACCAGCGTGTGCCCGGCATTGTGGCCCCCTTGAAACCGGACCACAACATCGGCGCGGTTAGACAGCCAATCAACAATTTTACCTTTTCCCTCATCACCCCATTGAGAGCCGACAACGACAACATTCGCCATGTGATATCCCTTCAACATGAGGGCGGCGCGAGAAATCCCGCGCCGCCGAATCTGTTTGTTTGGCTTTTTGATTCTTTACCTGAAACAATCCGAGTTGGCGAATCTTAAGACGCCTGATGTCAAACCAAATTCTGCGTCAAAATGCCAATGTGTTGACGATTAGAACCTGATCAATATCGCGGATTTGATTGGCAACGGTTTCAGGGACCGGTGTGTCAACTGCGACAAGGCAAACCGCCTCTTCGTAGTTTTTCATACGGCCCAAAGAAAATGTCGCTATATTGATTTTATTTTCACCCAGGATTTGACCCAAAGCCCCAATAAAGCCGGGCTTGTCCTGATTGCGGACATAGAGCATATGTTTGTCAAAACCGGAATCCATTTGCACGCCCAGTAGTCGCACAATACGAGGTTCGCCCCGATAAATCGTTCCGACAACGGCAAACTTACGTTCCTCAGTCTCAATGGTCAGGCGCACAAGGCTTTCAGCCCGGGCTGCGCGCTTTACATAGGATTCCTTGACTTCGATCCCGCGTTCTTTGGCAATAATCGGTGCGGAGACCATATTGGCGTCCGGCATGATGGATTGTAACAGGCCTGCCAATGCCGCGGCAGTCATGGGCTGTGTGTTTAAATCAGTGACAAGGCCTTTATAGGTTATTTCCACGGATTTGATGCTGGTGCGCAAAAGCTGTCCCATTAAAACACCCAGCTTGTCCGCCAAGTCGACATAGGGACGAAGGCGGGGCGCTTCTTCTGCCGAGATGGAGGGCATATTTAGGGCGTTCGAAACGGCGCCAGTCAAAAGATAATCTGACATTTGTTCGGCGACCTGAATGGCGACATTTTCTTGGGCTTCCAAAGTCGACGCCCCGAGATGCGGTGTGGCGATGAAATTTTTGGTGCCAAACAACTGATTATCCTGCGCAGGTTCAACCGCAAACACGTCAAGTGCGGCCGCGCGGACATGGCCTGCTTCAAGCGCATCTTTTAAGGCTTCTTCGTCAACCAATCCGCCGCGGGCACAATTGACCAGAACTACGCCGGGTTTTGTCATGCCCAGGCGCTCACGCGAGACGACGCCTTTGGTTGCATCCGTCAGCGGCGTATGCAAGGTGATAAAATCAGAGCGTTTGAAAATATCGTCCAGTTCAACTTTTTCTATGCCGAGTTTTAATGCGCGTTCCTGGGTCAGATAGGGATCATAACCGACAACCTTCATCTTAAGGCCTTGCGCTCTTTCAATAACCAGTGCGCCAATATTGCCACATCCGATAACGCCAAGGGTTTTATTAAACAGCTCAACGCCTTTAAAATCGGATTTAGGCCATTCGCCGTTCTGGGTACGTGTACTCGCCGAAGGGATTTGGCGAGCTGCGGCAAACAGCATGGCGATGGTGTGCTCAGCGGTCGTGACCGCGTTTCCAAAGGGCGTGTTCATAACGACGATACCGCGTTCCGTGGCGGCAGGAATATCAATATTATCGACACCAATACCGGCCCGCCCAATCACTTTCAGGTTTTTGGCTTGGGCGATGATCTCAGCATCCGGGCGGGTCGAAGAGCGGACGGCCAGACCGTCATATTCCGGTATGATTTTAATCAATTCATCTTTCGACAAACCGGTGATAACGTCGACATCGACACCCCGGGCTTTGAAAACTTCAGCGGCGGAAACGGACATTTTGTCCGCAATAAGGACTTTAGGCATGTGAATACTCTTGGAAAATTTTAAAGACGGTCAGCGGCGACTGTGGCAAAGGCCCAGTCAAGCCACGGCAGAAGCGCTTTGATATCGGAAGGTTCCACCAGTCCCGACGCCCATATCCGAAATCCTGGAGGGGCTGTGCGGTAGGCGCCAAAATCAAGGGCGACATTTTCTTCGCCAAGTAAACTGATAATCGCCTTGGCAAAACCGGCCTGATCATCTTTTGATAAAGCCGTCACCCGCGGGTCGACGATTTTCATGCACACACCGGTATTGGAGCGTTCAACGTCCTTTTCCGCCAGATTTTCGATCCAATCCGTTTTTGCGATCCAGTCCCAAAGAATTTGTGCATTGGCGTCAGCGCGATCATGCATGAATTTCAAGCCGCCCTGAGCTTTCACCCACTTTAACGCGTCCAGATGATCTTCGGCGCAAAGCAGAGACGGGGTATTGATGGTAGAACCTTCAAACAGGCTTTCGATCAGTTTTCCGCCTTTGGTCATTCGGAAAATCTTAGGCAGCGGCCACGGCGGGGTGTAGCTCTCAAGCCTTTCCACAGCGCGTGGCGACAGGATCAACATGCCATGGGCCGCTTCGCCGCCCATGTTTTTCTGCCAGGAATAGGTGACAACATCGAGCTTTGGCCAATCCATTTGCTGGGCAAAGACGGCTGAGGTAGCATCACAAATGGTCAGGCCATCCCGATCAGCCGGGATGAAATCGGCATTCGGAACACGCACACCAGCGGTTGTGCCGTTCCAGGTAAATACGAGATCTCGGTCGCCTGTATATTGATCCAGATCAGGGAGTTGGCCGTAATCAGCGGTGAAAATTCTCAAATCCTTAAGGGGCAACTGGCTTTCGGCATCTGTGATCCACGCATTGCCAAAATTTTCCCAGGCCGCAACATCGACGCCACGTGGACCCAGCAAAGACCACATGGCCATTTCGACAGCGCCCGTATCCGAAGCGGGCACGATGGCGATGCGGTAATCCGTTGGAACTTCAAGAACGTCCCGTGTCAGGTCTATGACTTCTTTGAGTTTAGCTTTGCCGAGGGCGGATCGATGAGAACGGCCGAGGGCGGCATCAGATAATGCGTCTAAAGTCCAGCCAGGTCGTTTTCGAGTAGGTCCCGCAGAAAAACGCGGATCGACCGGCTTTACAGCCGGTTTTTGAATATTTGTCATTTTAATCTCCATGCACGGCGTTTTTGTACCGCGATAAAGGCGCTCCAGTGGGGGAGCGTGGCCCACGCGCCGCATCCCGAAATTTGATTGGAAAGTCAAGTTAAAAGCCAGAAAAGACGTTTATTTTGAGTTCAGACAGGAAATCTTATACTCTTGGAATCAGTCCTTAGGGAGAGGACGTTTTTTTCAGGGGAGAAATCATGAAAAAATTTGTTGCAGAACTCGTAGGCACCGCAACTTTGGTGCTTTTTGGGTGTGGCGCCGCCGTTTTAGGTGGAGCGCATATTGGGCAGGCCGGTATCGCAGCTGCTTTTGGTCTGGCGATCGTCGCCATGGCCTATGGAATCGGGCCGATTTCCGGTTGCCATGTTAATCCAGCCGTTTCCTTTGGGGCCTTTGTCTCGGGTCGTATGAGTGCCGGTGAAATGATCCAATATTGGATAGCGCAGTTTATTGGAGCATCTGTCGGTGCTGCTATTCTTTACATGATCGCGACAGGCGGCGGTGATGGTGCCGGATCGATGGGCACCAATGGATGGGGACCAGGATATCTGGGTGAATATACCATGCAATCCGCCTTTATATTCGAAGTTGTGGCTACATTCCTGTTTGTTGTGGTGATTTTGGGCGCAACCCAAAAAGCTGCGCCGGCCGCCATGGCGGGTCTGGCTATTGGTCTGACACTTTGGGCCATTCACCTGGTCGGCATTCAAGTCACGGGTGTGTCCGTGAACCCAGCGCGGTCATTTGGCCCGGCCCTGTTCCATATGCCGGCTATGAGCCAAATGTGGCTCTTCATAGTCGCGCCACTGATCGGTGCAGGTCTAGCCGGAATGGTCTTTAAAATGGGCCTTTTAGAAGACCGTGCAAATGACGGCGTGTAAGCCGTAGATCATAGCATTGATTTGGGCGGCCATGTGCCGCCCTTTTTATTTTGATTGCATAGAAAAATTTAAGGGTCTTTTGATAAACTACAATCTGAAACTGGGGATGTGGCTCGATTAATGAAAAAACTATTATTTGCATCAGCGCTGGGCGGAGGAATACTCGCGGCTATGATAGGGGTGAATTGGATGTCCCTATCCTCAACGCCAACGGTTGAAGCACGTCCACAACTGGCAAGTGGATCGCTGCAATCCCCGATCCATCGTTGCATGAATATGGGCGGCGCGCTTGAAGCCCCGCGTGAGGGCGATTGGGGCTATACGATCCGACGTTCGGATTTAAAACGGCTGAAATCGGCCGGATTTGATACAATCCGGGTGCCGATCAAATTTTCTGCTCATTCAGCCAAAAGCCCGCCTTTTCAAATCAATCCATCATTTCTGAAGCGCGTCGATGAAATCGTTGATTGGGCGTTGTTAGAAGGTCTGCAGATCATCATTGATGTGCATCACTATGATGAATTGATGCAGGCACCAAATATTCATGAACGTCGCCTTGAGAAAATCTGGGATCAGTTGGCCTATCATTATCAAAATGCGCCGGATCAGCTAATGTTTGAGCTAATCAATGAACCTCACTCAAATATGACCGTTGAGCGTACTGACGCCTTAAACGCGCGTCTGGTGTCTCGTATACGCCGGGATAACCCCAACCGATGGATTGTTGTGGGGTCTGCAGGATGGGGCTCATTGGACGCGTTGGCAGAAAGCCGACCGCCTCGCTCTCATAGATTGATAGGGACTTTTCACTATTATGATCCGTTTGAAGTCACCCATCAGGGGGCAACCTGGATGGAGCCGTCTTATCCACTAGGCGCCCGGTGGCGCGGGACGGCCTCTGAAAAAGCTCAGATCAAGGCGGATTTTGATATTGTGAAGCGCTGGCAGGCCCAGACCGGGATGCCTGTTTTACTGGGTGAATTCGGTGTCTATGAAAAAGCAGATCTTCAATCCCGGGCTGACTGGGCCGGAGCTGTACGTCGGGAATCTGAAGCCCAGGGATTTGGCTGGTGTTTTTGGGAATGGGGAACTGGCTTTAATGTTTATGACGTTAGCCGGGAACGCTGGATTTCGCCTATTCGAGATGCCCTGGTTTCTCCGTAATTATGCCTTGGCGGCAAGGGTTTCGTCGCCCAAAGTCTTCTCCGGTGGTTTAACAATGTGACTGCCAAATTTCCGCCGCAGATTGACGACTGGCTTTTCCACAAACCGGAAAGAGAACCAGGAAATTCCGTATGTCAGGATCATTGCGACCCCCATATAGGCAAAACCTCCATATTCTACCGGGCTGTATTGATCGAGCACCAAGGCGATCGGGATGTGCCAAAGATATAGTCCGTAGCTAATCTTGCCGGTAAAGGCCAACGGCTTCCATTCCAGTATTTGAGCGGCAAATTTTAAGGTGGACCAGAAATAAAGATTTCTAAACACAACAAACAAAGCCAAGCCTTGGAGGCTGTAACGGATGGTTTGACGAAAGCCTTCGTCCCGTATCAGAAAGCAAACCAGCAAAACGACAATCGCGCCTATAAACGGAAACAGACCTGTGATCTGTTTAAGCATTTTGGACTCTGGTTTGAGGTGCATCATCAAGGAAAGCACACATCCGTAAACGATAGAGTCAAGGCGCGCGTCAGAGGCAGCGTAATTATACTTCCAGGGAAAGTTTAGTCCGTAATAGGCCCATAAACGCCAGGCGAGCACCAATCCGCATATGGCGATGCTGGCGCGCAGAGCCCCTTTCAGATTTGATCCAAACAGGATCAATATGAGTGGATATAACAAGTAGAAATGTTCCTCAACTGCGAGTGACCATAAATGCCCCCACGGGCCAACCTGCGGCTGGTTGTTAAATGTCAGCCATAGGTCGTAATAATTCATGGTGTAAGTTGCGGCCGCAATGGTTTCAGCCATGCCGGGACGGGCCCCAAGAAAGGTGAGGCCAAAATAAGTCACCAGTAACATGAAATACAAAGCGGGCAAGAGCCGCAAGAACCGACGGATATAGAAGTTTTTTAATCCAATCCGACCGTCTTTTTCAGTTTCGGCCAATAGCAGACGGGTGATCAAAAATCCTGAAATGAAGAAGAATACGGTGACGCCAAATCCGCCCGGAATAATATGCGACAGGCCAAAATGGGCAACCATCACAATTAAAACGGCAATTGCGCGCATACCATCAAGGCCAGGAATATAGCCAAACTCGGCTTTTGGGCTGATTAGTGATGATTTCATTTCATTCAACTCACAAAAGAGTTCTTTCCCACACTTATTCTTGCGACGTGATTAATGCGCTTGCGAGGCGAGATTGTACGAAGTCGGAATGGAAAATTGGTTAATTCCGTCGAAAAAACAAAGAGTTGCGAAAACGGCGACCCCCACATTTAGGGGGAATTTCAAAATTTGCACCCTGGCGCGTCGTTTGCTATATATAAACCATAATGAATGGGGCGCATTCTACATGTTGATCTTGACCACATTTTTGCTCGTGGTGGGCGTACCACTGTTTTTAAACTGGCTGATTTTTTTCAGGCGGTTTCGAAGCGGTTGGTTTTTGCTCGCGTGGACTTCATTCACGGTTATGTTTGTTATAACGGATGCCTTCATTACGCCTTGGAACCAATGGAGCTATTGGTCATTGGTCTTTATTGGGTTTTTGACCGTGATCGGCGTTATCGTCACTTTTGCAAAACTAAAAAAGGTTCACTGGAAGCGCCCTTCATCACTTTTACTGATTGCAACCGTTTTAATGTTTGGAGGCGCGGCCTATTTTGCGATTTTCAATATATCGGCTTTAAATGCTATGCAAAAACCCGCGAAAACCATCGCCCTGAATTTTCCACTTTCATCAGGGACTTTCAGTGTGTCTCAAGGGGGGGCAGCAAAGCCACTTCAGGCAACTCATGCAGATTCGCGATCTCAAAAATACGCGTTGGACCTCGTATTTATTAATGAAAACGGATTGTCATATGGACGTTTCTTGAACGAAACCACCAAGAACGAATTAATGTTGGGGATGGCGGTTTACAGCCCTTGCGATGGTTCGGTATCAGATACTCGTCAGAATATCGCGGATGGTCAGGATCGCGATACGTCATCACCTTTGGGGAACTTTGTTAAAATCTCATGCGAAGGGGCGAGCGTAACTTTAGCCCACCTGCAGGTCGGATCGCTAACGGTTCGATCCGGGCAAGCCATTAAATCAGGCCAAATGATCGGCCGCGTCGGGTTATCAGGGGAAACAGACCAGGCCCATTTACATATTCAAGCTGAGGAAGTCTCCAATGATGGTAAAAATTCGGCCATAGGCATGACCTTTGAGGGTAAGTTCTTGTGGAAAAACCGTTTAATTTTCAAATAGTTTAAGGTTCTTAAATCAGATCATCGAAGTAACTTATCATACGGCGACGCAGTGCAGCGTCGGGCAGGGCCCCGGATAATGCCTGCATGTTTTCTTTCATGTGAGAGACTTGTCTTGTGGCCGGAATAGTGCAGGTCACAGCGGGGTGGGATATAACAAATTTAAGGAAATATTCGGCCCAGCTATAAATACCAAACTCGGTTGCCCATTCTGGCAGAGCGTGCCTTTCGACCATTTTGAAAAGTTGCCCTGTCATAAAGGGACGATTTATCACAACTGATAATCCTTGATCCATAGCAAGCGGTAAAAGCCTATTTTCGGCCGCACGATTGGCGATATTATATGAAAATTGCACCGCATCTATCGGTTCGGTTTTCATCAATTTTTCCAATTGTTGATGCCGCCGACCGTGCGACGTCGTTAGACCAATAAAGCGAACGCGTCCGCCTTGGCGTGCATCTTTGAGGGTTCTAAGATGAGCTTCCCACCGTAAAAGATTGTGTACATAGACAAGATCGAGTTTGGGTTCTTTCCATAGCTTTTCGGAATTTGACAATTGCATGGGCCCGCCTTGATCAAAGGCCGCCCAGATTTTGGTTGCTGAAAATAATGGCTTTCTGTCGAAGCCTTCCATCAGGGCGCCAAGGGCGGCTTCTGAACGGCCATACATAGGCGAACTGTCGATCATGTTTCCGCCGAATTCAAAAAAGGATTTTAGAACTTGGCGGCGTTGTTCAAATTCAATGCCTGTTGGGGCGACATCAAAGGTCTGCCAGGTCCCCATGCCGATCGGTGCGATTTTTTCACCAAGTTTTAAATTCAAAACGGGATGAGTTTGACTGATCACAGGAGGCGCTGCGGTCAGGGCGCAGGCCGCCGCACCGAGAATGAATTGTTTGCGCGTGATCATTGGGATTATGATAGATTTTCGGTGTCCAATCGACCAGTTACAAATTCGCAAGGGCGTTCAAGGTTGCACAGGTTGCAAATCAGCCTTGCCGCCACTCGTTAGCCCTGATAGAGAGCCGCGAAATTGAGGAATTCTCGTTATGAAAATGAACGGCAACGAAATTAAGCCCGGCAATATCATCAAGCATCAGGATACGCTGTGGGTCGCTGTAAAGTGTAACGCTGTAAAGCCTGGCAAGGGCGGGGCTTTTAACCAGGTTGAGCTGAAAAACCTTTTGGATGGCCGCAAATTAAATGAGCGTTTCCGGGCTGCCGAAACAGTCGAACGGGTGCGTTTGGATCAAAAACCACACACATATTTATATGCGGATGGAGAAATGCAAGTCTTCATGAATTCCGAAACCTATGAGCAAATTCATTTGGCTAATGAATTTATTGGTGAGCGGGCCGTCTTTTTGACTGATGGTATGGAAGTTGAATTGGAGTTTTATGAAGAGCGTCCAATCACAGTTGCCTTGCCGGAGCAGGTTGTTTTGGAAGTGACGGAAACGGAGCCGGTCGTCAAAGGTCAAACCGCGGCAAATTCCTATAAACCAGCAATCCTGGAGAACGGCGTTCGCACAACGGTTCCGCCGTTTATCGGCGTTGGTGAAAAACTGGTTATTAACACAGAAGACGGATCCTACGTCAAACGAGCGGATTAATGGCCGGCCCATCTGCAATTGTTTCCGTAATGCAACAGGCGGCGCGAAAAGCGTCGCGCAGTCTGCTACGCGATTTTGGTGAAGTCGAAAACTTGCAAGTGTCGCGAAAAGGGCCTGCCGATTTCGTATCCAAAGCGGATAAAAAAGCCGAAGAAGTTATTCATGAAGTTCTGAGCCAAGCCCGACCGGGTTATGGGTTTTTGATGGAAGAAGGAGGTTCGATTGAGGGGACGGATAAAACCCACCGGTTCATTATCGATCCTCTGGATGGCACAACGAATTTTTTACATGGCATTCCACATTTTGCCATATCCATTGCGCTTGAGCGCAATCTGGAGGGGACCCCTGAACTGGTTGCCGGGGTGATTTATAACCCTATCACCGATGAAATGTTTATGGCTGAGAAGGAAAAAGGGGCCTGGCTCAATGATGGTCGGCTTGGCGGGGCGGACCGACGCCTGCGTCCATCACAACGCGATATTTTTGCGGATTGTATATTTGCGACCGGAATTCCGTTTTTTGGGCGTCCCGGGCATGCCAAACTGCTCAAGGAATTGCATCAGGTTATGGGGGCAAGTGCTGGCGTAAGACGGTTTGGCGCCGCCTCATTGGACATCGCCTGGACAGCCGCAGGACGCTATGATGGGTTTTGGGAGCGGGGCCTGGCCACATGGGATGTTGCGGCTGGGATTTTAATTGCCCGAGAAGCGGGGTTGCTGGTCGAAGGCTTGTCCGAGGGTAATGTTCTCGAAACCGGCGATATTATCTGTACGAATGAGGCCTTAATGCCTCAACTTCGTAAACGCGTCGAATAGGTATTTTTGGGCGTTCAGAGCCTTGACCCATTATAATTCGAACTATATACAGCGCCGCTATATGAGCGGGGGACCGTTTTAAAGTAATCCCGTGACTAACGGCAGGAGTAAGCCATGAAAAAGGATATCCACCCGGATTATCATATGATCACCGTGAAAATGGTGGACGGAACAGAATATCAAACCCGGTCTACCTACGGAAAAGAAGGTGATCGTCTTGTACTTGATATTGACAGCAAAACCCATCCGGCCTGGACTGGCGGGGACCAGCGTCTTATGGATCGCGGCGGACGCGTGTCTCGTTTCAAGGACAAGTTCAAAGGTTTTGTGTAATTCACAAGTCCAATTGGAATTCAAACGGCTCATTTCAGGGCCGTTTTTTTTTTCGCCAAAATATAGCGTAAATAAAAGTAAACGTTGAAATTTGACCTTCTTTACCAATGGGAAAATAGTTCGGATCACACTGAGCGTCTGACGATCTTCGTTGTCATATACTTGTGGGAAATTTATGAACTTTGAGACGACTAAAAATCCAATCTTTTCCGAGAATAACATCGTCGAGGTCGTTATTGAGCGTGTCTTAAAGGTTCGTCGCGTTGCTCCGGTCAATCGTTCAGACAGTGAAGCATTTAGTTTAAAAGCCATAGCGACTTCCGGGCTCTCGGAGGAATTAAACTCGGAAGAAACCCAATTGCATTCAGAGTTGATCAGAGTAGGGGCAGACCAAATGACGTGTTACGCAGCTTGGGCCTTATTCCTAGACTACAAGGCTTTCGCCGGGCGCGCCGTTAATTAATGGTTCACTTTAAAAGAAATATCGTTATAACCGATGAGTTGTGACATGAAGCTGCCATATTTCAATTATAAGCAAAGGCTTCAGTCTTGGGGAAACATTTCTGATGCGTGCCATTAAAACGGGCTATCTGTATAATTTTCAAACCTGCGGGTTTTCCGTGGTAGACGATATTCGTGCGGAAATTGAAAGCCAATCGGATTGGGATTTTAGTCGATCGATAGAAGAGACTGAAAAAGCGATATACAACGCTGCACGCCGATTTGGATTTTTTGAACCGTTTACGCCGGAGCAAAAAGCACTGGCGATCTATCTGAAAAATCGAAAAGTAGGCTTGAAAATCGCGACTTATGCTTGGGGCCTCTACGCGGAGGCTATTGTTAAAGACAGTGGTCCATCCGATACGCGCGAATTCGCTTAAATTCCTTAGGATGCAAATGGTGAACGTGCTGCAATGGGCAGCACTTCAGGGGCTTTGTCGCGAATAAGTGGCGAGAATTGTTGATTGAGATAGGCTTCAATACCGTCTCTGCGTGCAGGTTCCAAAATTTCTGACCAAGTCACCATTAAAGGGCCGCGTTGAGCAAAGCGCATAATCTGATGGTTCATCCGATGAGCCGTCAATTTTGAGGCAATATTACCTTGCCCAACGCGCACGATTTGCGGATTGTCGCCGCCATGCCAAATAATATATACACCGGTCGCGTGGATGTTCGTCAGGTCGAGCTGGCTGAAGTTCAACCATTTATTATCGATTGATTTTATCCAGTGTAAATGTTGCACGCCCGTACTCCTTAATCCTCAATATCTAAGCTGCTTGAGACTTTCCGGAGTGTCCGCGGTCGCCCAGCAAATTTTTCGCCAATCCATAATTCTTCTTTAGCCGAGTTCGCATGTCGTGATCGCCCAACATTGAGGCCAATGTGATGGCGCTGCGATAGGCTTCGACTGAGTGTTCCAAGGCTTTCACGTCATCTTTTGCTTTGCCCAGAGTATATAAGGTATCGGCCAGGGCCTGTCTGACTTCTGCGGTCTCACGTGGTGTTGAATCGCTTGAGAAAAGATCGTCTGCTTTTTTCAAGGCAGCTACCGCTTTGATTAATGGTTCTGTATCGCCGGTTTGAGAGGCAAGCAGGATCATTTTCGTCGCCAATTCGCGATTAAGTTCCGCTAAATTACGCGTCACTTTTTGATGTTCCCGTTTCAGGGTGAATTTCGATTTGGGGCTTTTCTGGCTCATTAAAACCTCCCTCTGTTCCCACATGTCCCAATTATGAAAAATTATGGTTAAGAAGATTCTAAGATTTTCACCAGTTCTATTGCGCGCGTTTGAAAGTTTTCTCCGGTTTTAACACGTAAAAAGGCGATATTTGCGGTTCTAAACAAGCCGTCTTTAAGTTCATCTGCATTTTTCGCGCTTTTTTGCCGATGATGAGGTCCGTCCAATTCAATAATGATTCGCGGTTTTCCGCTCAAATCCATGATAACAAAGTCGACATGCCGAGACTTAACGCGTCCGCGAAGGCGCCATCTTAACTTGTTGTCTTTAATGGAGTTTTTGACGCGAATAATGTCTTCGAGCCTGACTTTTGTTAGCAGGAAATAACCTTCAGGCAAATGTCTGTTGAGGGTCTGGAAAAAAGCATATTCCGCCTTGCTGGCAAACAGGCTGGTAACACCCTCATAATGTTGAAACTCTGACGGATTTACAGGTTTTGTTGCGGGCGCTTTCCAGGCGGGTTCCAGGATCCGAAGACAAAGCAGCCCAATAATGACGGCCAATAAAAACCAGGCTTCGGTGGGAAAAACGTCGATCATTGATCATAAATGTCAGGTTCGCCAGGCCAGATCACTATACGGTGAGGCTGGTCCTCCTCATCGACAGCCAGTTCAGAAATGACGGCGTTTTGCACGCTCATGCCTGCGTCGTGGATAGTTTGGCGAGACCCGCTGACCAGGTGATGCCATTCCGGCAGATCCACGCTATTGGCGACTAAGCGATAGGCACAGGTTTGAGGCATCCAGTTTAATTGATCAACATTTTCGGGGGTCAAAGTAACACAATCTGGAACATGGACAGAGCGTTTCGGGTAATCCGTACATTGGCATGAATTGGCATCAAAGAGTTTGCAAACAACGTCCGTAATATAAATCGCTCCTGTATCTTCGTCTTCAAGCCGGATACAGCAACATTTTCCGCATCCGTCACACAGGCTTTCCCATTGGTCCCGGTTCATTTCGGGCATAGGTATAGTTTTCCAGAACGCTTTGCTTTGATCTTTCATGCATTGTTATCTAGCGATTTAAATATTTTTGCGATAGAGCGAAAACGTGGAAACATTTCGTGCCGATATCCTCGCCGCCAACGATAATAAAAACAGTCGTCGGTGGCGCATTGTGTTCAGCGTATTGGCAGTGTTGTTGCTCGTCCTGACTTTCGGATTTTTTCAGATACGTGCTTATCTTTTTAACGGGCTGCCCGCACTGCCCGATAAAGCAACAATGTGGGAAATGAACCTCAAGCCCAATATTACATTGCTTGATAAAGATGGCCGGATAATCGGGCATCGGGGGCCCTTTGTCGGACGGCCCCTCAAACTTCGTGAAATGCCGGAATATTTGCCATCGGCTTTTCTCGCCATTGAAGATGAAAGGTTTTATCAACATGCGGGGATTGATCGCAAAGCCATTGTCCGGGCGTTTTTTGAAAATACCAAGTCCGGGAAGACCGTGCAGGGCGGATCGACCTTAACGCAGCAACTGGTCAAAAACATGTTGCTCACGCCGGATCGAAATTATCGCCGGAAGTTCCAGGAAATGTGGCTTGCCTATGAAATGGAACAAGTATTGTCCAAGCCGGAAATCCTGGAACTCTATCTTAACCGAATAGATTTGGGGGCGCGCACATTTGGCGTTGAAGCGGCGGCACAACGATATTTTGGAAAATCCGCTGTTGATCTCTCTTTGGCGGAGTCAGCCCTGTTGGCGGGATTGCCAAAAGCTCCGTCACGCTATGATCCTACCCGGAATTTTGAGGGGGCCTGGGACAGAGCCAAACTGGTTTTGCAGCGTATGGTTGCGAATAATTTGATCACCGTTACGGAAATGGCTCAGGCGGAAAACAATCCGCCTGAAATTTCAGAAGATGCGGAAATGCCGATTGATCCGAACCTGATCGGTCATGTTTTTGACCTGGTGTCTGAGCGGGCGGCTGAATTGGCGGGGCAGGATACTAAAGACCTAATCGTCAGAACAACTCTCGATCCTGTTATGCAAAAGCATGGGCATGCAGCGATTGAAAACATTGTCGGTAAAAACGCGAAGTCCAAAAAGGTCAGCGAAGGATCTTTGGTTGCGATAGAAAATGAGACAGGTGCAATACGGGCACTGATTGGCGGTCGGGATTATTCAGACAGCAAGTTTAACCGGGCAGCACAGGCGAAGCGCCAGCCAGGTTCAAGTTTCAAAGCCTTTGTTTACGCGGCGGCTCTGGAAGAAGGCTATTCACCGGGGACTGTTCGCATTGATCAACCCACGACTATCGGCGAATGGTCGCCCGAAAATTACACAAAACGATTCCGGGGTCCCTTGACGATTAGAGAGGCCTTGAAATTGTCTATCAACACGGTCGCCGCACAGGTGGGCGCAGAGGTTGGGCCTACACAAGTTGCGGCCTTGGCAAGACGATTTGGTATAACGACTCAAATGCGGCCACATTATTCAATCGCTTTAGGCGCTTCGGAAGTCACATTGGTTGATATGACTGGGGCGTTCACCGTCTTTGCAAATGAGGGCGTGAAACGAACGCCGTTTGTAATCACCTCAATTGCGAACACAAAAGGCGATGTATTATTCACTCGTAAATCTATTCAGCCAGAACGGGTATATGCCGCTAAATATGCACGTCAGATGACCAGCATGTTACGCGATGTTGTTGCAACCGGAACCGGGCACGGCGCCAAAATCGGATCACGTGAACTTGCTGGTAAAACCGGAACTTCACAAGATCATAGGGACGCTTGGTTTGTCGGATTTTCAGCTGATTATACGGCCGGCGTTTGGATGGGAAATGATGACAATTCGCCGATGGTAAAAGTCACTGGCGGTTTATTACCTGTGGATGTCTGGAAACAGTTTATGCGTCAGATTCATAAAGGCGTGAAACATAAACCTTTGACACCGCCCGACTCAGATTTGGCAGATTCTCCGCGCGAAGAGCTGATGGATTTTTATGCCGGACTCCTGCAGGATTTGGTGTCAGAGAGAGATTTAGCGGCCGGAATTACCACGGCTGCCATATCCCCACCGCCTCAGCCAATAACGGCTGAAAATTAGAGAATAGTCGAAATACAACCGAATAATGCCCCATATTACTGGGATTCTCGAGATTTGAGGCGTTGCCAAACTGTTACAATTCGTATTTTTTCGTGAAATTGAATGCATAAAACGTTGTTAAGGGCGTCTTTACAATAGGGCTTAAATCACTAATAAGGCGAGTTTGTAACGGGACTGGGCGCGTTCCGGGGCCTGAGGTTTAATATATGATCCTGCCGACACCTACGGAGCGCGGTAGACCATTGGTCAGATCAGAGTTTGATACTCTAACTGATGGTTTAGAATATGCCGCAACGTGTAAGACCGGTTTAAACTATTACTCTGCCCGCGGCGGACTGGTTACGGCACTCCCATATTCAGAGCTAAGAGACCGGGCAATTGATGCCGCCAAGCGATTGGTTCCCTTCGCAGAGAAAAACGCGCGGATCGGTTTAATCGCGACAACATCACCGGAATTCGCAATCCTGTTTTTCGCCTGCCAATATGCCGGCTTGGTCCCGGCTCCGCTTCCATTGCCAGTCACACTCGGTGGTCGTAGTTCCTATGAACGTCAATTGCAGCGTATGGCCGATACTGGTGACTTTGACGCCATCTTCACGTCCCAATCTATGGAAAACATCGTCAGCACAGCGATGAATGACCATGACACACCGGTTATGACCTATGAAGAGGCCTTTGAATTACCTCAAGGTGACGAATTACGCGCGTTTGGTCCCGATGAGCTGTGCTATATTCAATATTCTTCTGGCAGCTCCAGTTCGCCAAAAGGCATTATCGGCACCCAAAAATCCGTAACGTCAAATTGTAAGGGCATTACCCAGCATGGCCTTCGCACAGAATTACATGACCGCGGGGCCTGCTGGTTGCCCATGTATCATGATATGGGTCTGATTGGCTGCCTATTGGCGCCAATGATGAGCCAGATGACCGCAGACTATATCGATCCGCAGGATTTTACCCGCCGACCGATTACATGGCTTAGACTGATTTCTGAAAACAAATGTACGATGACCTATAGCCCGACATTCGGATATGAGCTTTGCGTACGTCGCTGGCGTCAGGATCATGAGCTTGATCTTTCCAGCCTCAGAATTGCGGGTATTGGCGGAGATATGGTGCGCCCTGAACCTTTGAGCGAGTTTGCTTCGACATTTGCTGAATATGGCTTCAAAGAAACCGCCTTTATGCCGAGCTATGGCCTGGCGGAGACAACATTGGCGGCAACATTCAATCCCTTGGGACAAGGTCTGCGCAAACACACAATCGATATGACACGTTATGAACGCACTGGTGAAGCCGTAAGTGCGTCTGATATAACGGAAGGCGATCATCGCCGGACCTTCGTGGCATGTGGTAAAATTTTACCTGATCACGAGGTTGAAATTCGTGATTTTGACGGGGCTGCTTTGGGCGCACTAAAAATGGGTCGTATCTGCCTGCGCGGTCCGAGCGTCTCACCGGGATATTTCCGTAATAGTCAGGCGACTGAAGCCTCTTTTTCACCCGATGGCTGGTTGGATACGGGCGATCTTGGCTATTGGCTGGATGATGAGATCGTCGTTACGGGTCGTTACAAAGACCTCATCCTTTGGCACGGCCGCAATATTTGGCCTCAGGATTTGGAATGGGCAGCGCAGGCTGCCGCACCGCATCGATGTGGTCGGGCGTGTGCATTTGCTATTGGCGGAGCCGGGGACAATAAAAAAATCATGTTGCTTCTTGAGTGTCGCACGCGTGATCCACAATTGCTGTCCGAAATACATACGGCTGTTAGCGCGGCCATTCGATTGGAAGTCGGCGTTCCCGTACAGCTTCAGCTTGTCCCGCGCGGCTCTATGATCATGACGTCTTCGGGCAAATTGTCCCGCGCACGGGTTAAAGAAAAATTCCAATCCGGCGCGATTATTGATCTGCAGGAACAGACACCATTCAAAGTCGTGGCTGACGCGGCCAGCTAAGCGCTCATTTCTTTATGTCTCAATCGCCCATGACCATCGCAGTCACTGGTGGTACCGGTTTTGTTGGCGGCTATGTAATTTCCGAAGCCCTGCATAGGGGTCTAAATGTGCGTGCGATGGTCCGCACGCCTGAGAAAGCCAGGCTGCAACATGAAAACCTTCAATGGATCAAGGGGAGTCTTGGATCTGATGATAGTGAATTACTAAAAGGCGCTGACGTCGTTATTCATCTGGCGGGCTTGATCAAGGCGCGGAATCTGGACAGTTTCATGGCCGTGAATGCCACGGCCGCAGGCGCGCTGGCCGAAGCGGCTCAAAAGGCTGAAGTTAAACGGTTTGTCTTGCTATCATCACAGGTCGCCCAAAATCCGTATTTGTCGGATTATGCCCGATCAAAAAAGTCCGGAGAGGATTTAGTCCGAGATGCATTTGAGCGGAATTTGTCGATCATCCGGGCACCCGCCGTGATTGGACCAGGGGACGAAGCCACAGCCCCGTTCTTTGCTTTTATTCAGCGCGGTATTTTGCCAGTGCCCGGTGGCCGGAATTGGCGCAGCCGACGTTTAGCCATGGTCTATGTAAAAGATCTTGCCCGCTATATAGTCGATACGGCGCTTCGCAAAGGCTCAATGGCGGACTTTTCTGTCCCTGCGACCCTGCCGGATGTGACCTGGCCGGAATTTGCTAAACTTTGGGGTGAGGCCGCAGGCCGTCCGGTCAAAGCAATGCCAATTCCGCTCAGTGTCCTTTATCCGGTGGCGCAAATCACAAGTCTGACGTCGTCTTTATTTGGGATCGGGCATTTGACCCGGCAGAAACTGCGAGAGTTTCTGCATGCGGATTGGTCGAGTGAGCAATTGATTCCAGATGCAACACCCCCTATAGACGCGCTGAAAATTACCCTGCAATCCTATCAAAACGATCAGGAAGACTAGATATGCCCAATACTGAAGCCGATCAGATTTTCAATAAGGTCTGCGAATTGCTCAAGCCTTATAATCCGGAAAACCGCCCGATCTCCATGCAAAGTGGGATCGTCTCCGATCTTGAAGTGGATTCTGTAGCGGTATTTGATTTGGTCATGGGCCTCGAAGACCATTATGACATCTCCATACCCATGGAAATGGTCAGTGACATTAAAACAGTTGGGGAACTGGTCACGGCTATCAAACAATTAGCGGAAGACTAATGCCATTATTTGATAAATACGGGTCGATTGAGAGCCGCGTCGGCCTGGTAAAAAAACTGATCGGTAAAGACCCGCTCGGCGTCGAATTTGATGATATTATGGGCCGGACACGCGGTCGCATCGGTAATCGTGACATTATCCTGGCCGGAACCAATAATTACCTGGGCCTGACCTTTGATGAAGACTGCATGGAAGCCGCAAAGGCCGCGATTGACGCCCATGGCACCGGAACAACGGGTAGTCGGGTTGCCAATGGGACTTATACGGAACATGTAGAACTTGAAAAAGCACTGGCAGATCATTTCGGGATGGCGAGTTGTATCGTCTTCTCAACCGGCTACCAGACTAACCTGGCGGCGATTTCCGGCCTGACTGGCAAGGACGATATCATCTTCATGGATGCAGATGCGCATGCCTGTATTATTGACGGCACCCGTCTGTCCGAAGCCTCAACTATTCGTTTCCGTCACAATTCGCCCGAAGACCTTGATAAGCGGATGAGCCGCGTCAAAGAAAAAAAAGGTGATTTCTTTGTCATCATCGAGGGACTTTATTCCATGTTTGGCGATATCGCGCCGATTGATGAATTTCTGGACGTGACCCACCGACATGGCGGGTATCTCTATATCGATGAAGCTCATTCCTATGGCGTGTTTGGCGAAACCGGTTGTGGTCTCGCCGAGGCTCAGGGTGTCATGGATAAGGTCGATTTTATCGCCGGAACCTTCTCAAAAAGCCTGGCTTCGATTGGCGGGTTCTGTGTGTCCAAACATCCTGAATTTGAAATTGCCCGTAAGGTGATGCGGCCATATCTGTTCACGGCGTCTCCGACACCGTCCAATGTATCGGCTGCTCTGGCAGCCGTGGGCAAGATCAATTCACCGATTGGTGATGCGCTTCGAGAAAATATCTGGGAGCGGGCCAAGCAGCTCCACAAAGGTTTGGATGATCTCGGTTATGATCTTTGCGCCGACCCAAGCCCGGTTATAGCGGCTCGTCGCCCCAATGAAGCTATTTGCGCGATGGAGTGGAACTGGCTGCTTGAGAACGGGCTATATGTAAATATTGCCGTGCCGCCGGGAACGCCACAATCAACCTCGCTTCTGCGGATCTCGTTATCTGCGGCTCATACAGAAGACGACGTCAAACAAATCATTGAAAAGTTCGCCCAACTCAAAGACGTCCAAGGCGACTTGATGGCAGATATGATGAAGCTGGCGGGATAATTACCGAAATGCGCCTTTGCGCCAATACTTCCAGGCCAGGATAGGTGACCATAATATCGGGTGGCGTCTCTGACTCTCAGTCACGTCAATGCGGACGCCTGAGTGATTTTCCAATTTGCGCTGCACATAGTCCAAGCCGCCGTCAAAAGTCATGGCACTATTGAGGACACGAATGCCGCCGGCGGGTTTACCCAGAATACGCCGAAATAGCCATTTGAACCGGGCCCAAAATTTTGATCCTTTTAGTGAGGATAGGTCAAATCGACCCTGTTCATCTGGTGCTCCAAATAACGCCATCGATATAGCTTGATATCGTTCCAGATAACGCTCGACAATTTCGCGGGAGCGGTCATCTGAGCTTTCCGGGCGGAGTTCCGTTTCATAGCTTTCGCGAAAGCCCCGCGCCCAAAAGGTGACCAGCTCCGTCGGCGCGTCAAATAATGGCGCGGTCTGGCGCGCCATGTGTCGAACCGCTTTGGC
>JAHDDX010000031.1 GCA_020629135.1 Hellea sp.
AGGAGAGCGCTATGTCTGAACGCGAATTTGACGTCATTGTTTATGGATCAACGGGCTATACGGGTCGGCTTGTGGCTGAATATCTGAGCGACACTTATAAGGGGTCAGATGTGCGCTGGGCTATGGCTGGTCGGTCATTGGATAAGCTTGAGGCTGTTCGCGATGAAATGGGGATCGCCAAAGAGGTTGACTTGGTTGTTGCGGATTCATCGGACTCTCAAAGCCTCGCGGATATGGTCGGACGCACCAAAGTCATTTTAACGACCGTTGGGCCTTATCAGCTTTATGGGACGGATCTTGTTGCGGCCTGTGCCGAGGCAGGAACGGATTATGTTGATCTTTGCGGCGAGCCGGCCTGGATGCATGACACGGTTGCCGAGTTTGATGATAAAGCCAAAGCCAGCGGCGCCCGGATCGTCCATTCCTGTGGATTTGATTCCATTCCGTTTGATCTAGGGGTGTTCTACACGCAGCATCATGCCAAAGAAAAATTTGGTGCGCCCTGCACAAAAGTTCGCGGACGGGTTCGCAAAATGAAAGGTACATTTTCCGGGGGTACAGCGGCCAGCTTCATGGCCACCATGATGCGAGCGGGGCAGGAGCCTGAGGTTTTAAACTGGCTTAAAGACCCGTTTTCGTTGACACCGGAATTTAGCGGGCCACCCCAACCCCCCGGACATAAGCCGCTCTTTGAAGAAGATCTCAATAGCTGGTCCGCGCCCTTTATCATGGCTTCGATCAATACGAAAAATGTTCATCGCTCAAATGCGCTTCTGGGTCATGCTTACGGTAAAGATTTTGTCTATGACGAAATGATGTTGACCGGGCCCGGCGAGCAGGGCGAGCAAATGGCCAATCACGTGGCGAGTGACAATTCCATGTCTAAAAACCCGCCCAAACCCGGCGAGGGCCCGACTAAAGAGGAACGTGAAACCGGTTTTTATGACGTGATATTTGTGGGCAGTGGGCCTGATGGACAGACAATTGTTGGCGCGGTAACCGGGGATAAGGACCCGGGATATGGGTCGACGTCCAAAATGATCGCTGAAAGTGCGTTGTGTCTGGCTAGAGATATAACCCGGGACCAGGTCCCGGGCGGCGTTTTAACGCCTGCGCCCGCCATGGGGATGGCATTAATCGACAGATTAAAAGAAAATGCCGGCCTGACTTTCAATATTGAAAGCTGACCGGCAAGTTGGGGACATTATTTCTGAGCGAGCCTGACGGTTAGCGCTTCGCGATTGGTTTCGGCCGGTGCGTAACCCGGCCGCAATTCCAAAGCGGTGTCACAGGCCTCGGCTGCGAGCTCCAACTCACCCATTTGACCATATGAGGCACACAGGTTCGAATAGGCGATAGCGGCGCGGCGCTTGGACATTTTAGAGCTCAGCGCGGATTCCAAAAAAGCGGCGCTACGCTTGTAATTCCCGTCTTTATAGGCGGAAACCGCGAGGCGGACTTTACCATTTGTTGTTGTGGCAATTTCAAAACCCTGAGTTTGAGCCGGGGTGGTGACGTCTGCGGCCATGGCACTGGCGGCGGACATTAATGTAAGGGTCGTGATTGTTGTAATCACCTTGCGGGGGGTAAAAAAGTTTGTCATGTCGATCTCCTTTCGCTGACAATTTCTATATACGGCAATCAAAAAAGAATGGCATTGACAAAGATCGTATAATTATCATACAAAAATGTATGATTAACTGGTCTGACTATCCTATATTCCTTGCTGTGGCCGAGTGCGGTAGCCTAACTGCAGCAGGCAAACGCCTTCATATGAGCCAACCTACGGTCGGGCGTCGCATTCGCGCACTTGAAGAACATTTCGGCACGCCGCTATTAACCAAGCAAGACGGACAGCTGGTTCCGACACCTTTTGGGCATTCGGTTCTAGAGAACATCCGGCGCATGGACCGTGAGGCCAATGCCATTAAACGCAGTTCGGCTTCGCTGGAACAATCGCTGGCCGGGCCTGTGCGTATTTCGGCGACTGAGGGATTGGGCACCCATTGGTTACCTGCGGTCATGCAGGCTTTCCGAAGTTCACATCCGGATCTACTTGTTGAGATTACAGTTGATTTTCGCTCAATTAATCTGGCCCAACGCGAAGCCGATATTGCTTTGCGCTGGATGGGGCCGGGAAATCAGAACAGTCTGATTGGGCGGAAAGTTTTGGAAGCGGGCTTTGGTATGTTTGCAGCAGATAGCTATTTGGAGCAGAGACCGGAACCAATCTCCAGTAAGGCGGATTTGGTAAATCATGACAGCGTAATATGTACTTTGTCGGATGACGGATATTTATGGCCAAAGGATGATGATGGAAACTCACTCCCATCTGGACGCGTGACTTTTAAATCCAATAACCTGATGGCCCATTATAACGGAATTATTGCTGGATATGGCGTTGGGATTATGCCGCTGGCTTATATTGAACCAGAGCTGCAAATCACGCGAGTTCTTCCCGAAGAAACTCATTTGGAAGATTTGTGGATCGTCGCCCATGAGGACTTGACTAAAAGCGTTCGGATCAGAGCCGTGTTTGATTTCCTGGTGGACGCTCTTAAAAAAGACCGGGCTCATTTCTTGGGCGAAGCCCCATCGATTTTTGAATGTGGTGTCCGATTGACATGTGGCGAAACAAAAAGCCCCGACCATCAACATGTCTTAGTCGACAAGGATCTGGTCGAGGCTTAAATTTCTAAAAAGGTGTTGATTACATACCGTTGCGTTCAGCGTTAGCGGTGCAATCTCCCTTAGATTTATAGCTTTCAGACGACGCGCCTGTGATTTCGCCATTCACAGCGGTCCGGCGCCAGCGAAACTCGCCGCGCTTGTCCTTATAAATTTCCCATTTATCTTTCGCGCCATGGCCTTTTGGATTTCCGTCCATGCCGTGGCGTTCTGCATTGGCCTTACAAGCCGCTTTTTGTGTATACCCTTCGCAGGACGACCCTACGATGTTTCCATTTGTTGCGCGACGGCGCCACCGAAATTCACCCCGCTTATCGGTGTAAATCTCCCATTTATCATTCTCACCGGCCATAGACCTATCCCCTGTTATTGTTAGAAAGAAATTTCTTACAGGCTTTTCGTCTATTTGTGAAGCGCGGAATCACACTCAGGATTTAGCGGGTCCCGTTGAAACGGCAACCATAGCGGCGCGCAAAGTGCGTTCGCCGATGGTGAATCCGGTCGTCATAACCTCGGCGACGTGGCCTTTATCTTCATCGGACGGAATTTGAGCAACGGCCTGATGGACATTTGGATCAAACTTTGAGCCTTTGCCCGGGACAGATTTAATACCATGGCGGGCGAGGACCGCCATCATATCTTTTTCTGTCAGCTCGATACCTTCGAGCAGGTTTTTGGCGTTATCGCCCAAATCATCTTTAGCTTTGCCGTCCAAAGTCGCGAGTGCCCGACCCAGATTATCAACTACTGTCAGCATATCCGTAGCGAAACGTTCAACGCCGTAAGTTTTTGCCGCAGCGACTTCACGCTCAGCCCGGCGTTTAACAT
The DNA here is from genome assembly GCA_020629135.1 of Hellea sp. Taxonomy (GTDB): domain Bacteria; phylum Pseudomonadota; class Alphaproteobacteria; order Caulobacterales; family Maricaulaceae; genus JACOMS01. Next base: position 3,517 of record JAHDDX010000031.1, read on the forward strand.
TTTCTGATTCCGCCATGGCCCGCAAAGCCTGATCTTTCATATTGGCAAGTTCGGCTTCCAGCGCTTCGATCTTTTGATCGGCGGAGGTTTCTGCGTTTTCCTCGGTGTTGTCGCCGTCTTGAGCCTGCTCCAGTGCCTTATCAATTTCGGCCTGCAGATTATCCAGCTCTTCATCCGTCGGCAGATCATGCGCTTCGGATTTGTCGTTTTTATCTTTTTTTCCTGCCATTTCAGGCTCCGTTATTTAATCGTCGTTTGGCCCAGCATATGTCCCACTAATTGGGCCGTATAATCGACCAGGGGAATAATCCGGGCATAGTTGAGACGGGTGGGTCCGATGACACCGACCGCGCCTATAATGTTTTTTTCCGCGTTGCGATAGGGGGCAATTACAACACTTGAATCAGAAAGTGAAAACAGCGGGTTTTCCGCCCCGATAAAGATTTTCACCCCGTCCGCATGTTCAGTGCGATCGAGCAAGGCGATCAGGTCTTCCTTATGTTCCAGCTCTTCAAATAAGAGGCGGATTTTCTCAAGATCGCTTTGGACTTCAAGATTATCCAAAAGATGGGCCTGCCCACGAATGATCAGTGATCGTTGTGGATCGGCTTTATCTTTAACACTCCAATCCGCCATGCCGAGTTCGATGACTTTGGCCGCGGCCTTATCCAGGCGCGCCCGACCTTCACTGATCTGGGCCATGATTTCGTCACGCGCCTCGTTCAGACGCCGACCCTTGAGGTGATTGGACAGAAAATGCCCGGCCTGTTCCAGCGCATGGGATGGCAGGCCCATAGGCCGGTTCATCAGGCGGTTTTCAACCTGACCGTCTTCGTAGACGATGACGGCCAGAGCCTGATGGTGATCCAGGCTGACAAATTCCACATGTTTGATCTGTGCGCTTTGTGCTTCGGCTTCCCGCGCTGGGGTCAGGACCAGTCCCGCGCCCCCGGCCAGACCGGCCAGCATGGCGGAGGCCTGTTCCATGATCGCCTTGGGCGCTTTGCCCTCTGCGGCCAGGCGGGCTTCGAGGGATTTTTGCTCACCTGAGCTGAGATTTCCCGTTTCAAGCAGCCCGTCCACAAACAGGCGCAGACCAAGCTGGCTTGGAATACGTCCCGCGGAAACATGCGGCGCTTCAAGAAGGCCAAAGCGCACAAGATCCGCCATCGTATTTCGGATGGTCGCCGGCGACAGGCGATTACCATCGCTCAACGCAATTGTGCGCGAGCCGACCGGGGATCCGGTATCCAGATAGGTATCCACAATGTCTTTGAAAATCCGGCGCGCGCGATCATCCAGGTCGCTGAGGTTAAATTGTGGCCGGATTACGCTCATGCCGGATTATTTGGGCAAATATTCCCCGGTTTCAAGACCTTATCTTGGGCTTTTTTCTGGCCGTTCGGACCCGGATTGGATAAGAGACCTGCGGATAAGGGAAAAAGATTATGCGACCACAAAACCGAAACCGGGATGCCTTGCGTCCGATCAGCCTGACCACGGGCGCGTCCAAATATGCCGAAGGATCCTGTCTTTCGAAATTTGGTGAAACTCATGTTTTGTGTACGGCCAGTGTTGACGAAAATGTCCCGCGCTGGATGAAGGGTAAAGGTCGGGGCTGGGTAACGGCGGAATATGGAATGCTTCCTCGCTCCACCCATTCGCGCAATTCCCGCGAAGCGGCGCGCGGCAAACAAGGCGGACGCACCGTTGAAATTCAGCGCCTGATTGGCCGGTCTTTGCGGGCAGCAATTGACCTTGAGAAACTGGGTGAGCGTCAGATCATTATTGATTGTGATGTGCTGCAGGCCGACGGCGGAACCCGCACGGCCTCAATTACCGGCGCCTGGGTTGCGCTTTATCAGGCCTGCCAGTCTCTGGTTGATAATGGAACTTTGTCTGAAAACCCGGTCACGGATCGCATGGCCGCCGTATCCTGCGGCATTGTTGACGGTGAGTGTCGTCTCGATCTTGAATATGTCGAAGACAGCGCGGCCCAGGCCGATGCCAATTTCGTGCTGACGGAATCGGGCGGTGTGATCGAAGTTCAGGCTAGCGCCGAAGACACCCCTTTTACAGCTGACGAAATGGCGGAATTGATGCGTCTGGCGGGCAAAGGGATTTCAGAGCTTTGCGCCTTGCAAAATGCGGCGATGGACAAATAGTGATGGACCTTTCTTCAATCGTTTATGCGATGATTGGTGGCGCACTGGGGGGTGGAATCGGAGCCCTGTTTTCCAAAAAATTTAAGGGGACGCTGGGTACAGTTTTGATGGCAGTTTCAGTAGTGGGTTTCTGGCAAGTGACAACGGGAATGTACAAAGCCATGATTCTTCCGCGCATTTTGCCGCTAAATGTTGAGGAGGTAATCGAAGAGTTTCCGTTGCTTGGTCATATTAGACAGAATTCTCCTGAAAAATTTAAAGAAATGATCGTCCCATTTGACCGGGTTATGCGCAATGGTGGTAAAACTGAAAAAGGAATCTCAGAGTTCAGAAATTTACTGAATGCAGAATTAGAAGAGCGACAGCAAACAGCGTCTGCGGAAACATTGAGGGAAGAAGCAAAGGTCGCCATTCGTTTGTATAAAGCGTTGCGCGACCCAGCGCCCGAAGTTTGTACGCAGAAATTGCACGGACGATCTTACGGGGATATTTCGTCTTATCTGAATGAAGACTATGTTTCCGCTGAACAGAAAGCTTTATCCCTGTACTATACTAACCTACCAAGAGCAGCGGGTTATGTCGCAGATTTAGAAAACGGTAAGGCGATTTTTGACCCAATAGTACAGGCGGTTGTAAAGCAGTTCGAAATTACGAATCTAGACCCTGTTGTTTCCGGCGACGAACAAAATGATGCTGACCACCAAAAAATTTGTGATTTTCATATTGAGGTGAATTCTGGCCTTTTAGAGCTTTCGGACAAAGATACACTTGACGCGTGGAGCTACCTGAAGTCTCAGTAGTTTGGGTCGAGAGAAGTTCTCACTCAGCCGCTTTGGCGGGGGCGATCTCTTCCGGCTCATATTCCAGGATATCGGCGGGCTGACAATTCAGCTCGCGGCAAAGGGCATCGAGGGTTGAGAACCGCACCGCCCGGGCTTTGCCCGTTTTCAAAATAGAAAGATTGGCCAGAGTAATGCCGACTTTATCCGCCAATTCGGTTAAAGACATACGGCGATCTAATAGAACACGGTCAAGGTTTACACGAATAGCCATGTTACACCGTCAATTCCTGATCGCGTTTAAGCTCAAGCCCAACGCGGAACACTTCGGCCATTATGGCAATTACAAAGACCAGGAACCAGGCGGACAGCCGGGTTTCCATAGAGAAGCTATCCAGAGCCGTTTCCGATGCTGATGAATTGGAAATGAAGCCTGTGATAAAAATTCGGAATATCTCGACACAGGCAATGACGATCCAGGTTTTTCGCAGTCGGGAGATATTGGCCTCAACAAACGGGTTGCCATCCAAGGTGGTTTTGACGATTTTTTTAACAACAAGCGCTACATATAAATAAGCGCCGGCAATCACGGCGCCGCCAGCAAAAGCTGAAGACAAGGCAGACGTTGTCGGCACAGTTTGATTGGTCTTGCCCAACTCTTCAATGACCATGTCTTTAAAAGGGGTGTCAAACACCATTAAAACAGTGCCTAAAACCATCAATAATAGAGCGGTCGCAATAAAAGAAATCACGACGATCAAACAGAAATTTAATATACGGGGGACGCGGTGGGCCGCGGCTCCTGATACAGTGGTCATGGTCGTTTCCAACGTCAATTTCGTTATCGATAAACAATAATTGGTTCGAATGCAAGCCCCATATGAAGCTCATCGCTTTACGCCTGTCCGCGGGAGCGTTAGAGAACAACTCATGACCCGTCTGACCCAACTAGTAATCGCATCCCATAATACCGGAAAAGTCCGTGAAATACGTGACCTGTTGGGGCCTTTGGGTGTCGAAACTCAAAGCGCTGGGGAACTCGACTTGATTGAACCGGAGGAAACAGAAACGACCTTTGCTGGCAATGCTCGTCTCAAAGCTCTGGCGGCGGCCAGGGTGAGTGGATGGCCGGCTCTGTCGGATGATAGCGGTTTGGCTATTGATGGACTGAACGGCGACCCAGGGATTTATGCTGCGCGCTGGGCTAAAATTCCAATGGTTGAAGGCGGAGGTCGCGATTTCGATATGGCGATGTGGCGCGTTTGGGATCAGCTGGATCAAGGCCGAAAAGATCGGAGGGCGAGATTTATTTGCGCCTTATGCCTGGCCTACCCTGACGGAACTACACAAGTTTATGAAGGCAAGGTTGAAGGTGAAATCGTCTGGCCGCCTCGCGGAAAAAAAGGATTTGGCTATGATCCGATTTTTCAGGCCATAGGCGATAATCAGACATTTGCTGAGATAGAGCCCGTGGCCAAACATGCCAAAAGTCACCGGGCCGATGCTTTTGCCAAATTTCTGCATGACCAGTTCCCTGATGGCTGAACCTTCGCCGCTCGCTATTTATATTCACTGGCCCTATTGCGCGCGGATCTGTCCTTATTGCGATTTCAACGTCTATAAACACAAATCTGATCCGGATCTGGTTTCGGCGATTGAGGCGGACCTGACCTATTGGCGCGGCCTCAGCGGGGCAAGACAGGTGACGTCTATTCATTTCGGCGGCGGAACCCCCTCGCTCATGCGATCAGTTGATATTTCTCGGATTTTAGAAACCGTTGATCGACTTTGGGGGCTGGGAATAGAGACCGAAATTGCGCTCGAAGCCAATCCGGTCGATTTGAACCAATTTAAAGATTTTGCGAAGGCGGGTATTACCCGATTATCTTTGGGCGTGCAGAGCTTTGACGATAAGGCCCTGAAGTTTTTGGGCCGGGATCATGATGGGGAAACCGCCAAGCGCGCTATTAAAACCGCGACGAATATGTTTCGGTCGGTCTCCGTCGATTTGATTTTTGGATGGTATGGTCAATCAGGTTCAGATTTAAATCGGGATATTGATATCTTATTGGCTTTGGGTGTTGAGCATATTTCCACCTATCAACTGACCATAGAAGAGAATACAGCCTTTGCGCGCGCCCAAAAGCGTGGGCTAAGAAAAGCGGTCTCGGATGATCAAAGCGCGGGATTTTATGATCTCATCCAAGCCCGGCTGGCGCTGGAAGGCTTTGAACATTATGAAGTGTCAAATTTTGCAAGGCCCGACCATAGATCTCGGCATAATCTCGCCTATTGGCAGGGTTATGACTATGTCGGCGTTGGGCCGGGCGCGCATGGACGCATTCAAACCAAATCCGATCGATTGGCGACGATCGCTTACCGGCGCCCTCAAGAATATTCCGTGGCGGTGAAAGCCAATTCCCATGGGATCGAAATTCGCGAAATTTTAAGCCCAGAAAGTCAGGCGGATGAATATGTTATCATGGGATTGCGAATTTCCGACGGAATTTCCATGGCCCGTTGGGCCGCTATATCGGGTACGACCCTGCCGGATCAGCATATTTCCGAACTGATTGAATTAGGGTTTCTCAGGCAGGATGATGACCGATTGATGGCCACGGAAAATGGTCGGGCGGTGCTAAATACAATTACTGATCAGCTTTTGATTTAAGCCTTTAAGATGGGCCGCCTGTTCGGGTTGGCGCCGGATCAATAATTTCAAAACGTCCATTTTGAATTTGATAAACGGCCAGTCCGCGCTCGGGTGTGCCATTGTCTCTGAACCGGACAAAGCCGTCGACGCCGAAAAATCCGTTTTCATCTTCGAGGCGCTCATCGCGGGATTTGGGGGCTCCGTCGGCGACAAATGCCCCAACATTCACCGCGTCAAAAGCCAGTGACGCCAGACGAGACGCTTCTTCGCCATATCTTTGATCATAGGCGTTTAGAAAGGCGGCGCGGACATTCTGGTCGGGCCCGGCAAATATTCCGCGGTTCAAAGCCGGCTCACGTACGGTTTCTTCCCTGTGCCAAAGACTGGTGCCCATAAACTGTACATCGGAAGGGTCAATATCATAGTAAGGCAATAGCGGGGCGAGCGAACGTAATGGTGTTCCGCCTTCCGGCAGGATCACGGCTTCAAAAACGGCGCGGCCAGAATTCGAACCGCTTTTATAGGCATCGGCCAGGGCTTTCGCCGGGGTCTGCATGACGGAAATATCATCACCGTCATAGGTCTTGTTTTGCGTAATGCGTCCGCCAACAGATTGAACAGCCCGTTGATAGGCGGCCTGCACCCGCTCACCATAGGCGCTTTCAGGGCCAATAAAAGCGTATCGGCTTGCGCCTGACCCGGCGACAAACTCTACCACGCGCTGAACTTCGGCCTCAGGTGGGAAGCTTAGAAGATAGGTGCCGTTTCCAGCAACCCGTTGATCTGTTGAAAAAGCGATGACCGGCGTTTCAGATCGGCTCGCTTCCCGGCTGGCCCCTCGGACGGCACGGGACAATACGGGTCCTAATACAACATCGGCGCCGGATTGAATTGCGGCACGCGTTGCAGAGGCTGCGCCGCTTTCAGTGCCGCGCGTATCAAGGGCAATAAGAAGAACATCGGCCTGATCTCGCTCAAACACGGCAAGCTCCGCCGCTTTGAGCATAGAGGCGGCTTCTTCGCGAAGCCTGTCTGACTTGGCGGAAAAGGGCAATAACAGGGCCAGTCGTTTTATATCCCGTCCGGCCATATGCGGCGGGGTGAGTCCGTCCCGTGTAACAATTTGATCTTCGGGTTTGACGTCTTCTGGCTGAACCTCTTCGGGTTCCGGGGGTGGGTTTTCTGCGACAGGTTCCTCAACAGGCGGGCGCTCCACGACTGGTCCGGCAGGTCGGGTTGGTGCTGGCGTTGTTGTACAGGCCGTCATCCAAACGCCTAAACCCAAGATTAAAATATATCGCCAGTCAATTCTCATTGGTCTCTTCCACAAATTTTGTCATAAGGGGCAAACGCGAAAATTGGTCACCCATGTCTGAATCGAATCCTATAAGCCCCGTTTCCAAGGTGCAATCCTTTATCTCGGACAATGTGCACATCACGCCGGGGCTTTATATTGTTGCGACACCGATCGGTAATCTGCGTGATATAACCCTGCGGGCCTTGGATATCCTTTCGGCAGCCGACATCATTCTGGCCGAAGACACACGTCATACGCAAAAGCTCCTATCGGCTTATAGTCTCAAAGGACGCCTAGTCTCATATTATGACCATAATGCGGCGGGTCGTATTCCGATGGTTATGGAGGCTTTGTCGCAAGGCAAAATCGTCGCCCAGGTCAGTGACGCGGGCACGCCATTGGTTTCTGATCCGGGCTTTAAGCTCGTTCAGGCGGCAATTGAACAAAGCCATTCCGTTGTTCCTGTTCCGGGGGCATCGGCCGTTTTAGCAGCGCTTGCGGGGGCCGGCCTGCCAACGGATATATTTACATTTGCCGGGTTTTTGCCGTCTAAAGCCGGGGCGCGCCGGTCCAAACTCAAGACCCTAGAGACCACAACTGGCACATTGGTGTTTTTTGAAAGCGGCCACCGTATTATTGATATGCTCGAAGATGTGAAACAAATTCTGGGCGACCGAGATGCAGTCCTAGCCCGTGAACTAACCAAAACCTATGAAGAGTTTCGAAGAGGCAGCGTATCCGAACTTTTAACAGGCCTCACGGATAATCCGGCCAGGGGCGAAATCGTAATTTTATTAGGCCCGGCCCCGGAAACGCAATGGGGGGACGTCGAGATTGATGCGGCACTAAAAGACCAGATTCCTGATCTGGGTGTAAAACGCGCTTCTGCTGCGGTGGCGGATTTATCCGGATGGAATAAGCGCGATGTTTACCAAAGGGCGTTGGCGCTGAAATGAACCGACAGGCGCGTGAAAAGGCAGGCCGACGGGCCGAGACACTAGCTGTCTGCTATTTGCGCTTTAAAGGCTACCGCATCATAGACCGGCGCGTCAAAACGCCCTCAGGTGAACTCGACATTATCGCGCGGACGAAATCGTCATTGGTCATAGTTGAAGTGAAACAACGCCAGACGGAAAAAGCCGCCGAAGACAGCCTGACATATACGGCGCGAAAACGCATTATGGCCGCCGCGCGGCTATTTGTGTCGCATAATCCGCAATATCAGAAACTGGGCCTGAGATATGATGCGGTCTTTATCATAGGACGGTGGCGGGTCGATCACCGACCTGATCTCTGGCGAGAACATTAAAACGCTGTCACATCGCAAGCTTGGTAACGATTAGGCAAGTATTGGCGATTATTGTCCGAATTATGAAACAGTTAACCATGATCACAATGGGCCTGGCGGCCTTAACTTTCTCTGGATGCGCAGTTACTAGCGCGGCAATTGAGGGAGGCGATCGCAGCGTCGTCAGATCCCTTGATGACATGTCGGCCGCCCGCGCCATTTCTACCCGGATGAGCCGGGCCTATGATTATAAGCTCGGCGGCGTAGACGTAGAAGTTGCCGAGGGTATTGCCGTTCTTTCCGGGCAGGTCCCAAGCAATGAGGACAGACTTGAAGCCGAACGGATCGCCTGGTCAGCACCCGGTGTCTATCAGGTCGGGAATGAAGTCGCGGTCGGTGAGAAGCAGGGCCTGATCGGTAATACTAAGGATGGATTTTTAAAACAGTCCATACGCACGCGGTTTGTTGCGGATAAAACGGTAAGTTCGCTGAATTACAATATCGAAGTTCATAACGGTCTGGTCTATTTGCTGGGCGTTGCGGAAAGTCCGGAAGAGCTTGAGCGTGCGGCGCATATTGCAAGCACAACCAAAGGCACCAAAGAGGTCATTTCCTATGTCCGACTGGCCGGGGACCCAATCCCGAGCGGGAGTTTTGCCGAGCAGCCACGATCAGCCCCTATGACATTGCCGGCGCCGCAGCCACAATATCGCGATCTTCCAGGTAATTTGTCGTCTTCGCCGACGCCGATGGACCGCCTTCCGGAAACGGAACCTTATTTCCGGGATCCGAATACAGGTGAAAAAGTCATTCTGCCGCCGGGGACAAAAACCGTGCCTTACAGGCCGGATGCTTTAGGCACGCCTCAACCCTATTATATTAATCCGGATAATGGGGAAAAGGTGATGGTGGTTTATACCACCCCTTAAAGCCAAAGGGCCTGGGTCTCTTTTGTCCATCCAATAGTTGATTGATCGGGACTTTCTATTATCGGCCGTTTTATCAAAGTCGGATGTTCGGCCATAAGGGCGACTGCTTTTTGATCTGAGACATTTATCTTGTTGGCGTCATCCAGATTGCGCCAGGTCGTCGACCTTCGGTTTAAAACCGTTTCCCAGCCCCATTTTTTGACCCAGGCTTGAAGTGTTTTAGCGGGAACGCCGTCCGCACGAACGTCAACCGTTTGAACTTCATGGTCGGCACCGACCAATGCCTTGATCGCCTTGCGGCAGCTGTCGCAGGTTTTCAGGTGATAGACTGTCAGACTCACAGATTTTGCTCCATAAATTTGATCATGGCCGCATAGACCTGTTCACGGGTGACGTCATTATGAATTTCATGTTCGCAATCAGCGAGAGGCATAAAGGTGCAGTTTTCAGCGCGTTCGGCGAACTCACGACTGCTTTCAAATTTTGTTAGCTGATCGTTTTTAGCATGCATCAATAATAGAGGCGCCGTCCAATCTCCAGCCCTCTCAGCGACCCATTCACCGCCTTCGATCATATCCGCGGCAAGCCCCAAACCGAGGCGGTCGTGGTTAAGCGGATCATTTTCATATTTGACCTGTTCGTCTGGAATCGAAGACACTTTGCTGCCGGGAATCGGGTTGCCGATGGTCATATTCGGCAAGACTGGACGCAGCAGCTTTACAATTAAGCGCAAGGGTCCGGGTACGGGCTCAGTCGGATGGATCAAAGGCGCAGATACCATTACGCCTTTGAAACTATCCGTGCCATGTTTGAGGCCGTGATTTAGAACCAGGCCGCCGCCCATAGAATGGCCATAAAGAAAGGCCGGAATATCCGAATATTGACCGGTAGCGGTTGCGCTCAACAAGGCAATATCGGCATGAAAGATATTATAGTCACGGCAAACCCCTTTTCGGCCTTGGGTTTGGCCGTGGCCTTCAAGGTCAATGGCAAGGGTGGCGATGCCGTTTTCCGCCAAATGAGACATCATCGGCTCGTAACGTTCGCAATGCTCGCCAAAGCCGTGACAGATCAGCATGACCGCCCGCGGCTTATCTGGCCCATCATAAATGACATGGCGTTTGTGACCGCTTATTGGATTGGTCAGCTCCAGAGACTGAGACATAGGAGGCCTGCTTTAGGGACGTTTTACAGCTGTACCATAGGCAAATAATTCAACTCCGCCAACCCCACGTGGATTGGCGCCTACGGTCGAAAACTCAATCCGGACATTATAGACCGCATCAGCCCCAAGCTCTGAGGCTTCGCGCTTCAGGCGCAAGACGGCTTCGCGGCGAGCGCGGGTCATCAAGGATTGGTAAGTCCCAAGCTGCCCACCAATCAGTGTTTTCAAACCGGCAACAATGACTTTAAAATAATCCACCGCAATCACGACATTTCCAGATACCAACACCCCGTCCGCGGCCAGCGGTTCCGTCGGGCGTTTGATATTGTAAACGTCAATATGGGCGTAGGTTTGCTCGTCTTGATCCAGCCGGCGAAAATGGTTCATCTCGTTCATTTTACCAAAGACGAACCCGATCAATAACAGGGTTAGGAAGGCGAGTATGGATCCCATTATTCAATTCTCACTGCAGTGCCGTAGACATAGAGCTCCGACGCGCCGGCAGTCACAGAAGACGTCGAATAGCGAACGTTTACGACCGCATTGGCGCCCAGGGCCACGGCCTCTTCAATCATCCGGCTCGTGGCTTCGTCGCGGGCATCAGATAAAAGCTCTGTATAGCCTTTGAGTTCGCCGCCAACGATGTTTTTCAGCCCGGCCATGATATCCCGGCCGAGATGTTTTGATCGAACCGTGTTACCCTGGACCAGGCCCAGATGCGCAGTTATGGTTCGTCCTGGAACGATTTCCAAGTTTGTTACAATAAGATCCCGCATACTCTCTCCATTATTTGGGATAAGGCCCCTTCCTATTAACATAGGGATTTTTTGGCCCGGTTCCAAGGGTTGTGACTTGCCGCCGTGACGGCAATCAGGCAGTAAGCGCCCATGACCTTACGCATTGCTTTTCAAATGGACCCGATGGAAACGGTGGATATTGATGCCGATACCACCTTTGCTCTTGCCGAAGTGGCGATGGCGCGCGGCATGACCTTGTTTGAATATGGGCCCGAGCATCTGGCCTATAATGAAGGCCGGATTGAAGCCTATGCGCGCCCCATGATTGTCAGGCGAGAGCGGGGCAATCATGTTAGCTTTGAGCCACGCCGTAAGATTGATCTGGAGACGGATATTGATGTGGTCTGGATGCGACAGGATCCGCCTTTTGATATGGCCTATATTACAGCGGCGCATTTACTCGAGAGGCTTAAAGGCAAAACACTGGTTGTGAATGACCCGGAATGGGTGCGATCCTGCCCGGAAAAAATCCTGCCGCTGGATTATCCAGAACTTATGCCGGAGACATTGATCACCCGCTCGCGTGAGGCAATCGATGACTTTCGTCAAAAACACGGCGATATTATTTTAAAGCCTTTATTTGGGAATGGCGGAGAAGGGGTATTTCTCTTGAAATCTGATGACAGTAATTATTCATCCCTGCTGGAAATGTTTTTTGCCCGCTCACGCGAACCAATCATCGCGCAAGCCTTCCTCAAAGATGTATCCAAAGGGGACAAGCGGATCATTATCATTGATGGCGTTGCCGTCGGTGCCATTAATCGGGTCCCGCAAAAAGGCGAAACCCGGTCTAACATGCATGTCGGAGGTCAGGCTGTTCCAACGGAGCTGACAGAAACGGATATGAAAATCTGTGACGCGATTGGTCCGATGTTGAAAGCCCGGGGTCAGATCCTGGTTGGAATTGATGTGATCGGGGATAAAATGACGGAGATAAATATCACATCGCCGACCGGTGTGCAGGAGCTCAAACGCTTCTCTGGCGTGGACGCGGCGGCCTTGTCCTGGGACGCCATTGAAGCGAAACTGGGTTAGTCCTTATTTCAATGTCCTCAGTTTTTGCCAGTTTTCATCGCGCAGTACATAGATCAATCTGCCGCCAAGTAAGATGGATGCGCTGATTAGCCCGGCCATCAAACCATACCAAACGCCGATTGCCCCGACCGGACTGTGAAGCCCCAACCAAAACGCTATCGGAAATCCAACGATCCAGTAACTAAATCCCGTCATAAACATTGGAATTTGAACGTCTTTCAATCCCCTTAGTAACTGATTGGCGGCAACCTGGAACGCATCAAACAACATAAAGCCACATGCAATAGGCAAAAACAGGGTAACCAAAGCGATAACTTGCGCATTGTCCGCTTTACTCTCATCCATATACAGGCTGGCGATAAAATCTGGAACCAGAGCAATCGTAATTGCGAATATTAGTATACCGATCGTAGCCGCTATCATCGTGACAATGGCCGCCCGTTTCGCCGCGGGATGATTATCGGCCCCTGTTGCGAGGCCAATCCGGATGGCCCCAGCCATCGATAAGCCCCAAGGCAGCATGAAGGCCAAAGCAACGACATTCAGCCCAATTTGATAGGCGGCCTGTTCAATCATTCCAATTGCGCCCATGATCAACACGGCCACATTGAAGAGCATGCCCTCAAAAAATGTATTGATACTCATTGGCCAGCCGAGCTTTACCACTTCGCGGAATCGCGCCCGGCGTATTTTCCAAAATCTTTTGAAAACACGGAATACCCGAGCCTGTGTGTCCAGCTGGATGTAAACAACAAACATCGCGAATGTCAGCGCGTAAGCTAAAGATGATGCAAGTCCAGCCCCGACCAACTCCAATCGTGGAAATGGCCCTGGGCCAAAAATCAGACACCAATTAAACAATGCATTCAGTCCAGTTCCAATGATAACCAGAACTAATGGCACTTTGGTTTTTTCAATCGCGGCCAAAAAATTTCGAAGAGCCATGACTCCAAGGGCAAACGGCCAGCCGGGAGCTAGTGCAAGAATGTAAACGCTGGCTTTGGCCGCAACATGGGGGTCTTGTCCCAATTTGAGCGCCATAGGCTCCAAAAAAAATATGACAACAAGCAAAAACGGAAACATCAGGGCGATGGCCCAGAGGGTCATTCGTACAGAAATTCTGACATCATGATAATCTCGCTTATTTGCTCCAAGTGCCTGAGATACCAAGGGCGAAACGGCATTTACAGGGCCTGATCCCAACATCCAGAGTGCAAAATAGATTACGGTTCCAACTGATGCAGCCGCAACATCCGCTGCAGAGAGGCGCCCCAACATTACAATGTCAATTGTATAGATAAAAAACTGGACCAATTGAGTTGCAGCCATAGGGATACCCAAAGCCAAAAGCGCTTTAGTCTCGCCGCCAAAGGTGTGGGGCATTTTTGTTTTTTCAGGAGTGTAAGTCGTATCAGTCATAATTTATCTTCGAGTTTTATTTTTTTGGGGGGGTGCCGAAGATAAAAAAACCTCCGGAGCGGGGCTCAGGAGGACATCATTTTATTGCAATGATTAGATCCTCATGAACCGGACAGGGTGACGCAAGATCGAATTTTCATCGACGACGTCAGAGCTGTGAAAACGTAATTGTTCATGGGTCTTCTCAATAAAACGAAGCCCGCACATAGGCGGGCTGCGACATAGTGTCAATTCAAAATATAAAAATAATTATCGCGGCGCGCGTTTGGCCAGAATTCTTTGCAAAGTGCGACGATGCATATTCAGGCGCCGAGCGGTTTCAGATACATTTTTCCCGCAAAGCTCATAAACCCGCTGAATGTGCTCCCAGCGCACGCGGTCTGCTGACATAGGATTTTCCGGTGGCGCAGGCTGTTCACCCCGCGGCGCGAGTAAGGCTTTGCATACATCGTCAGCATCAGCCGGCTTCGCCAAATAATCAATCGCGCCGGCTTTAATTGCATGCACGGCGGTGGCCAGATTGCCATAGCCGGTCAACATCACGATTTTACAATCGCCGCGTTGTTGATGCAGGGCATCAACGACGGTCAGTCCATTGCCGTCTTCAAGGCGCATATCCAGAACCGCAAATGCGGGTGGATCGGACTTCACCCGATCCATAGCCTCGGCCACGGTTTCGATTGTAGTAACTTCAAAGCCTCGATTTGTAAGGGCCCGGCCTAGACGGTTTCGAAACGGACCGTCATCGTCCAGGATCATAATCGTATTGTCATCAGGGATGTTATATTCCGGAGCGCTCATAATTTCACCTCTTGGCCGTAATATAGTGGCTTTCTTGAAATATGTAAGAGGGCATATTGGATCATCTTTAAGCCGTCAAAACCCGCACGGGCCAGATAAGGTTTACCCGGGCGCCGCCTTCGGCCCGGTTGCCAAATTCAACTTGTCCGCCGGTCCGCTCAACCAGAGTTTTGGCGATAAAAAACCCAAGGCCGAGACCGCCGGCTTTAGAAGGGTCAGATCGCCCGGAAACATAGGGTTCACCTAAACGGTCGCGAACATTGGCATCAAATCCTTTTCCGTCATCTTCAATTGAAATTGATAAATCGTTTTCGGTCCAATTGCCGGAAATGATTACTTCCGTGCGGGCAAACCCCACGGCGTTTTCAATAAAGTTCTTCAGCCCATAGATCAGTTCGGCTTGCCGCCTTAAAACCGGGCCGGTTTCATCCTCTCGCACCTGAATGTCGATGGATTTACCCATGCCGAAATAGGGCTCGGCAGCTTCTTCGAGCAAAGCCTCAACTGAGAGCTGATCGTGGATTTCATCACCCTGATCTCCGCGTAAGGCTAGTTGTTGTAAAATATCCCGACATCTTTGAGTTTGGGATAATACCAGATCAATATCTTCTCTATAGGGCGAGCGCGGCTTTAACTCGCGTGAAATTTCTTTCGCGGTTAATTGAATAGTTGCGAGCGGCGTTCCAAGCTCGTGAGCCGCGGCAGCCGCCAAGCCACCAAGCGCGGATAGCTTTTGTTCATGGGCGAGAACGGCCTCAGTGGCGGCGAGGGCCTCTGACATACGACGGGATTCCTTGGCGGAACGCCAGGCATAGGACGAGGTGAAAACGATACCGACCATCAGTGCGAGCCAGGTGCCGATCCTAAATTTTAACGGCAGATCAAAACTGCCGGTTGGATCCCAGGGCAAAGGTTGGCTTTCAAAGACTAAGGCGAACGACAGGCCCGCTGCGAAAACACCAAGGATTACAAGAACTGGTCGGCTCAGTGTCGTCGCGCTGGTCACAACAGGCGCCAGGAATAAGAGCGCAAAGGGATTGGTCATCCCGCCTGTCAGCCAAAGCAAAACGGCTAATTGTAACAAGTCAAAGCCAAGCTGAGCCCCGGCTTCGCGGTCGCCAACGCGCCGATCAAGCGGCAAGGTCGCGGTGACGATAATATTGAATAAGATGCTCATCACAATCATGGCGACACAGGGCCAAATCGGAAACGAAAATCCGAGCCCGAACCCAACAAATAAGAGCGCGATGCTTTGTCCGATAATCGCCATCCAGCGCAGGGTAACCAATGTGGATCGGCGCAATCGGCCCGCGGTTGACCGGGAAATTCGCGAAAGGCGCGCTGCTTCGCGGGCATTTCGTTGCGCTCCCCGTGAGGGTAATATTGACGCGTTTGGGTGATCGGACGTGGACATATGGCGGATTGCTTCTATTTTGAGCGCCTATTTAACATGAATTTGTCCAAAGACCAGTTATGCGTATTGCTTCATTTCTAATTTCTATTTGCCTCGGCGCTATGTTTATAACCGGGTGTCAGGAACCGACAGCCCGATCCGGTAAGGTTGTGGTCTCAGGCGAAGCTCAAATTGGCGGCCCCTATACATTGGTCAATCATCACGGTGAAACGGTCACAGAGGCGAATTTTATTGGGCGCCCCCAGCTCATCTATTTTGGATTTTCCTATTGCCCGGATGTCTGCCCAACTGCATTGCAGCAAATTGGGATTGCGCTGGAAGAGGTTGATCCCGAAGGCACATTCTTTCAACCGATCCTGATCAGCGTCGACCCTGAGCGCGACACGCCGGAAAGCCTGGCGCAATATGTGACAGCGCGTGGGTTCCCGAAGGGATTGATCGGACTTACCGGAACATCTGAACAGATTGAAGCGGCCAAACTTGCCTATAAGGTCTATTCAGCCAAGGTGAATGATCCTGAACTTACGGGCGGGTATACGATTGATCATGCTAGCTTAATATTCCTGATGGATGAGAACGGGAAGTTCGCCGATGTCTTTACCCATAACGTAACAACGGCGGACATGGCCCGCCGTTTGAAAGCGTTTAAAGCTTCTCGCTAAATTTATTTAATATGCTCGATAGCGAATCCCAGCTGTTTCGGATCCATGGTTTGCGGGTTCATTTGACTGAGTTGCTCAACGGAAACCGGGGCTTGTGGGTTTAGGCTGATTTTCAATGTCCCGCCGTCGTCGATAAAATTCCCTAAGGCTGTTCCGACAGCAGATAAGGCTTCACCTTGGGCTTCGGTTTGAGCCCCCAGGCTTAAGACCATTAATCCGCCTTTTGCCTGCATTTTGATTAATCCAGGGCTTGTGCCCTGTTGTTCAGCCATGAATTTGATTATCCGGTCCACCAGGTTGTAATCGGTCAAAGACATATTCATTGACCGTAAAGTCATGTTTTCTAGCATGGCGTCCATATCGCCATCTGACAAATTATCCTTGTTAATATTTTTCATGGCGCTCAGTCCGCCGCCTTCATAATTATAGGACAAATTAAAACCGTTTTTCAGGTCTACCACGGCATCTTTGACGGAAAATAAATCATTTTTCTCGTCCAGCACACTGGTTTGAGAGGCGCTGAATTCAAGCTCGTCAAAACCCAGAGATTTTAAGCCTTCGCGCATTTCAATCAGATCGCGGTCTGTTGGGTCGCCGGTAAAAGAAACCCGAAGCGGGCTCAGGCTTTGTTTCACGGTGATTAGCCCGTCTTTATAAGAGGATTTACCGGTTGCGCCTTCGGTTGCGATTGACAGTGTATCAATACTCAAATTCAGGTCCTTCATAGAGAAACTGTCAAATGTCTGGGTATAGGGGTTAAAGCCCGGAGCGCCCTGTCCGAGTGATTTGGAACGTGCAATTATGTCTTTGCCCCAATTCTTGCCTCCAATGGCGCGAAAATAATTCATATCGATGCCAGTACCCGAAATCGATCCCAGTTTCATTTTGATCGGCGTACCTTTGGCCTCATCTTCGCCGTTCAACTCCAGATTATCCAAAAGGAAAACGGCTTTTCCCGTATCCTCGTCCTCACCCCAGCCAATCGACGCCAGAGTAACTTCGGCTTCGTCAGAGGTGACATTCAGGCCATCCATCATAAAGGCGCCAAAGGCCATCTCGCCGTCTTCAAAGTCAACGTCGACATTGAGATCGTCCAGATCTTTTAGGTCGTCAATGGTATCGAGGGCTTTCAAAATGCCATTCCCAAGTTTGGGAGAAGGGCGAGCCATGGAAATGCGGGAAATACGAGCTGAGCTGTCATCGCCTTCAACCACGAGCCCTGTCGCATCCATTCGGTCAAATGTGGCCAATTCATCGCGCATGTGTACGCCGGTTAATTTTAAAGAGCCGATGTTAATCGTTTCACCATCTTTGGCGGTGACCTTCACATCTTTGTAGGAATAATTGCCATTGTCGCCGGATTTTTCTGCCCAGGACAATCCAGAACTCTTTTCCATAAGGCCCAGTTTCTTAAGCGCGACCTGAGCATCTGCCGAGGAGACTTTGCGTTTGTCGACCTCAAGCATTTTCTCAATCGCCCGTCCATCAATGGATTTAACAGACAAATCGGCGACTTCACCAATTGCATCCCCGGCACTTGCTCCCTTATCCTTTTTGCTGCAGGCTCCGAGAATCAACGCGGTTGAAACCATCAGCGCAGGAAGTAATTTATTTTTCGTCATCATGGGTAATGTCCTTGGCAATATCAATTTCTGGTCTCATCGTAACAGACCTGAGCCGCAGGCGAAACAAAAACTACAGTTCCGTGATCCAGATGACCCGCGTTTGCTCTATAAAATATCTGACCGTGCCCGCCGTATTTCATTAAAAATAAATCCCAGCGAGCGGGAAGTTATTGTCACGGTGCCGGATCGCCGTTCCTATGAAAAGGCCCGCCGTTTTGCATTCGAGAAAATGGACTGGATAAATGTCCAGCTGGAAAGCCTTCCGCCAGCGCAGCCCTTCATACCGGAAGCGGGCATTTTGTTTAAAGGTGAAATTTATAGGCTTGAATGCCCGGATAGTCGTGGGCGGCCCTTTGTAGATGAGGGGAATAAGACCATCATTGTTCCGGCCCATGAAGACACTTTTTCAGGCCGGGTTAGGCGATTACTGATACGCGAGGCTCGGGCTGAACTTGAACACGCGACACATCACTATGCTGATATTCTCGAACGGCCCGTGGCGAAAATTTCCGTTCGCGATACGACCTCGCGCTGGGGGTCATGCATTACGCGGTCTGGTAAAGGACATATCTCTTATTCCTGGAGGCTGATCTGTGCGCCGCCATTCGTTCTGGATTATGTCGCGGCCCATGAATGCGCTCATATGATTGAAGACAATCACAGTGCCGCGTTCTGGGCTGTGACCGAACGGATATTTCCTGATACGAAAAAAGCCAAAGCCTGGCTTCGCAAAAACGGAGCCTTTCTGCACGCCGTCGGGGCAGACTATTAGTCCAAATTTTGACATGACAGCGGGGATGCAAGCCCTATAGTGCCCGCAGAATGAGGTAGTCAAAGAGCCTATGCCGGACTTACGACCCGTATTTTTTGTCGTTGGAATCATGCTCACCGGGCTTGGGGCCGCCATGTTCGTGCCCATGCTCGTAGATTATTTTTCAAGCGATCGTAGCTGGCAGGCTTTTGCCATGTCCGGCATCATAACGACTTTGTTTGGCGGTGTGCTCGCGCTGACAACCTATTCCCCTAAGCCTGATATGGGGCCGCGCGGCGCATTCTTATTGACCGTATTGTCCTGGTTGGCGATGGCAACCTTTGCGGCGATTCCGTTCTTGATGAACCCGACCTCGATGAGCCTGACCGATGCTTTGTTCGAAGCGACCTCTGGCATAACGACCACGGGTTCAACCGTTATGACCGGTCTGGATGATCAGCCCCGCGGGATATTATTGTGGCGGGCTATGCTGCAATGGATTGGTGGAGTTGGTATCGTCGTAACGGCGATGGCGGTGTTGCCCATGTTGAAGATTGGCGGCATGCAGCTATTTCGCCTTGAAAGCTCTGATATGGGCGAAAAATTATTGCCCCGTGCGGCCAGTCTCGCAGCGGCAATTGGCGGTATATATCTGCTTTTGACCCTGATGTGCGTGATTGGTTACGTGTTGACGGGCATGAGCTTATTTGATGCTGTGGCCCATGCAATGACGACTGTAGCGACCGGGGGATATTCAACATCTGATGCGTCCATGGGCGGATTTATCGATAATGGCGCGGATTTGGTCTGCATTGCCTTTATGTTGGCGGGCGGCATGCCCTTTGGCATGTATCTTTTGATGATGCAGGGGAAACTAAAAGCCCCGTTCCAAGACCCGCAAGTCCGGACATTTATTATCATTGTGGGTGTAATGATTGCTCTCATGACCGTGTTTTTGTGGTCGAGTTCGCAATTTACGGGATCGCGGGCTTTACGTCTTTCGGCCTTTAATGTCGTCTCTATTATTACCGGCACCGGATATGCCACGGCCGATTACAATGCCTGGGGACCTTTTGCTGTCGCGTCATTCTTTGTTTTCATGTTTATCGGCGGATGTGCGGGTTCCACGGCCTGTTCGATCAAAATATTCCGCTATCAGGTCGCCTTTGAAGCCCTGCGAGGATATCTCCTGAGAATGCCACGTCAGAACATGATTGTGCCATTACGCTATGGCACCAAGCCGTTACCCGATACCATTGTCTATTCTGTAATGAGCTATTTCTTTTTATTTTTCCTGACCTTCGCTGTCTCCGCCGTTTTACTGTCCGTATTAGGCTTGGACAGTATGACGGCCTGGTCAGGTGCAGGGAGCGCGGTTGCCAATGTTGGCCCGGGCCTGGGTGATATTATCGGGCCAACAGGGACTTACCAAACCCTGAGCTCGCCGGCGAAATGGGTATTGATGACCAGTATGATTGTTGGTCGACTTGAAATCGTGACGGTTCTGGTAATCCTGACCCCGGCCTTTTGGCGGGCTTAACCGGTTAAAATCTCCGACAGATCAAATTTATATTCGGTGGCGCAAAACTCACAATTGGCGATAATGGCATCGTTCTCGGCCATGTCTTTTAGCGCGGCGCCATCAAATGAGCGTAATGTATTGCGAAGCCGGTCCTCTGAACACCCGCACTGTGCTTCAATAGGGGCCGTTTCAACGATGCGAACGCCGCCCTCATGAAACAGACGATATAGCAACGTATTTTGCGCTGTATCGGGATCAATCAGCTCTTCATCCGTGATCGTCTCAAACAAGGCTTTGGCCGTTTCCCAATCGGTTTTTGTGTCACCGCGGGCCGCATCTGAGGCGACCTGTTGGATAATCATGCCGCCTCCACGCCAATTTGGGGCCTTACCCGGTAATTGAACCTGGCCGCAGGCAAGCTTGATCCGGGTTGGAATTTGTTCGCTTTGTAAGAAATAATGTTCAGCACATTCCGCAAGTGACTCGCCTTGAATAGCGGCCAAGCCTTGATACTGATCCGTATCCGGCCCCTGATCAATGGTCATCGAAAAGGTTCCGCCGCCCAGCAATAAATCTGCCCCCGGGTTCCGGCTATCGAGCCGAACCATTTTCAACTGATCGCCATTCCAGCGGGCATAGCCCCGAATATGGCCATCTGAGGTGCAATCCGCCATTAATAAGGAAATCGCGCCGTCATTCGTGCCATGGCACTGAACGATCA
Organism: Hellea sp.; assembly: GCA_020629135.1. Taxonomy (GTDB): domain Bacteria; phylum Pseudomonadota; class Alphaproteobacteria; order Caulobacterales; family Maricaulaceae; genus JACOMS01. The sequence continues at coordinate 24,540 of JAHDDX010000031.1, forward strand.
GGCGTCCTTTGAATTTAAGTGCCCTGGCGACAAGCGCACTGATCATCATGGCTTCGCCCAAAAGCCTGGCAACCTCGACCGGATAGCGGTCAGGGCCTATCGCTTTGTCCAGGGCTTCGCCGAGATGAACCGCCCGTCCACGAACCGGGCTGTTTTCCAGCTGAAAAATAGTAACCTGATTGTCATTGCTATGGGTGTTCGTCTGGGTCATGGGCGCAGAGATGGGGAAGGGCAGGGCAAATAGCAAGGGCTAATGAGAACGGACTGACTTTCCACTTGGCAGAGCGATTTTTTTGACTTATACGGCGCGCCTGCTGATCACCGATCAGCACATCCGAATTGGGGTGAGGTAGCTCAGCTGGTTAGAGCGCAGGACTCATAATCCTGAGGTCGAGAGTTCAAGTCTCTCTCTCACCACCAACAATCTGATCATCGCAGATGAAAAATCGATCCGGTGGATCGATTTTAAGATTGTTCCTGAGGGCTATGCCCGAAGGTCCCGTTTCATTTACTCGTATATGAGTGGATTCCCGCCGACGCGGGAATGAGCGGAACAGGTATATTTTGAATCTTTCAAAATATTCCCGAAGCCAGCGACGGGCGATTGCTCAAACGGGCGCAAAATCGACACGAAGCGTATGGCGTGTCCGAGCACTGCTATTTGCTAGTGACCGGTGAAGAATTAAAAACTGTAGCAAGACCACGTCCCCAGCTAGACCGATACAGGGCTCAGTTTCGGATCGGACGATTATTTCGTCTATCTCCCCTGCGGAAACGCATCCATTTTGTTGCGAAGCTAGAGCGATTTCCATGGGTCCGCTAACTAGTGTTACGTCATCTAACAGAATGTGGGCGAAAGCGGCCTTACGCAGGATATGTTCCGGCGGTTCACAATGCCAAACCTCGGACTTCATCGTCCAATTTCGATAGGTTTTATCCCCGTGATTTTTGTAAAAGGGCAAAATACGGTCTTGGTGCCATGGCAAGGTCCATAACTTGCGAACGCTTTTGATAAAGGCAGTGGCAGAGCGAAGTTGCATCTCCCAGCTCATGAAATCCGTGAGTTGAGATAATCTAGAAATGATTCGGTCATCTAGAACAACATTGCGTTGACCGATGGACTTAATCTCACCTACAGCATTTTGGATAAGTGACAATTCATCCGGATTGAAAAATCCGCGAAACCATACACGACCGTTTGATAGAAATTCATCTTGCTTGGTATCCATCGACAAATTTTAGCGCAATTGGAATATAACTCAATTCTTCTTAAGCGCTCATACGTTCCCGTTCAGGGGTCGCCTCGGTTTTTGAAAACCGGTTGACAATTTGGATCAGATCGCGCCCGGTATTGGTTTGCCAAAATTCTGCCTTTGTTTTGCGCAAAAAAGCTTGAAGCTCGTTTATAGGGTGCTCTAGAATATTAAGGCTTTGAGCCTAAGGAAATTGGACTTTCAGGTAAATGGTCATCGCGCTTTCTCTGTTGACCCGTGCCCCCCAAAACCCCTAAAGACGCGCGAGAAAATTCTGGGTTTGAAGATGACCGATATTGCCGCAGTCAAAGAAAAATATGAAGGCCTGATCGAAGGCGCCGAAGATTTACGCGCATTGGATGAGGCGCGGGTCGAGGCCCTGGGCAAAAAGGGCGAAGTGTCCATGATGATGCGCGGTCTGGGCCAAATGAGCCCGGACGAAAAGAAAGTCATGGGCCCGGCCTTAAACGGTTTGAAAAATGAAATCGCCGCGCTGGTTGAGGCGCGAAAAACGGTATTGGAAAATGCGGCGCTTGATGCGGCCCTTGCTGGGGAAACCATGGATATGTCTTTGCCGGTCGACGTGTCGACGGGCACACTTCACCCGGTCCAGCAGGTCATGGAAGAAATGGCCGTGATTTTTTCGGATATGGGATTTTCTGTGGCCGAAGGTCCGGACATTGAAGACGACTTTCACAACTTCACGGCGTTAAATTTCCCGCCCGGTCACCCGGCGCGTGACATGCATGACACATTCTTCATGGCTCCGGATGACAGCGGTGAGCAGAAGGTTCTCCGCACCCACACATCACCGGTTCAGATTCGCACCATGATCAATCAGAGACCGCCTATTCGAATAATTGCGCCGGGACGGACCTATCGCTGTGACAGTGATCAAACCCATACACCCATGTTCCATCAGGTCGAAGGCCTGGTCATTGATAAGGAAACGCATATGGGACACCTCAAAGGTGTGTTGATGGATTTTGTGTCGGCCTTTTTTGAAACCGATGTGGATGTTCAGTTCCGACCTCATCATTTCCCCTTCACCGAACCCTCGGCGGAAATGGATGTGCGCTATGAGCGTGTCGGCTCAGAAATCCGGATCGGGCAAGGTGAAAAATGGATGGAGATCCTGGGATGCGGCATGGTCCATCCCAATGTGCTGCGCGCCTGTGGGCTTGACCCGGATGAATATCAGGGCTTTGCCTTTGGCATGGGTGTCGACCGATTGGCCATGCTGAAATACGGCATGCCGGATCTGCGCGACATGTTCGCCGCCGATACACGCTGGCTCGGCCATTATGGCTTCAGCCCGCTTTTGCAGGCCAATCTCGCGACGGGGCTTTCATAATGAAATTCACATTAAGCTGGCTCAAAGAGCATCTGGAAACGGACGCGACCATCGATCAGGTCGTCGAGGCCATGACCCTTGCCGGGCTCGAGGTCGAAGAAGTTGAAAACCCGGCTGAAAAGCTGGCCGACTTCACCATTGCTCATGTCACCCATGCGGAAAAACATCCAGACGCGGACAAGCTCTCCGTTTGTACCGTCGAGACCAAAGACGGGACAAAAACCATTGTCTGCGGCGCGCCAAATGCCCGGGCCGGGATCGCGGTCGCCTATGCGGGATTGGGAACTTATATCCCCGGCCTTGATTTTTCGCTGGATAAGAAGCCTCGCAAAATTCGCGGCGTCGAAAGTCACGGTATGATGTGCTCGACCAAAGAGCTGGAAATGGGCGAAGACCATGACGGTATTCTCGAGCTCCCGCCTGCGGATTATGAAATCGGACAGCCCATCGCCGACGCCATGGGTATGAACGATCCGGTCATTGATTTTGAAGTGACCCCGAACCGGCCGGACTGGCTCGGTGTAAATTCCATCGCGCGCGACCTGGCGGCGGTGGGCCTGGGCAAAATCATCACCCCAGATATTCCCAAAGCCAAAGTCAGTTTTGACAATCCGCAAAACGTCCGGATTGAAAGCCCTGAGGCCTGTCCGGCATTTGCCGCGCGCGTTATTCGCGGGGTTAAGAACGGTCCGTCACCCAAATGGCTGCAAGACAAGCTCAAGGCCATCGGCCTGCGTCCGATCTCGGCGCTGGTTGATATCACGAATTTCGTCACTTTTGACCGGGCGCGGCCTTTGCATTTTTATGACCGGGCCAAGGTGAAGGGTGACATTATCGTGCGCATGGGCCGCGATGAAGAATTCGCGGCGCTTGATAAGAACAGCTACACGGCGGGCGCCCAAGACTGCGCCATTTGTGATGAAAGTGGTATTCTGGGTTTGGGCGGTATTGTCGGCGGTGAAAGCTCGGGCTGCGATGCAGATACAAATGAAATTATCATCGAGAGCGCCTATTTTGATCCGCTCACCATTCGCCAATCGGCCAAGCGTCTGGGTGTCAATTCTGATGCGAAATACCGCTTTGAGCGCGGCGTGGATACGGGCTCTCTGGTCGACGGTGTTGAACTGGCGACCAAGCTCGTGCTTGAGATTTGCGGCGGCGAAGCCAGTGATATCAGTGTCGCCGGTGATATTCCGGCCGATCCTGCGCCGATTAATTTTGACCCGGCTTTGAACGCGCGTCTGACCGGCATGACCCTGCCAGAGGATGAGATGAAATCCATTCTCGAACGTCTGGGTTTTGGTGTCGAAACCGGTCCAAATTGGACGGTGACTGTTCCGTCTTTCCGACGGGACTGCTCTGAGGGCGCAGACCTGGTTGAAGAAATCGCACGGATTCACGGTTTTCATAACCTCGAGGCCATCAGCCTTCCACCGCTTCCGGGACGTCGGGAGCCGACGGCGACATTGACCCAGAACCGCACCCGCCTGGCGCGCCGGGCCTTGGCGGAGCGCGGCCTGTCCGAAGCCGTGACATGGTCATTTGCGCTGCAAGATCACGCCAAGGCGTTTGACGGCGGGGACGATGTCTTGCGTCTTGATAATCCGATCAGTTCGGACCTCGATTGTATGCGCCCATCAGCCTTGATCCATCTTTTACTGGCCGGTCAGCGCAATGCGGATCGTGGTTATCCTGGTGCGGCCTTGTTCGAATTGGGGCCGGTTTACCGCGGCCTTAATCCCGAAGATCAGGCCCTGTCATTGGCGGGAATGCGCCGGATCGAAATACGCCGGGACTGGTCCGGCAATCAGAGCCCGGACGCGCTCAGCGCCAAAGCCGACGCCTTGGCCGCTTTGTCCGCCATGGGCGCGAATGTCGCCAATCTGCAAATGTCCAAACCAACCGGCAGTTATTGGCATCCGGGCCGTTCCGGCCGTCTGCAAATGGGCCCGAAAAATATTCTTGCTGATTTTGGCGAGCTTCATCCGCGCACGCTCAAAGCCCTCGGCATCGAAGGTCGCGTGGCGGCGTTCGAGCTCTGGCCCGAAAATATTCCCGCGCCGCGCAAGAAATCGGCATCCAAAGCCAAAGGCGCTTTGACATTGTCTGATATGATGCCGGTTCACCGAGACTTCGCTTTTATCGTGCCTGAAAATGTGGCTGCAGGCGATATTGTCAAAGCCGCCAAAGGTGCCGATAAGCAATTGATCACAGACGTCACTTTGTTTGATGTCTATCAAGGCAAAGGCATTGAAGACGGTCATAAATCTCTGGCGATCGACGTGACCTTGACGCCGCATGACGCCACGCTGACTGACAAAGACATTGACGCGGTCAGTGAAAAGATCGTCGCCCAGGTCGGCAAGGCCGGGGGCGTATTGCGGGGGTAACTCTATCAGACACGCATTCGCTATATCGTTTTCTTTGATGCTAACAGGATGCGCGTTTGAAACCGACACAAAGGATCATGAGTCATCTGAGGCCAGAGACGAATGCCCATCACTTGATTTTAGAATTTATGATGATGCCGACCTCATGTTGTTGCAGGGGCTATCGACAGGGGAATTTATTTCAAACGGCGGTCAAGCGAATTCAAAGCCCTGTATCGTAAAAAGGATTTGCGAACTTTCAGACGCTCTCTATGAAAGATACGGTCAATCCTATTATGTGTCAGCTGATTCATATGGCGCCCACATAATTAAACAACAATTCCCCTTAGAATATGCCAAAGCCTTAAGAGAGATAGAGCAGGCGTTTAACACATTTGAAATGTGCCAAATTCTCTCTACCTCGTACCCAAGCTGAGTAAGGATACTAGTTATGGGATTTTATAACCGTCATATCCTGCCAAAATGTCTGGATATGGCCTGTGGTGTGAAACCGATCTTTAAGCAGCGCGAGAAAATCATTCCCCGCGCCCATGGCAAAGTCGTCGAAATCGGCATGGGGTCTTGCCTGAACCTGCCGCATTATAACCCGGAAAATGTCAGCGAAGTGATCGGGGTTGAGCCTGACCCCCATGTCTGGGCGCGCGGCGAAACCACACGAAAGGCCAGTCCGATTGCGGTGACGCAGATCGGTCTGTCCGGCGAAGCTTTACCGCTTGATGATAAAATCGCCGATACGGTCGTGGTGACCTATGCCCTTTGTACGATTCCGGACCCGGTCGCGGCGCTTAAGGAAATGCGCCGTGTTCTCAAGCCGGACGGTGAAATCCTGTTTTGCGAACATGGTATGGCGCCGGAGCCGGGCGTGCAAAAATGGCAAGGCCGGATTGATAAAGTCTGGAAGCACATCGCCGGGGGTTGCCATTCCGGTCGGGACATTCCCGGCCTGATCAAAGCAGCAGGGCTAAGCATTCAGGATCTGGACGAAATGTATATTCCGGGACCGAAAGTGCTGAGCTATAATTATTGGGGCAGCGCGCGCTAGGCGGCCAATAAAAAAGCGGCCCCGAAGGACCGCTTTTCATAAATTCTTTAAGCGCGATTAAGCGGTAACCGTATGCGGTGCACTGGCATGCTTTTTCGCGGTTTCGA
>JAHDDX010000032.1 GCA_020629135.1 Hellea sp.
TCTGCCATGCCGCACAAGCGCAATCCGATCCTAACCGAAAACCTGACTGGCCTCGCCCGCCTTGTGCGCATGGCCGTCACCCCGGCTATGGAAAATGTGGCCCTTTGGCATGAACGCGATATCTCTCACAGCTCAGTGGAGCGCGGCATAGGCCCGGACACAACGATACATCTGGACTTCGCCCTGCACCGTTTGGCGGGCGTGATCGAGAACCTTGTGGTCTATCCCGAGAACATGATGAATAACCTGAATAAACTTGGCGGGCTGCACAATTCTCAGCGTGTCTTACTAGAACTGACCCAAGCAGGAGAATCGCGCGAAGCCGCTTATCGTCTTGTCCAACGCAATGCCATGAAGACCTGGCGCGGCGAAGGTGACTTCCTAACCTTTCTGAAACATGACAACGACGTTACCAAATACTTAAATGAAAACACGTTAGACGCGCTTTTTGACATGGATTATCATTTAAAGCATGTTGATGAAATTTTTTCACGTGTCTTTAATTGAATAATATCAACAACTTAACCGATTTTGTTAGCCGGTTGTAAACCTGTGTAAACGCTCGGTTACTGACATGTTTGCGGTTTTTAAACCATTCCTGTGTATCCATCCGACACAAGCAAAAAATTGCTGTGTCTTTTGGAAAGAGGAAATTAAGTCATGAAAAAAATGATCGCCTTTGTGAGTGGTGTCGCATTAACAGCCGCATTTGGAGCCAGCGCTTTTGCAGCTTCTCCTGATGTCTATGTCGTCAATTTTCGGAACGACAATAATGCAGAAAGTCAGACACTGGACAGCCGTCTGTCATCAGCTCTTGTGGGACTGGGCAATGTCGAACATGTTGTTATCGACACGTCAAACGCCGCAAAATGGGAAAAGGGAGCGCATGAAGCTTTCGACCGGGATATTGTTCCCGTCTTTAACAAATGGGTAGGACTACCCGGATTTGCCGCCATCGTGGATGCAAAATCAAAGCGCGTAATCGGATGCGTGAACAGTCAGTTCAATAGCGGAGAGATCGCCTCAGAAGTTCGTCGTATGACGGCCATGGCCTCAGGCAATGCCTATACGTCACGCGCTTCGACGCGGATTAAGACAACTCAGTGCCCGCCTGCGTTTAATACACCGCCTTCCGGCATGTAATTTAAACTCAGTCATGTTTTATAAGCCCGGGCATGCACCCCATGTCCGGGCTTTTTCGTTCACGCAACTGTGACCTTGCCAGACTGTTATTTTCAGGTGCAGTTAATCCAATCATCCCTATATAGACTGAGTTGAAGGGAAATCAGATGAAACGATTTTTAGCGATTTTATTGGGATCTGTAACCTTGGGGTTATCCAGCACCACACCCGCACAAGCCGCAAACCCGGAATCCGATCTCTATGTCGTGATGTTTCGGGCCGATTGGTGCGCCCCTTGTAAAATCGTGGAGCCCAATCTGAAGAATGCAATGTCGATGTTGCGTGACCCCAAGATCGAATACATCAATATCGATATTTCGAACCCGTCATTGTCTGAGATTAGTGCCCATCGCGCCTTTGATGCGAACATCGTCAAACAATATAATAGCTGGCTTGGCGTTACTGGGTTTGCCGCGATCATTGATGCGGATACCAAACAAACTCTGGGCTGTGTGAATATGACCTATGACGCGTCAACCATGGCCCGTCATATCGGCAATTTAAAGACATTCGCGCTGGCGAACCAGCCCAGTTTTGATTTGACCTGCCCAGCGCCTAATAACGCGCTTTAAGACATTTAGCCTTCGTTGAAGATCTCTTCTCGCGCCTCAAGCATCAGCGCGTCCATTTTTTCACGCAAAGTCACATCGGATAAATCTACGCCCTGAGCATCCAAGTCTTTTCTGACCTTCCGGAAGACGTCATCGTCCCCGTCTTCTTCCATATCCGCCATGATAACCGCGCCGACATAGGCTTTGGCTTCGTCTTCGGATTTTCCGAGTAAATCAGCCACCCAAAGGGCGAGTTTTTTGTTGCGTCTGGCTTCAGCTTTGAATTCCTGTTCCGCTTCCAGAACAAATTTCTTCTCAGATGCCGCCTGGCGTTCATCAAACCCTGACATAATATGGTTCTCCAATAGAATCGTGTTACGGGAGATGTAGGTATTCCAGAGACGATTCACAACGCCAAATAGGTGGAAAAATGAAAAAGATCGACTGCCTTTGGCATTGCCGCTTTGACAGGCTTGCGCTATGACGCACGCGCAAAGGCCCAGAGTGAGTCTTTAATAACGGAGAGGCCCATGGCACGCCGCAAAAAACTTTACGAAGGCAAGGCGAAAATCCTCTATGAAGGGCCAAAGTCCGACACGCTGGTTCAGTATTTCAAAGACGATGCCACGGCGTTTAATGCCCAGAAAAAGGCGACGCTGGACGGCAAAGGCGTCTTAAACAACCGAATTTCCGAATTTGTTATGTTGCGTCTGGCCGAAATCGGTATTCCAACCCATTTTATTGAGCGCCTGAATATGCGCGAGCAGCTGATCAAAAAGGTAGAAATCATTCCGCTTGAGGTCATCTGCCGAAACGTCGCGGCCGGCACGATGTCCAAGCGCCTGGGCATTGAAGAAGGTGAAACCCTGCCCCGTTCAATTGTTGAGTTTTGTTTAAAGCGTGATGATCTGGGCGACCCATTGATTGCTGAAGAACACATTCATGCCTTTGGCTGGGCGTCACAGGCCGAAGTCGATGAAATTATCGGCATGACGCTTCGGATCAATGATTACCTACAAGGCATGTTCGCCGGAATTGGAATTCGTCTCATTGATTTTAAAATCGAATTTGGCCGCTATCCTGTGGCGGATGGGCATCAAATCCTGCTGGCAGATGAAATCAGCCCGGATTCCTGCCGTCTTTGGGACCGTGAAACCAATAAAAAGCTTGATAAAGACCGCTTCCGCCGCGATCTCGGTGACGTCACCGAAGCTTATCAGGAAGTGGCCTCACGACTGGGTATCATCAAAGAAAATCCGGCAACGCCCCCTAACCTATCAGTTATTTCCAACAACGACTAAGAGACCATTATGAAAGCGATCATTCACGTCGGTTTAAAACCCGGGGTACTTGACCCACAGGGCCGCGCTATTGCCCGTTCCCTGAGCGATCTCGGCTACGATGAGGTATCTGACGCCCGTCAGGGAAAAGTCATTGAACTGGACATGTCAGGGACTGACAAAGACGCAGCGGAAGCCCGCGTCAAAGAAATGTGCGAAAAGCTGCTCGCCAATACGGTGATCGAAAGCTACCGCATCACAATTGAGGACTAACAGGCATGCAAACGGCTGTTATTGTATTTCCGGCTTCAAATTGTGATCGCGACGCCGCCATGGCGTTGGAAAAAGTCACCGGCCGCGCACCCCATATGGTCTGGCACCGGGACAGTGAACTCCCATCTGATGTCGATTTTGTCGTCATTCCCGGTGGCTTCTCATATGGCGATTATCTGCGTTCTGGTGCCATGGCAGCGCGCTCTCCAATCGTCAAAGATCTCGTCAAGCGCGCCGGACAAGGATTGCCTGTTGCTGGCTTTTGCAATGGCTTTCAAATTTTGACCGAAACCGGTCTGTTACCCGGCGCATTGATGCGCAATAAGGGTTTGAAATTCGTCTGCCGTCCGCAAGAGCTCAAAATCACAAACGGCAATAGCCGTTACACATCCGCTTATGGCACAACCCAGAATGTGGTCTTTCCGGTCGCCCACCATGACGGCAATTATTATGCAGATGATTCCACGCTGGACAGTCTTGAGAATGAAGGTCGGATTATCTTCAAATATGAAGGCAACCCAAACGGGTCGGCGCGCGATATTGCCGGAATCTGTAATGCCGAGGGCAATGTGTTTGGCATGATGCCTCACCCGGAACGGGCCATTGATCCGCAACATGGCGGCACTGACGGCCTGGGTCTTTTTAAATCAATTATTGAGTCAATTTAATCATGCAAGCCGTTGAAATTACACCGGAAATTGTTGCCGAGCACGGCCTGACACCGGACGAATATCAAATCATTCTTGACCGCTTGGGCCGCGCGCCCAATCTGAACGAGTTGGGTATTTTCTCAGTCATGTGGTCCGAGCATTGTTCCTATAAATCCTCCCGCCGTCATCTCGGAAAGTTCCTGACAACCGGCGACAAAGTCATCCAAGGCCCTGGCGAAAATGCCGGTGTTATCGATATTGGAGATGGCGACACCATCATCTTCAAAATGGAAAGCCATAACCACCCGTCTTTCATTGAGCCTTATCAGGGCGCAGCAACGGGTGTTGGCGGTATTATGCGTGACGTATTTACGATGGGTGCCCGCCCTATCGCGCTTATGAACGCCTTACGATTTGGATCCCCCGACCATCCAAAAACCAAGTCCCTTGTCGACGGTGTCGTCGCCGGTATTGGCGGTTACGGCAACTGTGTCGGCGTCCCGACTGTTGGAGGGGAAACCAATTTTCATCCGGGTTATAACGGTAATATTTTGGTCAATGCCATGTGCGTCGGTCATGCGCGCGCCGATAAAGTCTTTTATTCGGCCGCGAAAGGCGTCGGAAATCCGATTTTTTATGTGGGCTCTAAAACCGGTAAAGACGGCATTCACGGCGCGACCATGGCGTCGGCTGAGTTTGATGATCAAAGCGAAGAGAAGCGCCCGACGGTTCAGGTCGGCGACCCATTTAAAGAAAAGCTATTGATCGAAGCCTGTATGGAATTGATGGCAACGGATGCCATTATCGCCATCCAGGATATGGGCGCGGCCGGTTTAACCTCCAGCTCCGTCGAAATGGCAGATAAAGGCGGCGTCGGGATTGAACTGGATCTGGATCTGGTTCCCCAACGCGAACCGAATATGACCCCTTACGAGATGATGTTATCGGAATCTCAGGAACGTATGTTGATGGTCATTCAGCCCGGCAAAGAGCAATTGGCCTTTGACGTGTTTGAAAAATGGGAACTCGACGTTGCCAAGATCGGCGTCACCACTGATACAGGACGAATGGTTCTAAGTCACAAAGGCGAAATCGTGTGCGATATCCCGGTGGCACCGCTGGCTGATGATGCGCCGAATTATGACCGTCCGCATGAACCGACGCCTAAGCGACCACAAATCATGACGGCCGATATTGCAGAACCTTCTGATTATAACGCGACCTTGTTGAAAATGGTTGGCTGCCCCGATTTGGCCTCACGACGCTGGATTTGGGAACAATATGACCGCACCGTTATGGCTGACACAGTCGATAACAGTCAAAGCGGCGGAGACGCCGCCATCGTTCGCATACACGGCACGCAAAAGGCCGTCGCTATTACAACAGACGTCACACCGCGTTACTGTTACGCTGATCCTTATGAAGGCGGAAAGCAATGTGTGGCAGAAACCTGGCGCAACCTGACCTGTGTCGGTGCCGATCCAATTGCCATTACAGACTGCCTGAATTTCGGCAATCCGGAACGTCCCGATATAATGGGACAGTTTGTAGGCTGTATTGAAGGCATGAATGAAGCTTGCCGTGCTTTTGATTATCCGGTCGTTTCAGGAAATGTCTCGCTTTACAATGAAACCAATGGCGTCGCTATTCCGCCGACACCTGCGGTTGGCGGCGTCGGCCTGATCCCCGACCTGAACTATTTTGCGACGCTTTCTGGGGCCAAAGACGGCGACACACTGATTTTGATCGGGAAAACCGATGGATGGTTAGGATCTTCGCTATATTTGCGCGAAATCGAAAACCGCGAAGATGGCGCCCCACCCCCGGTTGATCTGCAGGTGGAGAAACAAAACGGCGATTTTGTTCGTCGTCTTATCCGCGACCGCCGGGTTAATGCCGTCCATGACTGCTCGGACGGCGGTATGCTCATTGCCGCAACCGAAATGGCCATGTCCAGCCGAACCGGCCTGATGCTGACCAAACCGGAAGGTTCATGCCTGACCAATGGGTGGTATTTTGGCGAAGATCAGGCGCGCTATCTTCTGGCTGTCGATGCCAATAGCGTAAACCCGATCCTATCGACCGCCAAATCCATGGGTGTCCCGGCTATTGAGATCGGAACCTTTGGCGGTTCTCAATTAAAAGCAGATAATCACATAGACCTTGATCTTTCCAAAATCCGGGCCACCTATGAGGCGTGGTTACCGACTTATATGGAGAGCTGATATGGCGATGACCGCCGAAGATATCGAAAAATTGATTAAGGACGGCCTGCCGGATGCCGAGATTGAGATCATCGATCTGGCAGGTGACGGCGATCACTACAAAGCCATTATCACCAGCGCCCTGTTTGAAGGAAAAAGCCGCATTCAACAGCACCAATTGGTATATGCGGCGCTTAAAGGGAATATGGGCGGCGTCTTACATGCTCTGGCCCTTGAAACCCGCCTGCCCGCTTCCTAATTTATGGTCCGAAAGGCCAATCTTATGACCCAAACTGTTCAAGAAAAAATTCAAGCCACTGTTTCTGAAAACGACGTTGTCCTTTATATGAAAGGCACACCGATCTTTCCACAATGTGGATTTTCATCCACCGTAGTCCAAATTCTCGACTATATCGGCACAAAATATGAGGCAGTAAACGTTTTGGAAGACCCGGAGATTCGTCAAGGGATCAAAGATTTCAATAACTGGCCAACCATCCCGCAAGTTTTCGTCAAAGGCGAATTTATTGGCGGATGTGATATTTTACGCGAGATGTTTGAATCCGGTGAACTGCGTCAGCTAATGACTGTAAAAGGCGTCGAACTGGCCCCCGCCGAATAATAGTCAGTTTCGGCCAGAAACGACGCCGTTTCGGCCAAAATTAACACCGTATAAACCTAAAATGACTATTCCATATTGCCGAGGGCGATATGACGTTAAAACGGGTTAAATTTAAGAGCAATTACGAGGGAAGTAACAGCTTCCGTCAAGCCATGCTTGCCGCCGCCAAACACGAACCCCAGAGATCTATGTCAAATAGACGTTTGGTTGGGTCTGGAATGGCAATTTTTACCGGCATTTTTTTCGCCTATACTGCGATGTTTTACCTGCCAGCCTTTTTTAGCTTTTCAAAAGTCCTAGGCGTCGCCAATCAAGATATTCGGATTCCATCATTGTCCACGCTGGAACAATCCAGTAACCCACTAAAACCTTACGCCGACATATTTAAACTACGTCGCGGATATTTTCGCAGTGGTCAAGTTATTCAGGTTGGCTATGAAATCAGCCCAGACACTCAATTGTCACTTGAGATCAAAAAGTGCAATTCGGCGCCTATTATAGAAATTATTCAATGCAATTCCTATCAGACCCAAACCATTGACGTGTCAGACCCCTTGCGCGGTGCGCAGTCATTTCGTGTCAGTGAACCGGGATTTTATTACTACAAAGAAAAAGTGAGTGACCTTTCCGGCCAGCAATCGACGGAACCATTTGTTGTCGTATGGCGGCGTCACCGCGTATAAAAAAGCCCCGCATAAGCGAGGCTTCGTAAAATCGTAATTTTCGTCCCGCTTAGCGAGAATAGAATTCCACAACCAGGTTGGGTTCCATTTGTGCCGCATAAGGTACTTCATCAAAGCTCGGTACGCGTACGAATGTTGCCTTCATGCCCTTTGGATCCAGATCAACATATTCCGGAACTTCGCGTTCAGCACTTTCCAGGGCTTCTAGAACCAATGCCATTGTCCGTGACTTTTCACGCACTTCAATCACGTCGCCAACACGACACCGGTAAGACGGGACGTTAACGCGTTTGCCGTTGACCAAGACGTGACCATGATTGACAAATTGACGAGCCGCAAAAACAGTCGGGACAAACTTAGCCCGATAAACAATTGCGTCCAGACGGCGCTCGAGTAGACCAATCAGGTTTTCAGACGCATCGCCTTTTTGGCGGGTCGCTTCATCATAAGTCCGACGGAACTGTTTCTCGGTGATGTTTCCGTAATAACCCTTGAGCTTCTGTTTGGCGCGAAGCTGCGTACCAAAGTCAGATAGCTTGGATTTGCGGCCCTGGCCGTGCTGACCTGGAGGGAATGGACGTTTGTTAACTGGCGATTTGGGGCGGCCCCAAATATTCTCGCCCATACGGCGATCAATTTTATATTTTGCAGAATGACGCTTAGACATGCGTTATCACTTTCATTCGACGTGGTCCGGCTGATCAACCCATTTGATCCGCGATTGCAACGGCGGCACCACACCAACCCGTAATTTCCCGCTATTGCGGGATGCGGTCTTCTAGTCTGCAAACATGAATTGTCAAGCCAATTATCGCGAATAATGATCGCAAAATCACCGATTTTGGTAGCCTAACTTCTCTATTTATGACACTTCGGCCTAATGGCTCAAAACACAAATGAATTGATGCAAAAAGAAGCCCGGCTAGGACTATTTTCTGGCATTTTTGCTTATTTCATTTGGGGGCTGTTTCCGATTTACTTCAAATTGACCGAGCGGGTCCCTGCAATAGAGATACTCGCCCACCGGATTGTCTGGGCGGTGCCCTTTGGCCTGATCATTATTTTATTCCGAAAACAGCTCAAAGAGGTCATGTCCGCCCTCAAAAATGGCAAAACACTGGCCCTACTCACCTTGGCCGCGATTTCGTTATCTATCAATTGGGGTCTTTATATCTGGGCCATTCAACAGGATCAGATTTTCCAAGGCAGCCTCGGCTATTATATCAACCCATTAATCTATGTGCTTGTCGGCGTGATCTTCTTCAAGGAAACTCTGACAAAGCTCCAAATATTGGCGGTGATACTTGCAGGTATCGGGGTTTCTATTCTGACCTTATATGGCGGTGTCTTTCCCTGGATTTCCCTGACACTGGCCGTGTCATTCACCATATACGGCGTTATCCGCAAACAGGTAGATATCGGCGCCATGCCGGGCCTGTTTGTTGAAACAATCATCCTGTTGTTACCGGCTTTGATCTTTTTGGGATGGTTACAATCAAAGGGTCAGTTTCAATTTCAAACCGAAGATCTCAGCATGAAATGGCTGTTAATCGCCGCTGGGCCCATAACCGTAATCCCCTTATTGGCGTTTGCGACTGCGGCTCGACGCCTCAGATTATCTACTCTGGGCATTTTGCAATATATCGGCCCAACCCTACAATTTGCCTGCGGGGTCTATTACGGCGAAGCCTTTACCCTCGCCCATGGCCTTTGTTTTAGTTTCATTTGGCTGGCCGTTGCAGTATTTTCCTGGGATGCCTGGCGTCATAGAGAAGGATTAAAACCCCAACCATGAGCGACACGAACTGCCAGATTTACCTGTTAACGCCCGCGCAAATTCAGGATTTTGATAGATTTCTAGCGGACCTGGAAAATGCCCTAAGTGCCGCTCCTATCGCTTGCCTGCAAATTCGCCTGAAAGAGGCCGAGGATTTAGCCATCATTCAGGCAGCAGATGCTATAACCCCTTTATGCCATCGGTATGGGACGAATGTGATCATCAATGACCGGCCCGACCTTGTCGAGGCCTGTCAGGCTGACGGGGTCCATATTGGTCAGTCGGACATGGATTATTTTTCATCCCGGGAACTGTTAGGCGAAGATGCAATTATCGGCGTCACATGTCATAATTCGCGTGATCTTGCTTTTCAGGCCGCCTATGCCGGGGCAAATTATGTAGCGTTTGGCGCGTTTTTTGACACGTCGACGAAAACCGCCAAAACACGGGCGGAATTGGAGATTTTGGAATGGTGGAACGAAGCCGTCGAAATACCCTGTGTCGCGATTGGCGGCATAACGCCGGAAAATGCCGGACCGCTCATTCAAGCGGGCGCAGATTTTATCGCCGTCGCGTCAGGAGTCTGGCAACATTCGGACGGACCTGGGGCCGCCGTTTCGGCCTTGCATCAATTATGCTTGGATCACTCGCCGTCCTAGCGCCTTTAGCGTCTGCAACCCCAGAAACAGGGCTTAAAACCGCTTCCGCCGACTCGCTCCATTTTCAATCCGCTCAATCCGCCTTTGATGCAGGGGATTTTGACCGGGCGTTGGCCATGGCCAAACTCGCAGCAGCTGATGGAAATGCTGACGCACAATATCTCGCGGGATATATTCTAATGCGAGGCCAGACAGGTCTGGTCGACCTCCCTGAAGCGGCGACCCTTTTTCGCGCGGCTGCCAAAGCCAAAAACTCAGATGCCATGATGGCGTTAGGCGAGATGAGCGTACGCAACCTAGCAGGCCTTTCCGCGTCGGACGGCTTGCACTGGTTTTCTATGGCGGCACAGGCCAACCGCCCGGACGCCATGCGCGCCATTGGCGAAATGTATATTAAGGGCCAAGGCCTGGCACCCGACGCCAACAAAGGGCGTGAATGGCTCAAACGCGCAGCCGATTATGGCGATGGTATCGCCGCCCGGATCATTGGCGACAGCTATTTTGAAACGGACGCGAATGAAGCCTTACGCTGGTATGAAAAATCCGCCGCCAATGGGGAAATTGAATCGGCCTATCTGGCCGCGATCATGTATGAGGAAAACTTTGATATCAAACCCGATACAACCCGAATGGCAGCCCTGATGCAACAGGCAGCCGAAGGCGGCTATCCGGCCGCCCAGGCCGATTACGGGCTTCTTGTTTATCAAGGACGCGGGGTGGAACAATCCACAGAGGCTGCGGCCGATTGGTTTGAAAAAGCCGCTCGCAATGGCGATAAAGAAGGTCAGTTTTTATATGCGTTTACTCTGGCCAAAGGCGAAGGCGTCACACAATCCTTTGAGGATGCCTATTACTGGCTTCTCAAAAGCGGTGAAAGTGGCGTCAGTGCCTATGATAAAGATCGCAAGGTCCTACGCGAACGCTTAGAGCAGAATGTTGCCCCTGCGGTCCTCGCGAAAGCCCGCGCACGTCTCGATTAAAATAGTGTTTTTTCGAGTGCAACACGATCATCCCAGAGCTGGATAGATGATGAGCGAGCACGCCGCATGCGTTCGTCCTGGTCAAAATCTCGCTGACTGAGTTTGAGCACAGCAAAGCTCATGGCTTGCTCTTCTGCCTCAGCTTGTTTTTTGATAATATCAGTTAAATTCTGACAGGCATCTTTGTGGACTTTGTATCGTGTGCATGCACGGTTAACATCAAACAAATCGAGCTTTATTCCTGCTTGATATCTGGCGTTGTTAACCGTCAAAATTGATTCCACCGCGCTCACATCTGAATTCTCATTTAGGTAAAATAATTTTTCAAAAAACAAGCTATTGTAAAAAGCTAACTCATCTCGAATGCTGGCTCGCTTCTTTTTGATTTCGGCTTCGCTCTTTTCATCACTCACATTGATTGAGTTTTCGCTCAAAAACTCTTCAACGGCTTGATCCGCTGCACTTATTAGAGAATTCGCCGAATTGCACTCGTCATTAAAAGAATCGAGCTGATCTTTATGCAAGCAGGATTCCGCAAAAGCGTGCGCCCTGTCCCTCATGATGCGTAAATCGATATATTTTTCTACCAGATCAAATCGATTGCTCTTTTTTGATACATCCTCGAACTTGTATAGGGTTTCCCGATATCCCTCAAACAACAACCCATAATAGGAGATTTTTTGCCGTGCTTCTCCGATCGACTTCCAATTAACGCGGTGGAAATTGAGGCTAATCTCAGAAAACTTACGTTCGACGAAACTCATGCGTTTTCGAAGGGTTTCATATACGCGATGATAGTCGGCGGCGTTGTTTTTATTTTGTAGAATTTCCTCAATTGATACCAGTTCCCCGTCAAAATTCTTCCGTTTTTCCTCAACGATTAGATTGTGTTGGAAATAGCTCGATAACGTGGGGGATTTCTCGCTCAATTTTGCTCGTAATTTTTCCCCCTGATCATCAACGCCATATGCATAAACTTTTTTCGATAATGGAAACTGATTTAAGTTTCCAATGTAATTCAGGCGGCCATACTCCGATTGAAATGTTCCAACAATGCCCCGCCAACCCATTGCTTCATTTTCATCATCTTTTTTAAAAGGCTCGCAAATCACATTGGCGAGGGCATATTTGCCCGGTTTTGCAAGGTTCGCATATAATATCTGCTCTGAAATAGGAGTCTTTTTGGCAGGATTAGCGACATCATATTCCGCAGTTATTTCTGTTTCACGCTCCCAGTAAGTAGCGCCAGAAGACCAGCGCAATAAATCCACGCTGATCGATCGACACCCGAATTTGCTTTTGGGCGTTATAGTAAAAACAAGCGCAGACGCCTTCTCATCTTCTAGTACGCTGATGATATGTTCTTCAGGCGTCGGAGGAGCCTCTTCAACGACAATGTCTTTTATCTTTTCGTTCGATGACGGTTGATCATTGCAACTCGTCCCCACTATGCCAACCAGGCCCATTAAAAAAATCGAACAACATTGATTTGCAAAGCGCACCCAATCCCCCAATTTGACGTAAGCGAGTACAACCATAATTCTGGTTGCACCATAAATTCAACAGGAAAATGGTGGGTGAGGAGGGACTTGAACCCCCAACCAACCGGTTATGAGCCGGTGGCTCTAACCAATTGAGCTACTCACCCCCAAATGGTTACGCGACGCGCGGTATAACGTGCCCTCCCCGGCTTGCAAAGGTTTTTTCACCGGATATTTCGCTGTATTTTTACTGAATGCGGTGGATTGTGTTTTTGAAGCTGCTCTGTATCATCGCGCCATGGAGAATAACTATGAAAATGTTGTATTCAATGCTGGTCGGGGCGACGCTTTTGACCGCCAGTTGCGCCAATGCGCAGAGCTCTGACATGAACGAAAATCCCGTCGGACAAATCAGTGTCAGCGCCACAGGCCAAAGCTATCAAGTGCCGGATACGGCGACTGTTTCGGCCGGAGTGGTCACCCAGGCCTCGACGGCATCAGGCGCTATGTCAGCCAATGCCGCGCAAATGAACCGCACGATTGATGAATTGCTAAAAGCCGGAATCGAAAAGCGCCACATACAGACATCGCAACTTTCGCTGCAGCCGCGATATGATTATTCAAACCGCCAAGCGCCAAAGATCACGGGCTATGAAGCGCGAAATACTGTATCCGCTAAATCAGAAAATATCGACAAGGTCGGTGCCATGCTGGATGCCCTTGTGACTGCGGGTGCCAATAATATCAACGGCGTATCCTTTTCGATCAAAGACCCGGAAGACGCTCAATCCGAGGCCCGAAAAGAAGCTGTCAAAAAAGCTCGCAAAAAAGCCGAAGAAATGGCGAATGCTGCCGGAGTCGGCCTTGGCCGGATTATGCAGATCAGCGAAGGAGGCGGTGGATTTTCACCACCTCAACCGATGATGATGCGCGCAGCCGCCATGGACACGGCGGAAAGCACACCGGTCGCCGCCGGTGAGCAGACACTGTCAGTTACGGTCAATATGACCTTTGCGATCAAGCAATAGTTTCAGAGCGCCTTCGGGCGCTTTTTTCTTAAGGACCTAAGCCGCTTTCTCATTCACCACATTATTCTCATCCATGAGCACCACAGTCGGTTCAAAGGATTTAGCGGCTTCTGCTTCCATCTGAGCATAGGCGATGATGATGATTTTATCACCAATTTGAACCCGGCGCGCCGCCGCTCCGTTTAACCCAAATACTTTGGATCCGCGCGGGGCTTTGATGGCATAGGTGGTGAAGCGTTCGCCATTCGTCACATTTAGAATATCAACTTGTTCATTGGGCAAGATACCGGCCAATTCAAGCAGATCCTGATCAATCGAGATCGAGCCTTCGTAATGGAGGTCGGCCTGGGTCACAACAGCCCGGTGAATTTTACCCTTCATCATCGTGACTAACATACTCGCTCCTGTGTTGATTACGTCTTCGATATGGGGTGTAGAACGTCACTGTAAAGGGTTGAAGAGCCGTTTGTGCAACGCCGCTATGCAAGGGTTTATTTGGCATTCAGAAATCAGGGAAAAGCGCTCAAATCTAAACATTTTTTCATCTTGATTGCGTGGACACTGCCAAGGAATTGATCATAGTGCTCCCAATTAAAATTTACGGGAAAGAGACCCCATGCGCTTACTATCTATTAGCCTGTTATCTGCCAGCATTATCGCCTTATCGGCCTGCGGATCCCCTTCAACAAAGTCTGACACTAAACCCACGGAAGACAACACGTCTTCATCAGCCAATCTATCGATCGCTTTTGAAAAATATACCCTCGATAATGGACTGGATGTGGTCTTGCATGTGGACCGGTCTGATCCGGTTGTTGCCATAGATCTTGCCGCTCATGTTGGGTCCGGGCGTGAAATTGCCGGACGCACAGGATTCGCCCATTTGTTTGAGCATCTATTGTTCCTGGATTCTGAAAGCCTGGGCTATGGCGGACTGGATGAAATGAACACCCGGATAGGCGGCGAAGGCACCAACGGGTTCACCACCCATGACATGACCCAATATTTCCAAGCCGTGCCAAAGGACGCGCTAGAGAAAATTGTTTGGGCAGAAGCGGACAAGCTTGGATATTTCATTAAAACAGTCTCCCAAGATGTGGTCGACAATGAAAAACAGGTGGTCAAAAACGAAAAACGTCAGCGGGTCGACAATCAGCCTTATGGCCATAACTTCTACATTATCAACAAAGCCATTTACCCTGAGGATCATCCTTATAATTGGCAGGTCATTGGTTCCTTGGCGGACTTGGATGCGGCGACTCTCGAAGATGTGCAGAACTTTTACAAGCGCTGGTATGTCCCCAACAATGTCACCGTGACGATCGCTGGCGATTTCAATGTCGCAGAAGCTAAAGAATATGTTGAAAAGTATTTCGGCGAGATCCCGCGCGGCGAAGCCATTGAACCCTATGCCCCGCGCGCCGGCGTGTTAACCGAGGACATCAAGCTTTTCCATGAAGACGGTTTCGCGACCGTCCCTCAATTGACCATGGTTTGGCCTACAGTTGAGCAATTTCATCCAGACAGCTATGCGCTGGAAATCCTAATGGATTACCTTACAAGCGGCAAACGGGCTCCTCTTAATGAAGTTCTGATCGATGAGCAAAAATTGACATCAAATGTGGCCGGGTTTCATTATGACAAAGAAATTTCCGGTGAAGCCTATCTGTTCATTTCAACCAATGATGGTGAAGATATTGATGGCCTGATCCCGGCCCTGGAAACCGGATTTGCCCGATTTGAGGCCAATGGTATTTCTCAAGCCGACCTGGATCGGATCAAAGCCGGACAGGAAGTCGACTTTTACGGAGAGATCCAAAGCGCACTCGGAAAATCTATCGGGCTTGGCGAATATAATCTGTTCACAGACGATCCGGGCTTTTTCAAAACCGATATTGAACGCATTCAATCTGTCACCACAGAAGACGTCATGCGGGTTTATAATCTTTACATCAAAGACAAGCCCCGCCTTTTCACAAGCTTTGTTCCTAAAGGGCAGCTTGATCTAATGCTAGACGGTTCGGTAAAAGCGGATGTGGTTGAAGAAAAAATCGTTGCCGGCGAAGGCGCTCCGGTCGATTTTGATCCAGCTGCTCGCGTGATTGAAAATCCAACACCGTCTAGTTTTGACCGCAGTGTTGAGCCGGAATTTGGTGCGTCTTACGATCTACCCTCACCCAAGGTCTGGGAAACCAGCCTGGCCAATGGAATTGAGATTTTCGGAATAGAAAGCAGCGAGACCCCTTTGGTCAATTTTTCGATACGGATTGATGCCGGCAATGAACGGGGTGATTTCGCAAAGCCCGCAATTCCTGATTTGACCTCGGCCATGCTGGAAAAAGGCACGGCGAACAAGACCACTGCGGAGCTTGAAGACGCAATTAAGTCTTTAGGATCGGAGATCAATATAAGCACAAGTTCATCAGGAACTTTTGTCCGCGGTAGCACGCTGTCACGCAATTTCGAAAAGACCATAGACCTGGTTCAGGAAATGTTATTGGAGCCGCGCTGGGACGAAGAGGAATTTGACCTGTTAAAGCGCAGCTTTGGCAATCAAATTGATCAGCGCGCGGGCAACCCTAATTCTATCGCGTCTCGTGAAATGGCCAAACTCCGCTACCCAGAAGGCCATATTCTTAGCTATGCGTTTTATGGCCCCAAGGATAAACTCGAGACAGTTACGCTTGATGATTTGAAGGCCTTTTATAACACGGCCTATACCCAGCACGGCACCAAAATTCGTGTCGCTGGCGATGTCGATGCGGCAAATGTAAAATCGGCATTTTCAAAACTCGCTGAAAGCCTCGACAGGCCAGCGCAGCCTGCCCTGGACCTGGCCCCGCTTAATCCAGTCAATAACGCCGAGATTTATTTCTACGACGTCCCTGGTGCCAAGCAGTCAGTCCTGCGCATTGAACGTCCGGCGCTCTCGGCAGTCGCGGCGGAATATCCCGTCGCGCGCGCGATAAACTTTCCATTGGGCGGAATTTATACGTCTGAGCTTAACACCGAGCTTCGTGTCAATAAGGGATATACTTATGGTATTCGGTCCGGGTTTAACGGAGCAAAGGACAATGGTACCTTTGCGATCAGCTCAAGCGTTCGAACTAATGTGACATTGGAATCTCTCGAATTGATCAAGGACATAGTCGGCACTTATGGCCCGGACTTCACTCAGGAAGATCTGGATATGATGAAGGATGCTTTGCTTCGTGGTCAGGCCCTGAAATCAGAAACGCTCGGTGACAAGCTCGGTATGGTCAATGAGATTTCGGCCTATGATTACCCGAGCGACTATCGCGCCCGCAATGCTGAAATGATTTCAAATATGACCCTCGAAGATTTTAAAGCCTTGGCTGACACGCATATGCAACCTGGTAATATGCGTTATCTTATCGTCGGGGATGCAGAGAGCCAGGCTGACCGTTTACAGGCTCTTGGTTTTGGCGAACCCATCATGTTGAATAAGGCGCAATAAACTTTATAGTCCTCACATGAGTAGTTTTTCAGCGCCCGTTCCAAAGCGGGCGTTTTCATATACCCCCCCCAAAGGCGATCTGAACATCCTCCATTTGGATGAGGATTTGATCGCCGTAGATAAACCCAGTGGTTTATTATCTGTACCCGGTAAAGATCTTGAACATAAAGATTGTCTCGAGACCCGGCTTCGAGCTCAGTTTCCAGAAACTTTGCTTGTCCACCGCTTAGATCTCCCGACATCGGGCGTCATGATTTTTGCACGCAATGCCAACGCGCAACGTCATCTCGGATTGCAGTTTGAAAGACGGCAAACCGAGAAAACCTATGTGGCCCGGGTTTGGGGCAATGTCGACGGTGAGAGCGGTCATGTGAACCTGCCCCTGATTACAGACTGGCCCAATCGTCCGCGTCAAATGGTTTGCTTTGAGCGCGGAAAAGCTGCGCAAACTGATTGGCAGGTTACTGATCGTGATCATGTTTCTACCCGCCTGCTATTGCAGCCCAAGACCGGGCGCTCCCATCAACTTCGGGTCCATTGTCTGGCTATGGGCTATCCGATCCTGGGAGATAGTTTTTATGCGCATGAGGACGCTTTCAAAGCTGCAGATCGCCTGCAATTGCATGCTGAAAAATTGGAATTTCGTCACCCGAATGGCGGCGGGTGGATTAGCGTCACATCACCCTGCCCGTTTTAATTTAACGACATCATTTTAATAGTCCGAACTGCAAAAGCCTTAGTCAGATCTTTCTTTTGTTCGCGGGCGGACAAGTCCAAAAGGTCGACAACTTGGCGCAATGCGGAAATTGAACGATTACAATAGTTCAACATATATTGCGTGATATCGGCCGAAACTGTTCGGCCCTTATCTTCAAATAATTTCCTAAGAATAGGTTCCAAAATCTGATCGTCATGGGCCTGGATCTCAAGGGTCGGGATATTTGACAACCTCGAACGTAAATCCGGCAGATCTACGGACCAATCAGCAACCGGTCCGGTGGCCGTCATCAATAGCGACCTTACTTCCCCGTTTAAGGCCATATTGATGAGCGTGAACAAGGTCTGCTCATCTGCTAAATGGGCATCGTCAAAACAAACATTCAAATCCATGAGTTTGGCGATCTCCGCCATATTTGGACCGGAATATTCCACGGTGTTGACCGCAATCCGCTTCCATGCATTCAACAAATGCGTTTTACCGACGCCGTTTGGCCCCAACAAAATTAAAATTGGGAAGCCAGCATCGGGCCAATTCCTCAATCGTTCAACAACTTTGGCATTGGTGTCGCTCACAATAAAGTTTTCAAATCTGAAGTCCGGATCGGGGCTCAGATCCAGTGGAATTTGGATGCTCACCGTTTCATTCGGAACTTATATCCGTCCCCGGCGATAGATGATAACCCCCAGTTTCGGGTCACGTTTCATTTCAACGCCCTTAAATGCCAGCTCATTAGCGAGTTTCTCAAGATCCCCGCCATAGGTAATATTCATAAGCGCCCCGTCTTTTGACAAGGCGTCTAATCGTGCGTCCTGAATTTGCGAAGAGTTATTGATAACATCCTGTAACTGCATCCAGTCTTGATGGCTCCGGTAAAGCACAGATACCGACATGGTTTCGGCATTTTGCGCCAAAGACACAGAGGCTTCTTTCCAGTCATTTTCCACGCGCTCTGCCGATTCCCAGGCCGCACTGGTGAAATCCGGTGATGATATCCGCCCTAGATTTCGTTTCTGCCCCGTATCAAGAGCAATATCCGTCAGTTTAACACTGACATTGCCGCTGCCCCCGCTGGCTTCGGCTACTAAAATTTGTTCCACACCGAACCGCGCACCGACCTGGCGCAGCGCCGCAAGGTTAGCTTCGCTCGCAGCCCCTGAATCTATAATCGCGCTATTACCGCTCGCATAATCAAAAGGACGGATTGGCGTAAGTGAATTAGAAAACGCATTACTGGCCCAGGCCCGCGTCCAATTATTATTGCTCCAGATTTGTCCATTATAAACTGGTAAGACCATACGATCCCTTGATTGGGTCGTAACCATTGTCAAACCGCTGGATCGTAAAAACTGTTGAACCTGGCTGGGGTTAAAAGCCACTGTAATATCGCCGAGATAACGGTTGGTAGACCGCTTTTCATTGGCGACGCTGAGCGCCCGGATCATTGGCGCTACAATTTCAGGGGTTAAAGGCGGGACGCCTTTAGATGCCCGCTCAGACGGAATAGTCACCCGTGCTACCAGTATCTCCGACGCATAAACCTGTCCTTCGGAAATCGCTGTCGTTTGTGCTTCAATTGCATTGTCGCCGGTCGCATCCACAGGGATATCTGTTACGGTAAAGGGATCCGCCGCAGAAGCGAATGCGGCCCAAAAAGCTGAAAGTAAAACGCTCAAAAATGTTACAAAAATTCGGTTCATAGCGGTTGAATATATTGCTTCGCAGCGCATTTAAAGCCTCTTTTGCTTTTCATTCGCAGTGAAACGCATTCTTTGCTTGCGAATTGGGCAAAATTACGATTGTAACGGGGCGGATTGACGATACAGGAATCAGTATGTCGAACGATACAACTAAAAACGGACTGACCTATGCAGATGCCGGGGTCAATATCGACGAAGGCGAAGCGCTTATCGATCGGATCAAACCCATGGCGAAATCCACCCGACGCCCTGGCGCCGAAGTTGCGCTCGGTGGGTTTGGCGGAGCATTTGACCTTAAGGCCGCAGGCTTTACTGATCCGGTCCTGATCTCCGGGACTGATGGAGTCGGCACCAAGCTTCGAATAGCCATTACTTCCGGAAAGCTGGATACCGTTGGTATCGATCTGGTCGCCATGTGTGTGAACGATGTTTTGGCCCAAGGCGCCGAGCCGCTTTTCTTCCTCGACTATTTCGCGACCGGCCATTTGGAAACCGATAAAGCGGCTGACGTTATTTCGGGCATAGCGGAAGGATGTCGACAGGCCGGATGTGCCTTAATCGGTGGCGAAACCGCGGAAATGCCAGGCATGTATGATGGGGATGATTTTGACCTTGCAGGATTTGTTGTCGGTGCCGCCGAACGAGGTCAGCTTTTACCCACGCTCGACACGATGACCGAAGGTGATGTATTAATAGGATTGCCCTCTTCCGGTCCGCATTCAAACGGCTATTCCCTGATCCGAAAGGTAGTGGAAGTCTCGGGCCTTGATTGGTCGGATCCTGCCCCATTCGCAACTGAGAAAACTCTGGCAGAAGCACTCCTGGAACCCACACGTATTTATGTCAAAGCGCTTATCCCGCTGATCCGTAATAACCTGATCAAAGGTCTGGCTCATATAACCGGCGGCGGCATTACCGATAACACGCCACGTATGCTGCCTAACCATTTGGGGCCAGAAATCGATTTTAATGCCTGGGCTCGTCCGACCGTATTTGAATGGTTGCAAGAGACCGGCAATATAGACGAAGCTGAAATGCGCCGCGCCTTTAACTGCGGCATCGGGATGATCCTGGCGGTTGACGCAAGCCACAAAGA
Source organism: Hellea sp. (assembly GCA_020629135.1). Classification (GTDB taxonomy): domain Bacteria; phylum Pseudomonadota; class Alphaproteobacteria; order Caulobacterales; family Maricaulaceae; genus JACOMS01. The sequence goes on from JAHDDX010000032.1 coordinate 20,363, forward strand.
CGCAGTGATGGACGCCCTGCATAAGGCCGGCGAACCAGCTTATAATCTAGGACGATTAGTGGGCAAGAATGACTAAGGTCAATACGGCCGTTTTAATCTCTGGGCGGGGATCCAATATGGTTGCCCTGGCCAACGCGGCCCAGGCGGTCGAATTTCCAGCCATGATTTCGCTGGTCATATCAAATGTTTCTGACGCGGCCGGTCTTGAGAAAGCTCGAGACCTTGGGATTGAGGCTATCGCCATTGATCACAAACAATTTTCTTCACGCCGAGAATTTGAGAAAAAACTTGATGCAGCCCTAAAGAATGCCAAAATCGAGCTAATCTGTTGTGCCGGATTTATGCGCATCCTGTCCCCTTGGTTTGTCAATCGGTGGGAAAATCAAATCCTCAATATCCACCCTTCATTGCTGCCAAAATATAAAGGCCTGAACACCCATCAGCGGGCTTTGGATGCCGGGGATGACATCCATGGCTGCACAGTCCATTTTGTCAATGAAGACCTGGATGCGGGCGCAGTAATCGCGCAGGACAGTATAATAGTTCAAGATGGAGACACGGCGGAGACATTGGCCGCCCGCTTAATTCCCGTCGAGCATCAGCTTTATATCAAAGGATTGGAACGCGTGGCCAATCAACGATTAAATATCGCGAAGTAGAACCCGTGTTCCAGTTTGCGTTTTAAACGGAAACTTGTCCATAAACGGAATATGTAGTGAATAGTCATATTGCACCGAAATATCAGCGAAACTTTCACCATGCGCACTGACAATCACCACGCTGGTTTGATATTTTCCACCAATGGGCGTGCCGATTTCTTGATTTAACAGCGCCAATAGATCTTCCTCAGTTTGAAGGCCGTCCATTCTGGCAAGGCGTGCTGTATCTTCGGTGGCTTCCTGAGCCTGATGGGTACCCATAAAGAATATCCCGGTTTCAACGGCCCCAAACACGACCATGGCAATAACAGGCGCTATAAAGGCGAACTCAACCGCCGAAGCCCCGTCATTGTTGGAACGAATATCGCGTAATTTTTTCCAGAAGGTCTTCATATTAGCGCAACCGTGTTACAATTGATTCAGAAATGGTTTTCTTGGTGCCAAATAGATTATAAGAATCATAGCTGACTTCAATTTTCGCTAAAACCCGCTGTGGCTCGCCGCTGGCTTCGCAAGCCGTCGGACAAACATCCGAACCGTTCCCCATAGAGATAGAAGAAAATTCATAGTAAGGAATTTCACCGTCATAAATGCCGCGTGTATCTGACAATGGCGGAGGGCAAGCGCAGTAAAAATTCACATCCGCGCCAGAGCCCTGAATTTCTTTGCCAAACGCTTCTTCGACAATCAGTTTGGCGGTGCGTTTGACCTTATTGTCAATTTGACCGCCCAGATCATCATATTCTTTCTTTCCTATGCTACCGGTGCCGGCCTCAGCCACATGATCCTGAAGGTAAGTTGCGCTGGTATTCACAGCCGCCGCCAGTTTTTGGTGATTGACAATTGTAAAGGCCAGATTGCTGGCAACTAATATTGCCGTGATCAAAAACGGCGCAATGATGGCAAACTCAACCGAGATCACTCCATCGCGTTTTTGGCTAAATGACTTTACAAGATGTATAAAAGAATAACGGGTCATAGCTTTACTCGAACAAAGTTACTCCGCTTGAACTTCCGCCCAGCGACTCGGCCCCGAATTTTCCGCAATCTGTATTCGTCAAAGAGGCATTACCCCCAAAATCGACAGTGTTGCCTATCACTTGTGTGCACCCACTTGAACCGGTTGAACCCCCGCGATATTCCAAGGCGTTTACTGGGAAGTAAACCGCACCTTCAATTGAAGACGTCGCATTTCCAGCTACTCGGACTGTCTGGGTCGGGTCGCTAGTATGACGATCTCCATAAAACACGATGCCAGCATAGTCGCCCGTTGTTGGCGCTGTCAGATCAAGATGACCAGAATTTGCATTACTAAACGTACCGCCATTTAAAAATACCAATGTTACATTCCGACCAGTCATTTCCGCAAATCCGGAACTCAAGGTTAAATCTGCGCCGTCAAAATAATAAGTTCCGCCATCTTCTAAGGTCAGGAGATCTTTCCACCTGACATCGCCGCAATAGCGCCCTGCCGGCATATGGCGTTCCCATTTATGAACGTTCACCAGATCCTTTTGGTCTTTGCAGCCCATAGCCGCCAATTCAGCTGCACTTGGTGCTTCCACGTGACCATAAGGGTCTGTCAGCGGGCTGACACGAGTTTTAATGCCCGTGCATTCCGGGTCTGTCGGCGTGAAATTGGAGCCAGTACTTGCGCCACCGACCGTATAACCACAATCCGCCGTAATGTTCGAGGAGCCGCCCGCTTCAATAGAATTCGCCGCGCTTGAATTGCTTCGAATTGAACATCCATTGAGTGTCAACGCAGCCGAACCTGATACGCTCAGCGCGGGTCCAGCCGTTTCGCTCAAAGACAACACACAAGCCTCGGTTATCCCCTCCATCGCAAGAGCCACCGCCCGCGCAGATACATAAACATCATCCTTGAAGATCGCCCCACTAAAAGCCCGTTCCTTTTTTTGTCTTACAATGATCTCGACACCGTCTTGGCCGGTATATTCACCGGACTTTGGCGGCGAGTTGACGACAATCGTTCCGGCTGAGCGATCAAAGCCGTTTTCATAGGCATCGCCAAATGCGGCCATATATATGTTAAACTGATATTCCTCGACAGTCTTGTTGGAATTCAATCCGACGATTAGTTGCCGTGCACCGGCAATCGCTGCCATATCCGCAGCATTTTGCAATCGCGCCTTTGACTGACGCCAGTGACCGACCTCAACCGTCATGGCGATAGCGCCAATGACAACCGGCAAACTGATTGCAAAAACAACAGCTGACCCGCCTTTTACATCGTTCAAAAATGACCTAAGGAGTTTCATATCCCACTACACCTGTTCTCCACCCGTGCTGAACCTAAGAACAATGTGTCAAAAAAATGTCAAAGTTCACGGTTAATCAAACCTAAAAAAACAAAGCCGAATTACAGGTGAAAATTTTACGCGTCACTCACGCCATAAATCTCAGTTTCATTGATCTGATTTTTCGCGAATCTGGCTTTGGAAACATCCCCTTCAAAACTAAGTTTCTGACAGTGAAGCGGAATAATTTTCATCCAAACTTTTAATATAGTTAACGGAGTTTACGCGCGCCCATATTAATGAGTGCAGGTCCAAATGTGTTCAAAATGTGGCTTTTCAACCCTTTGCTAACCTTGCCTCTTAACAGTTTCTTAGATTACCACATCTACGCCAACGACACGGGAGGGCTGCCGGAGGCTGGACATGCTTCGACAGTTTGCAAAGGACCGCAAAGGGTCCACAACATTGGTATTTGCCTTGGCTATACCGGTTTTCTTAGGCGGCATTGTGATGGCCGTGGAAGTCGGCCATTGGCATCAAAATAAATCGCGCCTGCAAAATATGGCCGATAACGCGGCCATAGCAGCCGCCCGCGAAATCCGTATTTTAGCCGATCGGGCTGATGCACAATTGACCGCGCAAGGCGATGCTTTCGAGAATGGATTCGACTTTTCTATAGGGAAGATTACCGCCCATAATCCGCCGATCAGTGGTAATTATGTGGGCAAAAAAGGTGTTGAAATCATTCTTGAACAGGATCAACCGCTTTATCTTGGCAAATATTTCCTGGACCAACAAATCACTCACAAAATCCGCGCAACGGCCTTAATTCTGGATGGCGTACCGGCTTGCGTGCTGGCGCTGTCCCCCGATGCAAGCCCTGGACTGAAAATTTCTGGATCAGCACAGATCGATATAACTGGTTGTTCTGCGCACTCCAATTCTTATGCGACCGGTGCCATGGAAATGAGCGGAAGTGCAAGCTTTACAGCCGATTGTGCCTCCGCCATCGGAACTATATTGGGTGAAGAGGATATGAACTTGACCGCGTGTTCCGGCGCGGAAGAACACGCCCTGCAAATGAGCGACCCCTATTCAGACCTGAGCGTTCCGGCAGGGGTTGCGGCAATGCCCTGTATTAAGCCAAAAAAGAAAAGCAAGTCCGTCGAAACCCTGGCGTCTGGCCGCTATTGCAAATCTATCAGTACCAATGGAACTTACGTCTTGGAAGACGGCGGAACCTTTATTTTTGATGGTGCTGACCTTTCGCTTCAATCCAGTGCGTCAGTTCTGACAGGTAAGAATGTGACGCTTATTTTTATGAATGGCGGTCTTTTTAATAATATCAATGGCGGCCTGATAAACTTGTCCGCCAAGACCAGTGGTGAATATTCTGGCGTGGTTATGTATGCGGACCGCGATACGACACCCATTGGCAGCAATATGACACTCAATGGTAATCAAACGTCGACGATAGAGGGGGTTCTCTATTTTCCGACGATTGATCTTAAACTCAACGGGGCGTCGTCTTCGACAAGCGATTGCACGCATGTGATTGCTTATACGGTTGAGTTTACTGGAAATACAAAATTAACAAACACGAATTGTGCGGGGGTTGGGACTTCTGAAATCGGTGGCGCAGATGGCGTCGCCCTCTTTGAATAAGGACCTGACCATGAAAAAACTTATTTCCCTGATTAAGGACAAATCCGGCACAATTTCTGTCGAATTCGCGCTGATCTCACCAATGTTGCTGTTTTCCACAATGTATTCGGCCAATATGGGCGTCAAAGTTCACGAACATCAACAGCTCGCCTCTGCCATCTCGTCCGGGACAATGTACTTGCAAGACTACGCCCTGGAAAAGGACCTCAGCACCTTACGCCCGAACTTCGATAAGACATTGTCAGACTATGTGGAAAGCTCGCCGATCACGGCAGCCAAAAACGTTATCCGAAACGCTTATGGCGAAGAATTGCCATTAGACTCCATTCAAATTGAAGCCGTTTGTGCGTGCCAGGCCCCTAGAACAGATAACCAGGGCAGCGTAACGGAAATCCCCTTTGATTTCGAAAAGCCAGAGACGACTTATTATAAAAAACAAACAATCAGCTATAGCAATACCGGCGAACTTTGCCCGTTTAACTGCCCTGAAGTTGGCGGCCGAGCGCGTGTGCTCGCTGAGATCACTATTTATCACAAAACCGCTGATTTCTTCTCCGACGATATCGTTGTCGCCGAGACGGTTACCACACGTCTACGCTAGAAAGACAATGATGGGACATAGATTTAAAAACTGGTTGGTCAGGAACGACGGCACCGCGCCTATCGAAGGTGCCGTCGTCTTCCCAATCCTGATATTTTGTATTTTCGGTGTGTTTGTGGCCGGGAATTATCTGATGGGCCTGAACATGTCACAGCGCTATGTCGAAGAATCCGCCCGTATGACCCGGATGCTCAACAATCCGACCCAGGCTGAGATTGAGGCCGTACTGGCCGACAATATCGAAGCGCCCATGTTTGGAACTTATAAAAAATCGGTGACGATTTCGACGGATCAGGCGGGACAGAGATTTGCCAATCTCAATATCGGCTATACTTATCTGCTCGAAATTCCTTTTATTGATCCCATTCACCTGAACTCGGAATCAAATACCCGGGTGCCCTTGCGGAACATACCCGGGTAGAAAAAGACGGAGTGACCTCCGAAATATTATCCGACGATGTCGTCTTCGCTGAAGAATTGCGGAATTTCGATGGCAGCTGTTTCCGGCGCATCTGAACCGTGCACAGAGTTGGCGTCGATAGATTTCGCGAATTCAGCACGAATGGTGCCTGGTGCGGCTTCTGACGGATTAGTCGCGCCCATCACTTCACGGTAACGCGCAATGGCGTCTTCGCCTTCGAGGACCTGAACAACGACTGGACCAGAGGTCATGAACTCAACCAGGTCGTTGTAGAACGGACGCTCTTTGTGAATTTCATAAAACTTGCCAGCCTGTTCCTGGCTCAGCTGAACACGGCGCTGAGCGACGATCCGCAATCCGGCTTCTTCGATTTTGGCATTGATCAGACCGGTGATGTTCCGGGCGGTCGCGTCCGGCTTGATGATTGAAAATGTACGTTGCACGGCCATGGTTATCTCCTGTTACTGGCGCTTGTCACTGATTTGCGCGCTCTATAACGAGCGTTTGACAGGATGTGAAGCCATGATAGTGAGCGCACTGAATTTTTTGGATTGCCATAAATGCTGCACATTAACGACTTGACCTATCGGATAGAAGGCCGCCCGCTTTTTGAGCAGGCAACTCTGGCCATCTCTCAAGGCATGAAAATGGGGTTTGTCGGTCGAAATGGCACCGGAAAGTCCACTCTGTTCAGACTGATAAAAAACGAAATCAGCCCGGATGATGGCTCAATTGCGCTGCGCAAAGGCGCCCGGCTCGGCGTGGTTGATCAGGAAGTGCCGTCTGGCCCACAAAGTCTCATCGAAACGGTGCTGGCCGCGGACAAAGAACGGGCAAGTCTCTTGGTCGAAGCGGAAACGGCGACAGATCCAGACCGTATCGCCCAAATACATACAAGGCTTTCGGATATCGACGCCTATTCGGCTGAGGCCCGGGCCGCGATGATACTCTCCGGCCTCGGATTTTCTGCAGAAGAACAACTCAAACCCTGCTCCGACTTTTCTGGCGGTTGGCGCATGCGGGTCGCCTTGGCGGCCATGTTGTTCGCCAAGCCGGACCTGTTATTGCTCGATGAGCCGACAAATTATTTGGATGTTGAAGGCGCTGTCTGGCTTGAAGCCCATATCCGTACCTATCCGGGCACAGCCTTTATAATTTCCCATGATCGCGATTTTCTAAATAAAGCGGTCACCCATATTGCTCACCTACGGGCACGCAAGCTCTTTGCCTATTCGGGCGGATATGACAATTTTGAACGCCAGCTCCGCGAACAACAGCGCCTGTCCATGGCCCTGCGGGACAAACAAGAAGACGAACGTCGTCATTTGGAGGCCTTTGTCACTCGCTTTCGGGCAAAGGCGTCAAAGGCCAAACAGGCTCAAAGCCGGGTTAAACGGCTGGAGAAAATGAAACCGGTTGCGACCATTATCGATGACCCGATCCCGCCTATTGATCTACCTTCGCCCAACAAATCCTTATCACCACCTATCCTGCGCTTTGATGACGTCGCTTTGGGATATGAGCCGGGTATCAATATTCTTAGCCGTATTAACTGCCGCATTGATCCCGATGACCGGATCGGACTTCTGGGTAAAAACGGTCAGGGTAAATCGACCTTCGCTAAAGCCATTATGGGAATTCTGGAAGCCCAGGACGGGTTTATCAAACGGCATAAAAAACTGCGGATCGGCTATTTCGCGCAACATGAAATTGATGAGCTTAACCTGTCCAAAAGCGCCTATGATCATGTCGTCGATTTGATGGAAGACGCCACCGAAGCCCAAAGGCGGGCCCGGCTCGCCCGCTTTGGCCTGGGCCATGAAAAAGCCGAAACGGCTGCTGGAAAACTGTCCGGCGGTGAAAAAGCCCGGCTATTATTTTCCCTGATCAGCTTTAACGCGCCGCATCTTCTGGTTCTGGATGAACCCGCCAATCACTTAGACATGGATAGCCGCGCAGAGCTGATTAAAGCCCTGAATACTTATGAAGGCGCTGTTTTGGTCATTTCCCATGACCGGAACTTACTTGAATCTGTCGTTGATCGACTATGGCTTGTCGATAAAGGCACGGTCGCGCCCTATGAGGGCTCGCTCGAAGACTACCGACAATTCCAGATTGAGAAATCCAAACCCACAAAAAAAACCAAAGCCAACCCTGAAAATGACCGTGTTGCGGCTCGGAAATCAGCGGCTGATGCCCGGGCCAAAATTGCGCCGTTACGCAAAGCCATTGCCAAAATTGAAACGGATATGGAAAAGGGCAAAGCCACATTAGCGAAAATCGACACCGCGCTCTCCCAGCCCAACATATTTACGGATAATCCGGATCAGGCCGTTGAGCTGTCACAAACCCGCGCCACTATTCAATCACGTCTCGACGCGCTTGAAGATAAATGGCTTGAATTGTCGGATGCCTTGGAAAAAGCAAACGCCAATTAATTCCTATTCGCTTATCCACAAGAAATTTCTCATAATGTGGATAAGTCCGAATAAATAACGCTCCTGTTTATTGACGAAATCTCGTTATGCGTTAGCTTCACATATGCCGCTAAGAGGAGCTGCACTGAGGCGACCAGACCCAAAACTACCTAAGCTGGT
>JAHDDX010000033.1 GCA_020629135.1 Hellea sp.
AAACTGGGCGCAAGGTGGGATCCGGCGGTGAAGCGCTGGTACTGCCTGCCCGGCAGTCCGCTGGCGAAAATCTTTACGTGGCGCAGCGAAGCTAAGACCAATGGCCAAAAGTCAGGGATGGCACCGATCCCTCATGGTCATAATTTCGAGCTGCCTTTGGCGTCCTGAATTACAAAAAAGGCGAACCTTTCGGCTCGCCTTCCATTCGCTCTTAAGTCTATGGGGAGAGCGATTATCTCCGGCGGTCCCATTTGTTTTCCCGTCGATCACGTTTATTTTCGTGCTTGTCTGCGCGGTCCTCCAAACGATCACGCCAACCATTATTAACAGCTCTGTCGCGGCGATCTTCCCGCCGATCCACCTTATCTTCAAATCGGTCAATCCGGTCTTCAACCCGGTCCATCCGACTGCCCTGCGCCCAGGCCCCCTGCCGCTCAAGGCGATCTAATCGACGGTCCAGCCGGTCCAGATTTTCAGCCGGGCCCGCATAGGCCGGCGCCGCCATGAACGTAAAAATACCCGCAATGATTAAGCTGCGCTTTATCATGATGTCCTCCTTGGCGCTGTTATTATTCTACTAACGGCGCAGGCGGAAAAATCCGTCGTAGATTTTGAATTTATTTAATTCCCGGCCCAGACATCGAGGACATATCGACCGTCTTTGGCCATGTTTTCCATCCATATTTGCGCCTCGGCAAAGGAAACATCCTTTTCCGCCGCATATAAATTGGTCAGGGCACGCTTAACATCGGGTTCCATCGCCGCACCGTCGCCGCAGATGTAAATGATGGCTCCGGCCTCAATCTGCTTCCAAACCGCCGGTTGGTGTTCGCGCAGAACGTCCTGAACATAAATCCTGTCTTTATTTAGGCGAGAAAACGCGGTGTGGAGCGTGATCAATCCGTCCTTATCTGCTTGCTCCAATTCGTCCCGATAAAGGAAATCCTGATCAGGATGACGACAGCCAAAGAACAACATAGCGTCACCGAGCTTGAGGCGTTTCTTCTTAAGGACACGGCGTTCTTCGACAAAGGCGCGGAACGGGGCAATTCCTGTTCCCGGCCCGAACATAATAATCGGCGTCTTGGGATCTTCGGGTAGACGGAATGGCGTTGCCGGAGCCTTGATCACGGCCTGTATCCGATCACCAATCCGGGCATCCGCCAGATGGTTGGAACACACGCCTTTATAATCACCGTGACCGGACCGCGCAGGACCTTCGACCACAGCGACCGTAATTGCACAGGTCCCGGGTTTGGTATTAGGCGAGGAAGAAATAGAATAATATCTTGGGCTCATAAACGGGATCATTTCCAGGAATACTGCCAGCGGCAGATCACAAGCGGGAAATTCTTCCAAAAGGTCTAGAACCGAACGACGTTTTAAAAACACCTCCGAGCGATATAAATCTTCACCATCTTTGGGTGGCGCCGCTAAGGCTTCCAATTTCGGCTTAGAATGCGGGCACTCAATATGGGCGGCCAGTCGCCCGACATCACTGCGCGTGGCGACCGCTTGCAATTCACCAAAAACCTGCGCCAATCGTTTTAGGCTAAACGTGCTCCCGCTTGGAAATGGTGAGCGCATTTCACTATTTGTGTGAATACGAATATGGGCGTCTTCATCAAAACCAAAACGGTCCATAGCCCGTTTCACCAGTTCCGGCGGATTAACCGGCACAACACATAGGTGGTCACCGGGTTGATATGAGACACCCTCTGGTAGCTCAATTTCAATATGCCGAGTTGAACGTCTGGATTTTGAACCTTTTTTGTGGGTTTGCAATTCGCGGTTTTCAATAATCCGCATCGGTTGCGTCCCGGTTTTGGCCGCGACCGGGTTGGCGGTGACACTTTCCGCCAATTCAATCTTATACATCGGGGCCAGATCAATCGGTGTCGAGAAATCCGTATTTAGATCCAGCGCCTTGCCGATCTCGACAAAAATGTCCGCGGCCCAATCCTGAAATTGACCGTCCAGATCTTCGCGGGCATCGGATTCGCCCCGTTCCAGATAAGGCACGCCCCCGAGCTCTTGAAGGCGCTGATCAATATATCTTGGCACTTCCTGGAAGGTTGCCGCCCAGTCCCGACTGCCACATCCAAAAACCGTATAATGCAGTCCATGAACCGCCTGCGGCCCAGCCTGTTTCAACCAGTCGACAAATTTAGCCGCATTATTAGGCGGGGCTCCATTATAGGACGAGCTGATTATCACCACCGCGCCGTCATCGGGGAGATTGCCCGCATATTCATCCATGGTGGCCAATGTCACATCAAATCCATTGACTTCCCCCATTTGCGCCATTTGCATTGCAAAGCCCTCAGACGTGCCGAGATTGGATCCATACAAAACATAAAGCGGTGTGCCGTGTTTAGGCCGCATGGCCGTTTTGCCTGTCTGCGGTTCGGGCATGTCAGCACCTGGCACGGGACCAGTCCCTCGAAAAGCCTCCGGGCGCGGGCGGACTTTAATGCGGAAATCATGAGGCTTCAACGAAAGCGTCTCTTTGATATCCAGTTGATAATCGGTGTGATCAAACAGCTGAAAACGCTGCAAAATCATACCTAACACCAGGACCGCTTCCTGAATGGCAAATTGACGGCCAATACAGGCCCGCTGCCCATTGCCAAAAGGTTTGTAAAATTCCGGCGGCCGGGCCGCCTCGGCTTTGCGCAAGAAATTGTCAGGGTTGAATTTTTCGGGCTCATCACCCCAGACCGATTTAGCCCGGTGCAGGCTTGGCACCAGAACCGTTGTGAACATACCTTTCGGGATCGGGTACTTGCCTCCGATAATTTCGTCTTCATATGGCGCAACTGAAAAAGCCGGCGCAGTCGGCCATAATCGAAGCGCTTCCAGTAAAATTGCCCGCACATATTCAAGTTCGCCGATCTGAGCGTAGCTCGGCGGGATAGAAATATCGTGCCCTAAAATCTCATCCACTTCGGCGCGGGCCTTATTTAGAATGTCGGGGTTTTTAAGCAGATAATACAGGGTGAAAGAAAGTAAACCCGATGTGGTCTCATGACCCGCGATTAAAAACGTATTGATCTGGAAGCGAATATTTTCATCAGAAAGACCTTCCCCGGTCATCGGGTCTTCACCGGCGAGCATGAAGTTCAGAAGATCGTTTTGATCGCCCCCGGATTTGCGACGCTCGCGAATAATATCGTCGACGAGCTTATTCATATAAGCCACGTCGCGTTTATGCTGCGCCATCTCGGCCCGCAGGGTTACATCCTCCCAGGGCAGACCTGTTTGCTTCATGGACAATTCGAGCACACGGCTCATAGCGTCAATATAAGGGTGAAAGCCCTCGCGGTAAAATGAGTTGAACCGATAATCAAACCCGCACAGACCTATCGTGTCCAACGTCAGGCCGATCATGTCATGGGGAACATCAATCTCATCATCCGAATTGAGCCGCTCCCATTTATTCATCAACTGCTCGGCAATATCGATCATCATGGGGAGATAGGTTTTCATGGCCTTTTGCGCGAAGGTCGGCATCAAAATATTATGAGCCTTGCCCCAATTGGGCGCCTTGGTATCACCGGTAAACAGGCCGTCCCCGCCAATCGCCCTTAATCTGCGCAAAGCGCCGCGTACGGTTTTATCAAATCGTTTTTCGTCGCACAGCTCACGTACCAGTTCCGGCCCCGAAACAATCACCATGGGCTTGCCCATCATGTCGAGGTAGAAAATCGGCCCCATCTCCTCGCACATACGCATAAGATGCTGTAGCGGGGCATTTGTATCGATAGAGGTGATATTGCCCAGTACCGGAAGTCCGGGCGGCTTAGGGATCGGATGCAGACGGTGTTTTGCCATATATTACTTATCCCACATCAGAAGACCCATAGACAGTTTGTAGCAAAGGCGGAGCCCTGGGGGCAATGGTCGATTTGATGTCATAAAAAAACCGGGCAAGAAGCCCGGCTGATTGCACTCAAATTTGACGCGTTTACGTACCTTTGGGCTGTGGAATCGTCCGCAAATAAGGCTTCACAGTCGTAAATTCACCAAAGCGTTCTTTGGCGTCTTCATTGGAAACGGCCGGACTGATGATCACATCGTCGCCGGGTTGCCACTGCGCAGGCGTGGCGAGAGAATGATTGGCGGTCAATTGCATGGAATCGATAGCCCGCAGAATTTCATCAAAATTCCGCCCCGTGGTCATGGGGTAAGTCAGCATCAGCTTGATCTTTTTGTCCGGGCCAATAACGAAGACTGAACGGACGGTGGCATTATTAGCGGCCGTTCGCCCTTCAGAAGAATTGCCTTCATCCTCGGGTAGCATATCAAAGGCTTTGGCAACCTTAAGCTCCGGATCTCCGATCAGCGGATAAGAGACATCATGACCGGAAACATCGCGAATATCCTCTTTCCAGGCATGGTGGCTCTCAACCGGGTCAACGGAAATACCGATGATTTTCGTGTTGCGCTTTTCAAACTCGCCCGCCAGGCCCGCCATATAGCCGAGCTCAGTTGTGCACACGGGGGTGAAATCCTTGGGGTGTGAGAACAAAACAGCCCAGCCATCCCCTATCCAGTCGTGAAAAGTGATCTCACCCGCCGTTGTGTCGGCCGTGAAATTGGGAACTTCAGAATTAATGCGTAGGGTCATGGCTTATCCTTTTTATATTTTGCCGAAATTGGCGGGGGAATGTAATGCTTATATTAAAGAGGTCTCGGCTCGACATTCAAGAGACTGAGTATTAGATTTTTGAAAACTTTAGGAACGAATTGATGCGCAACTTAATTCTATCGACGGCTTTGGCTTTATCACTTTCATTGTCGGCCTGTTCAAACCCATCTTCAGCACCCGACGATCAAGCCGCCATCGCTATCTATGATCGCTCAGCAACCGAATTATCGATTTTGGACTGGGTTAATAAGAATTTGGAAAACGAAACAGAGTGGACCTTTGCCGACCCGCTGGACCAATACGCGATCACCTTCATCAAACTGACCCTGGCCATCGGCCAACATGACCCTAATTTTGTCGATGCTTATTCAGGGCCGGCTCAATGGAAAGAAGAGGCCGCCTCTAATGCGCAAACACCCGATGATCTGGCAGATCAAGTTCAAGTCCTGCGCGAAAGCCTGGCAGCGCTTGAAGCCCAAAATACAGACAAAAACATCCGTTTGGAACAATTGATCAAGCAGGCGCGGGCCATGGCGACCCGTCTGGACGTCGTGCGCGGATTGCCGGTTTCATTTAATCAGGAAGTCTCCGACATTTACGACGTAGTGCCCCCGGTTTATGATTTGTCACAATTTGACAGCGCCCTCGCCGAGATCGACCGCTTGCTCCCGGGGGATGCGCCATTAGCCGACCGCGTCACTGAATTTCGAAACAGTCTCGCCATTCCGGCTGATAAACTTAAGCCCGTTTTTGACCGAGCGATCGAAGAATGCCGAAACCGCACGCAAGCCTATTATGACCTACCGGGATCAGAGAAGTTCAATATGGAATTTGTCACCGATAAGTCCTGGTCAGGATATAATTATTATCAGGGCGATTATGAAAGCCTGATCCAAATGAATACGGATTTCCCGATCATAATTGATCGGGCGGTAGATCTGGGATGCCATGAAGGCTATCCGGGGCACCATGTCTGGAACCTGTTCGTAGAAAGCGAACTGGTCAATGAGCGGGGGTGGATTGAATATTCTGTGCAGCCTTTATTTGGACCTTTTGGTCCCATAGCGGAGGGATCGGCAAATTACGGTATCGAACTTGCGTTTCCAGGTGATCAGAAACTCAAATTTGAAAAAGACGTGCTTTATCCGATGGCAGGACTTGACCCCAGCCAGGCGGAGAAACTTGCTGAACTCGGTCGGCTGACGGGCAAGCTTACCCATGCGACCAATGAGATTTCCCGGCAATATCTGGACGGGAAAATAACCCGCGAAGAGGCTATACCGCTGATCCAGAAATATTATCTGGCCAGTGCCGAAAAATCAGAACAACGGGTTCGATTTATCGAAACCTATCGCGGCTATGTCATCAATTACAATATGGGCAAGGATCTGGTGCGTGAATATATCGCCGCTTCGGGAAATACGCACAATGCCCACTGGGAGGCCTTTCAAAACATACTGACCCAGCCCATGACCGCGTCAGATATTGTGGATGAATTAAATGCTAAATAATCGTCAGTTTGTCAGATGTTGATATTTAGCCTAATGATTAGTGATCCAGGAGGAAAGAATGTCAGATAAACCTATCATTGCCCAGAAATCGCCTATCCCTATTGAGGTGGAAGAAGGAAAATCTTATTTCTGGTGCACATGCGGACAATCAGGCAATCAGCCCTTTTGCGATGGCTCCCACAAGGACAGCGCGTTTACACCGATGAAGTGGACAGCAGACAAAGACGGTAAAAAATTCTTCTGTGGCTGCAAGATGACGGATGGACAGCCTTTTTGTGACGGCACGCACAATAAACTCTAAGACGCTTTACTGCCGAATAGCTGCCGCCGCATCTTCAAGTTCAGATAATATTGCGCTCACATCACCCGTCCCGGTTAAAAGGTCGGCTTGTTCTTCCGGGTCCGTGTCCAAATCATAAAGGGACTGAGACCCGTTCGTAAGCTCGATCAGTTTATACCGATCATTCCTTATGATGAAGCCATCGGAATTTTCGGAATAAATATGATCGCGGTGAGCCGCTCTATCATCTGTAAACAGGGTTGAGAAATTTTGTCCGTCCTCATGATTGACTAAACTGGCCCCCGCAAAACTCGCCAGACTTGCAAACATATCCGTATGGTTGATGATCGCATCTTCGCGCTCCCCTTTTCGGGTCACCCCTGCCCCAGACGCCATGAAGGGCACTCTAACTCCGCCTTCGAATAAAGACCCTTTTGTTCCGCGAATATCAGCAAGAGGGTCAGTGGCCGCCCGCGGCGTCCCATTATCCCCCATATAAATAACAAGCGTATTGTCTCTTTCATTAGCAGGCATGGCATCAAGTAATCTGCCAATTTCTGTGTCCATAGCTTCAATGGCCGCCAGATAATAATCCCGACTATTGGCGTCGATATCCGCGGCGTCGCCCGACAGGTTCCGATTATGCAAATTTGCGGGTGGCAAGTGAAACGGTGTATGGGGCGCATTATAAGCCAACCATAAAAACCACGGCCCAGATTGAGCGGAAATCCAGTCCATCGCCTGATTGGTCAGCTCACTTGTTACGTAATTCGTGTTGGCGTTGACGCTGCCATTTACGTTCAGAGACCAGTTATAGTAATCATTGACGCCCCCGCCGGTAATGCCCGCGAAATGATCAATGCCGAAATCATTTGGTCCGTTATTGCCACCGCCCAAATGCCACTTTCCAATCAGAGCGCTCTCATAGTCCTGGGTCGCAATATCAGAGCTTAAAAAGGCATGGAGTATAGTTTCACCCGCCGGCAATGGATCGCCTGGCGCAAACACATTGGTTCGCAGGGCATGCTTGCCGCTTAACAGGGCGGCGCGCGTCGGTGAACAAACCGGGTTGACCCACATGTTTTCAAATACCAGACCGTTGTCTGCAAGCGTATTCAGATTAGGTGTATCGGGAATATCCGTCGAAATATTATATTGGGCTGACGAATCCTGTCCCTGATCATCCGAAATAATAAACAGGATATTCGGCTTGGTTTGGGCGGCGGGCGCGACCACAATATCAAAATTATCAGAGGCCGAAGCCCCATTGCCATCGCTGGCTGTGATCGTCACGGATATGGTCCCGTCCTGAGACGGTGACCCGCTGATTATCCCGTCACTATCCGTCAACCCATTGGCGGCAGGATCGTAATTCAGTGAATAAGAAAGAATATCCCCGTCAGCATCCGTAAATGTGGTGCCCGATTGGGTCGCATCATAGGAGTAGGCTTCGCCCAGCCGAGCCGATTGATCCTGATTGGGCACGGCTAAAACCGGGGCCTGATTGGTGGATTGACCGGCCCCAGAAGAGGCCGGTACGGTGCTATTATCGCCCCCGCCGCCACAGGCGGCGAATGCCACAATAGCCAAGCTTAAGCTAAGTTTAATTAGATGCACGAATTCCCCACTTAATCAGATTGTTTCAAACAACCTAACGCGTGGGCGTAAATAATCCGTCGCTAAAACTGAATTTAGTCGGCAGCCAGAGCCAGATTGACCGCTTTCGGGCCTTTGCCGCGCGGATCATCTTCGGTTTCAAAAGTGACTTTCATGCCGTCAGTAAGCGGCGGGCAGCCTGAAGCTTCAACAGCTGATACGTGAACAAACACGTCCTTGCCGCCATCTTCCGGCGAAATAAATCCAAACCCTTTTGAGGCATTAAAAAATTTGACTGTTCCAGTGGCCATAATGGGCCCTTTCCTGAGTTAAGCGCAAAGACGCGCGGTTTTGGGTCGATAATGTCAGGAAAGTAGGCAGGTTGGCTTTCGCAGTACTGTTCGCCCCATCAGAGAAGCGCTTTCCGAGCCAATTTACCCGTAGGCGTCGCGTAAGCTACTCAGGCGGGTTTGGCAAGGGGAAAGCTTAGCGCCATCATCCGTTTGGAATGAAATCGGGTTCATCAGGCGAATAGAGAAAGCCTAGATAAAGAGTTGCTAAAAACAATACCCCCATCAATCCTGACGCCTCTAAATAAATGGCAGACTGAAACTCAGCATAATAACCAGCATCACTTGTCTGCGTATTTCTGACTAATAGCGAAATTGCGAGACCCCCTACAAAGCCAACAGCGGAAAAAACTTTCAACCCCTTTAAAGATGTTAAGAGAAGGATGGCAGAGCATAAATAAATAACGCATAAGCCTATAATCGTTTGAGATGCGTATTCTTGACCTGGCACTAATGCCATTGATGAAGCCGCCGAAATACCAAAAATACTTAACGCTCCAAGGAAGGTCGCACCGCCAATTCTGGCTATGATACTTAGACCTTTTCGACTATGCGCCCACTCTTTGAGAGCCGCAAGAAAACATCCACGCGCAAACGCAGCCCGCTCGTCAGGTCCGGAAAGTTCCATCATTTCACTTTCCATGGCCTGCATCCATTCAGCGCGTTGAACAGGCATGAGTTTTGAAGCCCACAGCAACCATAAATTAGGCGTTGTGCTCATATGGCAATACCTTTCATCAATTCGATTTGAAGCTTTGGGGTTAACACGTCTCGTGCATAACATTTCCCCTGGCCCGTCAGCTCATATCGTTGGCGGGCAGGACGGCCATTATGGGAGGACGTTTCCCAAGTAGACGTCAGATATCCTCGATCCGTCAGACGCATTAAAATGGGATAAAGCGTTCCCGATTTAAGGCCGGTCGCCTTCATTAGCGCATAGCCATAGTCGGATTGCGAACTCAGGTGAGCCAGGACTAAAAGCGTGGATTTCGAAGGAGCGCGGCGACGGGTCATGCATTAACTCTACATATATAGAGTTAAATGTCAACCTTTCTAGCTGAGTGCCAGTAGTGACAGCAATACAGTATTCCAACTGCTATGGCTCAAGACGGCAGCTATAAACCCGAACCGCATACGGATATATCCGAAGGCCGCGCCAGAAATGAGCTGCGGCACGACCAGTAATCCAGACAGGATACCTATAGATGCAGTTGGATAGTTTCCCAGATGTATCAGGGCAAAACCGATCGAAGACGCCCAAAATAAAAATGGAAAGGCTGCCTGGATCTTAGTGTCCTTCTCCGCCCCGCTCTTATGGAAATAGCTGACATAAATGATCGATATAACCGCCCAGATCACGAGTGAACTCGAACCCGGCGATAGCTCAAACACACGGGCAAATAATAACCACCAAATCAGCATAAATACCGGAAACAAATAGATCAGGCCAAATCGGCTGCCGATCCACGACCGAAAAATCAATTCTTCAACAAAGGGCGCAATAACACATGCGACCAATAAAAGAGTCGCATTCCAATTTCTATCACTTAGCTGGTTTTCGGGACGCTCTAGTCCGTTTGCGGTATAAATACCCGACGCGAAAAGGGAGCCGATAATCGCGATTAGAAAGACCACAAAAAGCAGCTTTGCAATTGCTATGGCTTGTGGCGCGCTCAGATTTTCACGTTCACGCGTGAAAAAAGGGAAAAGCAGATATCTAAAAAAGTCCGATGTCATTTCGGTTGGGTCTATTTAAATTTCAATTTGAAATTTTGGACTTCACAATCTCTCCGCCCTTCATGACGAAAACGACCCGTTCCATTTCTGTTATATCGTTTAACGGATTGCCTTTTACGGCAATAATATCAGCGAACTGTCCCGTCTTGATTTCTCCCCGGTCCGATACACCCAACAGATCTGCAGCATCTGTGGTCGCCGTTTGCAAGGCCTGGGCCGGGCTCATACCGCGGCGCACCATGGCTTCAAATTCTTTACCGGCTTCGCTATGTTTTAAAACCCCCGCATCTGATCCGAAGGCGATATTGAGGTCTTCTTTCAAGGCCAGTTTGAAGCTGTTCTCGACATGGCCTTTTAAAAATTCATTTTTCCTAACCGTCCATTCCGGCGTGTCCGGCGGCAAGGGCATATCGTTGAGAAAAATCGTCGGCACATAAAAAGTCCCACGCTTTTTCATTTCCCGTATAATTTCCGGGGTCAGCATGGAACCATGTTCAATGGAGGCCACGCCTGCTTTCACGGCCGCCATAATCCCTTCAGAGCCATGGGCATGGGCCATGACTTTCAGACCGTGGCGGGATGCTTCTTCGACAATGGCATTAAGCTCGGCATCGGAATATTGTTGCGCGCCCGGGTTGTCACCCTTTGAAAAAACCCCAGCCGTCGCGCAGACCTTGATCACTTTGACACCATGCTTGGCTTGGTAGCGGATCGCGCGCAGGATTTCATCCACGCCATTGGCAATGCCCTGATTGGGACCAAGTTCCATTATGCCCGGGGCAAAACCGGTGACATCACAATGACCACCGGTGATTGAAATATAATGACCTGACGGAAACATGCGCGGGCCGGGGACCCCTCCGGCGTCAATCGCGCGCATCAAAGCCACGTCCGGAAATCCGGGCCAGGCCCCGGCGTCGCGTATGGTGGTGAAACCAGCCTCAAGCATATCACGACCAAACTGAGCGCCGTGCAACGCCCAGTCCGCAGGCGTTTCAAAAACGGGCGCTGTTGTCCAATGATTGCCCGTGAAAAAATCCAGTGTCACATGGCTGTGCATATCCATCACGCCCGGAAGAAGGGTTACATCACCCAGATCTGTCACTGAGACGTTTTCGGGCAATGTTGCCGGGTTAACGGCCGATATCTTATCGCCATCAATGACAATATTGGCAGGGCGGATAATTTCACCGTTCCGCACGTCGACCATTTGTGCCGCACGTAATATCTGGGTTTGTGCCAAACTTGTCTGAGCTAAAACCCAACTCGCAAAGACGCCCAACAAAATTCGAATACTGCCCATATCACCCTCTTTTGAACTTTACACCACGCTAGCGGAGTAAGGGCGGCAGGAACAGCAAAATCACACCGAATGCACCTAACCTCCAAAGCCGGGTGAATATTTTATCTCGCCGGATTTCAACACGCCGTCAAAAGGAAGCTGTTGAACAAATTTCAGATCAAGCCCCATATAGGTCACGCCGCTATCTCCGCGAAAACCAAAGCGACTGTAATAATCCGGATTGCCAACCAGCACGCAGCCTTTAGCCCCTAATTGTTTTATCGCTTCCAGACCTGACTTGATCAACGCACCGCCAATCCCCTGGGATTGGCGTAGGGGATGAACGGAAACCGGGCCCAGGCCATACCAGTTCTCAGCCTCCGCAATTGTAACGGGAGAAAAAGTAATCTGGCCCAAGATTTGATCATCTTCCACGGCCACTAATGACACAGATAGGTCACCATCCCGTCTAAGCGCGTCTATGATCCGGGGTTCAGACCCGTCACTATATGGCATATTCGCAAAAGCCTTTGCCGTGAGATCTCGAATAGCCTCTACATCTTTTGGTATTTCGTGACGGATAAGCATTTTACTTTGTGTGCAGAAACTGCCCCAGATCAGGACGTCGGAAATTCGGACCCTTTAAGACCTTGCCGTCTTCACGCAATATCGGCTCACCATCTTCGCCCAGCTTAGACATATTGGAGGCATGAACTTCGGCAAAGGCATTTTCTTTGACCTTGTGAAGACCAAACTCCAGAAAGGTTCCGTCCAGAACATATTGGATATCACACAACGCATCGAGGACTTCGACCATATTGCCGGCCTCAACGGCGTCGCGCAATTCACGGACTTCTTCTTCCAGGATGGACAAACGCATGTCCCGCCGCCCCGGAGGCAAAGCCGGATCATCCAGAACCGGCACTTTGAAGTGCTCATGCCATTCGCGGACCTGATCCAGCGAATTCATTTTAATTTCCCGCAGCGCGATCTCGCACCACACCGTCCATAAAGCGCACACCCCAACCGGAATGGCCTTTGGGCGTGGTCGGTGTGCCGCTATCAAGCCAGTCGACCCCGGCGATATCCAAATGGATCCAGGGTTGGTCTTCGTCAATAAACGTGCCGATCACGGCGCCGCCAATACTGGCGCCCGGACTGCCTGATGTGCTTTTGATATCGGCAATATCTGATTTGATTTTTTTGAAGTGTTTATCATTGAGCGGCAGGGGCCAAACCTCCTCACCAACCTTTTCACCAATGTCGATAAAACTGGCAGCCAATTCTTTGTCCCGTGACATAATCCCCGCATAATCCGTGCCCAGCGCCCGACCGACAGATCCGGTCAATGTGGCAATATCAATCAAAAGAGATGGTTCAAATTTATCCTGAGCATACCGGACACCGTCTGCCAGAACCAGCCGCCCTTCCGCGTCAGTTGACATAACTTCTATCGTCTTGCCGCTCATGGTTTCCAGCACGTCGCCGGGACGGATAGCATCTTCGGCCGGCATATTTTCCGCCATGGCCATGACACCGACCAGATTAATATTTTCGCCTCTTTTTGCGGCGGCATAAACGGTTCCGGCTACGGCCGCGGCACCGGACAGGTCCGCTTTCATCAACCACATTCCCGAATTGCCTTTAATACTGATCCCGCCCGTATCAAAGGTGATTCCTTTGCCGACCAAAGCGATCGGCGCACTCCCACCGCGATCGCCCATATATTCCACAACCACCAGACGCGGATCATGAATGGAGCCCTTACCTACGCCCATCAGGGCGCCCATATTAAACCGGGCCATTTCCCGAACCCCTAAAACGGTCACTTTGACATTTGGAACCCCGCGAAATTTTTCACGAACCTTTTGCGCAAATAACTCAGGATACATGGAACCACCTGGTTCGGTCCCCATATCCCGCGTGAAATTCACCCCCTCGACCAGATGGTTTAAATCCCCTTCAAATTCAGACCGCGCAACGGATGGATCACTGGACATAAACGTCACAGTGCGGTCATGATCTTTTGCATCTGATTTATATTTTTTAAAACTATAGGCGCCGAGCTTATATCCCGCCGCAAGATCCGCCGCATCCAGATCTCCGGCGACAACATTCAACGACACTTTGTTATCACTGGCCTTGGCGATATGTCCGCCAAGATCGTGAAGCTGGCGCATTGAAAGATCTTCATCACCCACGCCCATCACCGTCACCCGGGTAAAATCCCCGATATTATAAAGATGCATGGACTTACCGAACTTGGCTTTAAACTCGGCGTTCTCTAAGGCCTTGGACAAAGCCCCGTCAGATGCCGCATCAATTTCGGCCGCCGTCCCGCTCAGATCCCCTTCACCGACCAGAAGCGTTACGTGTCCGTCACTTGGCATGGATATGGGGGCAAAGGCGAAATTGTCTTTGGCCGATGCAAAGGTTGAAAGGGAAAGGGAAAGCGCGGTCGCCAGCCAGAATTTAGTCATGAAAATCTCTTATCAAAAAATTGAGGGGAAAATTATTTTTGCCTTTTTAGTCCACGCAAAGCGTGCCTTCGATCATCCCGCCATTAACCAGAGTGGTGCAACCGAAAATATTATCCGTGGCTTCGCAGACGCCAGTGGCTTCACTACCCCGTTGCGGGCTATCATCCGTGTCTTCGATGACACATCGTCCGATACAGTCTTTTTCATCGGAACATACATCGCCAGCATCGGGCAGATCCTGAATACAACGATCACCGCCCAGACGGCCTGCCCGCTCAACCCGGCCGCCGATGCCTTCACATAAGGCCCGCTCTTCCTCGCTGGCCTGCTTGCTGGCAAAAAACACGGGCGTATAATTATTTACCTCAGGCACGGATTTGTCGGGGCCATCTGAAGTCGGCTCGGTGGCACAAGCTGCGATTGTTAGTGAAAGTGCGAAAAGTGAAACGGTCAATAGGCGCATAGAATTATCCTCTTTTGATCATCTTAACAGGCGCAGGTAAAAATCAAACCCCTGTTACGGAAATCTGTTTTGTCATTGCACAATTAAGTATAGGGTCAAAAAAAGCAAAGAAATGGATATGATTATGAGCAGCTCTCTCCCCCAAACATCTCGCCAGTTAAAATCACGCGTTAATGCCAGTGGCACATTGGATTTGATCTTGGTCGAGGCGGACATCCCGGCCCCTGGTCCCGGCGATGTCGTTGTGCGCATGGAGGCCGCACCGATCAATCCATCCGACTTGGGCGTAATGTTTGGCCTGGCCGATGTCAGCCGGGCGGAGACAGGAGATGGGCCAAGCCTGTCAATGCCAGTTCCAGACTTTATCCTGCCCCGGTTAAAGGCGCGCTTTGATAAAGCCGTCGCCATTGGCAATGAAGGCGCAGGTACGGTCATCGCAGCGGGCGAGTCTGATGCCGCCCAAGCCCTGATCGGCAAAACCGTCGCCGTGTTTGGCGGGGCCATGTATCAGCAATACCGAACCGTAAATATGATGAGTTGCCTGCCTATGCATGCCGGCACCACATCTGAACAAGCGGCTTCTGGATTTGTAAACCCAATGACGGCGCTTTGCATGGTTGAAACCATGAAAATGGAAGGGCATTCAGCCCTAGTACATACTGCGGCGGCGTCTAACCTCGGACAAATGCTGAACCGTATCTGTCAAGCGGACGGCGTTGATCTAGTCAATATTGTCAGAAAAGAAGCCCAGGAAGTTTTGCTTCGTGATGCCGGGGCTAAACTTGTTTGCAATTCATCCGACGGTGATTTCAAGCCGAAACTGGTGAATGCGCTGGTTGAAACCGGTGCAACACTGGCCTTTGACGCAATTGGTGGCGGCACATTGGCCAGCGATATTCTGGATTGTATGGAACTTGCTTTAAACAAAACCGCCACAGAATATTCCATATATGGCTCAGAGACGCATAAACAGGTCTATATTTATGGCGGGCTTGATATGGGGCCAACGACGCTGAACCGGGCTTATGGTATGAGCTGGTCCGTCGGCGGCTGGTTATTGCCGCGGTTTTTGACCAAGCTGGGCATGGAAGGCATGGTCAGACTTCGGACGCGTGTCGCGAATGAAATTACGACGACCTTTGCCAGTCATTACAAGCAGACTTTGTCGATGGAAGACGTGCTCAACGCGGATTTGGCGCGGGAATATAATGCCAAACGGACAGGTGAAAAATACCTGATCAATCCAAACGCTTAAACCATGTTACGCGATTTTTTGAAAATTGCCCTGACCTGCAGCTTCGTAGCTTTGGCGGGCGGGTGTGCTTCCGAGGCTTCATTTGACGAAACACAAGCCCGTGCAGCTTTGACCCATGCCAAAGTCGAAACCTGGCGCGCATTATATCGGGACAATAATGTAGACGATCTGAACGCATTCCTGGCCGATGATTTCACCTTGATTGGGCCTGACGGAACGACGACTTCAAAATCAGCGGTGCTAGCTGATCTCAGAGATAATCCTTGGAACATGCCGGAAGACTTTATTTACACGGTCGACGATATTATCTTTATGTCCCAAAAATCGGCATTGGTTTATGGTCAAGGCAATAGCACAAGAACGGCGCCTGATGGGACGGCCTGCCACCACACTTATACATCGTCAAATGCGTTTCGATTTGAAGGTGGACATTGGCGTCCGGTTTCATCCCATGTCTCTGGCGGCACCTGCACACCGATCAACGAATGATTCAACAGGTGTTTCCCAATATTTACGGCGCAAGGATTTCGTCATATAGAAAGATATGACGGGGCCTCGGATATTTTCGAAATTAAGCGCGCTAGCCAGCCTCGCCTTGTTCCTGATTATAAGCTATGGGGTCTCTACTTCTGCGAAAACCGTTGAAACGGTCCCATCGAAAATCATCGCTATCGGAGACCTACATGGCGATTACGACGCCTATATTTCTATTCTTACTCGGGCTGCGCTTATCGATAGTGAAGATAAGTGGATCGGAAAAGATGCCGTTTTGGTTCAAACCGGAGATATTGCGGATCGCGGACCTGACAGTCTAAAAATAATCCGTCATTTGAAGAAACTGCGAAAGCGGGCCCAGAAAGACGGCGGTGACGTTATTACGCTCATCGGCAATCACGAAGTCATGAATATGACCGGCGATTTGCGATATGTGCACCCTCAGGAATATGCGGCTTTCATAGGGCCCCAATCTAAAAAATTTCGAGACCTGACATTTCAGGACAATAAACGGATCATAGAAAAAGCATATCGGAAGAAGAATAAACAACTCACCGCCAGTGAAATAAAGAAACAATGGTACGATGCCTATCCGCTCGGGCGACTGGAGCACCAGTTGGCTTGGGAGCCTGACGGAGAGATCGGCGAATGGGTTTTACAAAACCCGGTCATTGTCAAGATCGGGCCTTATTTGTTCTTACATGGGGGGTTATCCGAGCGTTATCGGCATATGTCGCTCAAGGTCATAAACAAAAGAGCAAAGAGGGCATTGGAGAAACAAGGCCAATCCGAATCCTTAATCATTCATCGGTCGGACGGGCCGCTCTGGTATCGAGACATGGTTCCTAATCGAAACGCCGGCAATAAGACCACCGCCGCCCAAGAGAAAGATTTTGAGAAAACACTATCAAAACAGGACGTGTCTCATATCTTTATTGGTCACACGCCGAACTTATCGGGCATCAATGCACATTTCGGCGGCCGCCTTGTCCAAATCGATACCGGCATTGCTGATCACTACGGTGGATCAGAATCTTTTTTACGCATTCAGAACGATGTTATTTACGCGCATGACAGCGATAAAATAACGGAAATTCAAACAGAGACATAATATGACAGGGCGCGCATTTATAATAACACTGGTCTTTGTAACATTATTGACAGGCGGATATTTCTCGCCAGCCCATGGTCAAAATTCGGTATCAGCAAAACCCTTATTTCAGTCCGATGAAATCCTCGAAATACAAATAGAAACGCCGATTAACACTCTGGTCAAAAAACGCAAATATTCGACGGACCCGTTTACGGCGACACTTCGAAATTTATCCAACGCAGATGAGACCTATGACTTAACGATCGCTGCACGTGGAAAATCCCGTCGCACCCGAGGCATTTGTGATTTTCCGCCGCTCAGGCTGCGTTTTGAGCGGCGACCCGAAGAGGGCCTGTTTCAAGGTCAGAAAAGCCTAAAACTCGTCACCCATTGCAAGGCGAATAGTAAAAGCCAGGATCAGCTCATTCTTGAATATGGAGCTTACAAAATTTACAATCTGTTGACCGAGAACAGCCACAAAGTTCGAATGGCCAGGATTGATTATCTCGACTCTGACAAAGGCGAAAGTCTGGGCACATTTTTGGGATTTTTTATCGAAGACGCAGATGACACCGCAGCCCGACAAGGCTTGTTTGAAATTGATATTCTCAAAACAAGTCATAGTAAGCTGCACCCCGAAACCGCGGCTCGGGCTGAACTGTTTTATTATATGATCGGTAATTTAGATTTTTCACTAGTTAAAGCGCCCGCCGGGAGCGATTGCTGTCACAATTCCAAATTGCTCAGCCGAGATCAAAGCGGAACGCCGCCTTTATATGCCCTGCCCTATGATTTTGACAATACGGGCTGGGTGGACCCCTCCTATGCCCTGCTTCCTGGGAATGTGGATGTCCGCAATATTAGAGAACGAGTTTTTCGTGGACAATGCGAGCGTATAGATATTGTGAAATCCCACCGACGGGAGTTCCAGGCCAAGAAATCCGCTATTTACTCTGAAATCGATGGATTACCCCTGATATCTGAAAAGGCGCAAAGTAAAGCTCTAAACTATATGGACCAGTTCTTTGCTATCATTGACGACGATAAAAAATTTGACCGTGAGATTATTCGGGCGTGTCTTTAGACTTGGGTTTTGATGAAGCTGAAATGACCTCACTTCTGGCGGCCTGTTTGCGTTTTAAACGTCTCACCCGGCGGTTCTTCGCATAATGGGAATCAAGCCCGTCACCGAAAATACAAATTAACACGGTCGCAAAATTAAAAAATACCGTGATAATGGCAGCGACTTCAATGGCCGCTACGCCGGCAGCTAATCCCACGCCAATAGCCACAAAGATAAACAGGGTATCAAATGTGTCGCTGAGCGCCCGTCGAAAACGCACGCCCGCCACAATACCGGCCAGACTAAAAGCCAGGGCCAAAGAATGCTGCACAACCATAACCACCCCAGCGACAACAGAGGGTAGGATCAAGGCCGTTTCGTCGATCGAATGATCATAGTCATGACCACTATGAATAGCGCCATGCACCCAGGCGACAGGGATCATCAGCAATAAGGACATCAACATCGCAAAAAAGAGCGATATGCCATCATTGATCCAAGAGGCATTATTGCTGCCAAAAATCGGGGCAGCCCCTTGTAAGGCGCCAGACGAACTGTTTGCGGCATAATTATTTAAACCGCCTACTGGAAGCTGAGCCATCAAACCTGGCCAGATTTTGAATAATATGAAAAGGACTAATGAAAACGCCAGATAATAAAGGACCAGACGGATCAGCAGCTTTTTTAAACCCGCCTTATATTGCTGATCCTCGGAATCAGATTTTGGATCATTATCGGAAATGGTCATTTAACGGCCCCATATTTCTCAAAAGCATAAAACAAGTTTACCCTTATTGTACAGGCCGAAGCGAGATCCCTGGCCTCAATGATCCATAAGGCGAATTCCTTGATCTCTCACATTTTCCAGACGAGTGCGCGCGACACCGGCGCGTGCCTGAACCCGCAGACCGGAATATATAATCAGCAAGGTCTGTGCCATAGAGATTTGGCTGTTCTGCCCCAGGTCCGGTCGAAGGTCAGACACCAGATCACATAGAGCCCGTTCCAAACGGTCAAAGCTCTGTCCCAGTAATTTGCGGGTTTCTGGATCAGATGAAATCTGATCCCCTGCAGCATTGCACAGAAAGCAACCGCGATAATCCCGGTTTTCATATACGGCAATAATCGGGCTATTTAGAAAATCATAAAGTCGGTTAGAGGCCGGATTTTGTCCTCTGAGCATCTGACAAGCCATTTTGACCACATCTTGTTCGTAATATAAAATCGCCTTGTGATACATGGATTTTTTATTGCCAAAGGCCGCATATAGACTGCCCTTTTTCAAGCCCGTGGCGCCCATGATATCGGACAGGCCCGTACCGTCATAACCTTTATCCCAGAAAAGTCTGGTGATTTGCGCAAGAACTTCTCCCTCATCAAATTCACGAGGGCGCCCTGGTCCTAAATCTTTTGTTTCCTGTTCACGCATCTGTGATCACCTTATTCTTGACCAATTGGTAAATAATACTTATATGCACGTTATCGACACATCATCGATATTATTTTTTACCTAATTATGACCGATTGGTCAACAAATGGCCTTTAAAAAACAAATTTCAAGGTCAACAAGAAGGACGGCAAAATGAGAGAGCCAAATTTGATATCCCAAGGGCTGACTATGTTGGTCTTGTTCGGTGTCACAATTGTCATGGCTAAAGCAGCCTTGCTCTCCACACAGATTTTTTAAGGGAAAGGAAAAAACTATGCCCAATATCGTAATTTACAGCAAAGATTACTGCCCCTATTGCCAGCGCGCGAAAGCGTTACTTCGCCAAAAAGGGATCAGTTCTACGGATATAGAAGTGTCAAATAGCGCTAATCTGGTTGCTGAAATGATCCAGAAATCGAACGGTCGACGCACTGTGCCTCAAATCTTTATCGGCGATGTTCATGTCGGCGGATCAGATGATCTGTTTGCTCTCGAACGCGCTGGAAAACTTGATCCACTCCTCGGTCTCACTCGGGCCGCTTAACATTCAACAAAAGGAAAACAACATGTCACGTATTAAACAAATTGATCCGGATAATGCTACAGGTAAAGCCGGAGAGCTCCTCGGCGCAGTTAAATCCAAAATGGGTATTGTTCCCAATATCACCCGCGTAATGGCCAATGAACCGGCTGTTCTGCAAACCTATCTCGCCCTTAGCGGCGCACTGGGTGAAGGTACACTAGACCCCAAAACTCGCGAAGCGATTGCACTAGCCGTCGCAGGAGCCAATCAATGTGACTACTGTGCATCGGCCCATAGCGCTATTTCTGGATCTCTCAAGATTGATCAGGACGAGATCAAGCGACGCCTGAGCGGCAATTCCAGTGATCCCCACATTCAGGCGATTTTAGATTTGTCTTTGGCCTTGGTGAATAAGCGCGGCTTTGTGTCAGACGATGATCTAAGTGCGGCGCGTCAAGCCGGATTGAATGACGGATTGATCATGGAAGTGGTTGCCAATGTCGTCGCCAATATCTTCACCAACTATATCAATCATGTGGCTGAAACCGATATCGATTTCCCGGTTGTTCGAACGGACGCCATTCAATCTGCCGCTTAATCTTAAACCATCTCTCCCCTGACCCCGCCAAATTTGGCGGGGTTTTTTATTGTCAAAATGTAATTTTACTTTCTGGCACCAGCTCAATACTTCCATTGTCCAATAGGGAGAGAGCAATGAATAAGCTTATGTTGATAGCCGTTACGTCGGCATTATCCTTCGCCGCCTGTGATGCAAGCAATTCGGTACCAATGTCCAAAGCAACACCTAATATCCCCACGCTGACACAAGAATGGGTATTAACCGGCCTTGACGCACCAGAAAGCATTATCCCAACAAAGAATTCCGGCGAATATTACGTTTCCAACGTCAACGGCGAAGCCGCCGACAAGAACGGCAGAGGTTATATTTCAATCATTTCTGAAGACGGAAAATTCGTCGAACAACAATGGGTAACAGGCCTCAATGCGCCAAAGGGCATGACTTTGGTCGAGAACAGACTTTACGTTTCGGATATCGACCAATTGATTGTTATTGATACAAATGCGGGCACGATCATTGAGACAGTCACAATTGACGGCGCTGGCTTCCTAAATGATGTTGAGTCATTTATGGGGATGATATTAGTCTCGGATTCAGCCAATGCCAAAATCTACTCTTATAGAGACGCAAAAGTTGAAACATTTTTGGCCGATGATAGGCTAGGCGGCGTAAACGGACTTTTGTCTCAAGGTGACCGCCTTAAGATTTCAACCATGCAATCTGGTTCTCTGCTAAACTATGAATTGAAA
Organism: Hellea sp.; assembly: GCA_020629135.1. Classification (GTDB taxonomy): domain Bacteria; phylum Pseudomonadota; class Alphaproteobacteria; order Caulobacterales; family Maricaulaceae; genus JACOMS01. Next base: position 21,538 of record JAHDDX010000033.1, read on the forward strand.
ACAACCTCACTTAGTGAACTGGCATCTGGAATGAACAATGCGGATGGGATTGTTGCTCTGGGTTCAGATAATTATCTGGTAAGTTCCTGGCCTGGGAAAATTCACTATGTTGATCCTAACCGCCAAGTGCACACGCTGATTGATACAACGTCAGAGCCTGTTTTCGCCAATGATATGTTCGCGGATCAGACCGGACTATTTGTCCCTAACTGGCAACCCGGTTCCGTTACCAAATATAAACTGAATTGATCTGAACAATTTACTATTGCCAGAAAAGAATTGCTCAATTAAAGGCCGATTGTTGGTTCCTTGAGAGAGGATGAAACGGGAATGAGGTGAAAAGCCTCGACTGCTCCCGCAGCTGTAACCGGCGAGCTAACTGACAAATACCACTGATGAATGTCGGGAAGGTGTCAGGGCGCGTTGAACCGGAAGTCAGAAGACCGGCCAGCGACGTCGCCAGCGCTTACGGGCGGGATGTACCGTTAGGCATGGAAGAATTTCCAATGACGACACTCAAACTTTTTTGCGCCTGAATGGCGCGATTTTTTGGAGTCGTTTATGAAACGCCTATTTTTACTATCCGTTGCATCTCTTGCAGGATTTTATTCCAGTGCTGCCGCTCAGCCTGTGAATTCCGATGAAATTGTCACCGTAGGAGTACGGATCGGGGAGATGTCTCCCGATGATATTGCCAGCCCCGTATCGATATTAACCCAAACGGAAATCGAAAATCGCAATGCTTCCCATGTTTCGGATATTTTGCGCAGCCTGCCCGGCTTGTCGGTCAATCGCTCAGGCCCTGGCGGGTCACTCACCCAGTTAAGAGTACGTGGATCCGAAGCCAATCATGTACTTGTTCTCATTGATGGTATCGAAGTCGCCAATCCGACAGCCGGTGAATTTGATTTCGCAGGCTTACGCGCCGCAGACATTCGAAGAGTTGAGGTATTACGAGGTGAACAATCCGCCCTTTATGGATCGGACGCGATTGGCGGCGTTTTAAACATAATCACAAGCGCTGGCAGCACAGACACTGGATGGCGCGCCGATATTGAGGCGGGTAGCTTTGACACAATTGATGGCTATGCCAATGGCATTATTCCTATTGGTGAGGCCCGCCTGTCCATCGCCGGCGGCGCTCGGTCGACGGAGGGTTATGATATATCGGGATTATCTGGTGAAAAAGATGGAGCCCGAAATCGTAATCTCAATATCGGATTAAATGCGGTCGAAATTGGAGGAGTAAACCTTTCCGCGAAGCTGGGTCTGTCTCGTCTGGATACGGAATTTGATGAAGATAGTGATTTTGATGGCCGTCTGAATGATACGAATGCCGAAACTCAAGTCGACCGGGTCATTGGCCGAATTGACGCGGGCTTTGCTGTGGGTGGGTTTGATACCGTTTTGACGGCATCTCGTCAGGAAACCACGACAGACACCCAAGCCGGTTTCTCTTCGCGCTCCAAAGGTGAAAAAACCAATTTCAATGCCGTTTCACGCCGGACGTTCGGCAATAGCGTTTTATCATTGCTGGGAGAATGGGAAGAGGAGCGCTATGAAATTACACCAAATTTTGCTTTCGCGCCGACGGCACCCAAAAACGAAACGGCGGCCTTAGCCGCGGATTACAACTGGACAGGCTCCAACCTTTCACTGTCAGCTTCCGCGCGTCATGATTTCAATGATCGTTTCCAAGATGCCACAAGCTGGCGATTGGGCGGAGTCTATAAAATAAACTCAACCCGCGGATTGATCAGGGGTTCGATCGGAACCGGTGTTAAGAACCCGTCATTAATCGAACTTTTTGGTTTCTTCCCTGAAAGTAATTTTGTTGGAAATCCAGACCTCAAGCCGGAAACTTCAATGGGCTTCAATATCGGTTATGAGCAATCCTTGATGGACGACAATTTAGTCGTTTCGATTGATTATTTTCACGCGGATCTCGAAGATGAAATATTTACCGATTTTTCGTCTTTTCCATTTCTGGCTCGAAATCGCACAACCGACAGCAAAAGAGAGGGTGTCGAAGTCGAGATACGTTGGCGTTTATCCGATCAATTCAATCTACGCAGCAGCGCAACATTCCTGGATACAAAGGAAAACGGCGTGGAAGAAATTCGCCGACCTGATTTTCTTGCCAGCGCGGGTCTCAACTGGAATGTCAATGACCGTTTAAATCTAAACCTGTCACTCGATCATACGGGCTCGCAAATTGATACGGATTTTGCCGTGTTCTCGCCCGTCACTCTCAATGCCTTCACATTGGTTGGATTAAGTGCGATCTATGATGTGGATGAAAACTGGGCGGTCACGCTTCGCGGTGAAAACCTGCTCGATGAGAATTATCAGGAGGTTGTGGGATATGCGTCTCAGGGACGTGGCATTTTTGCTGGTCTTCGCGCTCGCTTCAACTAACGCCAGCGCTCAGTCTAAACCCACAATTGGCAGCACATCCTTGTGCGGCGATGGTTATCTTCAGGCCATCGCCCCTGAAAGTATTAGCGCCTTGTCCTGGCAATCACGATCGCCATTATCCCGCGCCTCGGATGATTTAAAACCGCTTCCTCAGCTATGGGACGACCCTGAAATATTAGCCGCGTCAAAGCCAGATATAATTCTCTTTGGAGCGGGCGAGGGCTCTAAAACCAGTGGCCTAATAAAAGCCCAGGAAAGATTGTCGTTGCAATTAAAATGGGGTGAGGATTTTCAATCTGTATTCGATAATATGGAAATGGTCGGACAAGCTTTAAACCAAAATGATCATAGCACCGGGCTGATTTCAAACCTTGAAGCGCGTCTATCCGATCTGAAAACGAGAGCACAAAACCGTCCGACGACCCCCAAAATATTATACCTGTCTCGATCTGGAGGGTCCGCCGGAACAGGCACGCTTGTCGATGCGGCAATAACGGCAGCGGGCGGGCAAAATGCGTTAAACACACCGGGCTGGATTACGCTGGACACAGAAGCTCTAATCGGCCTTAATCCCGATTTGATTGTGACCTCCTTTTTCAGAGATGGATATGAAAGTGTGAACGCTTCTGGGATCCGCCACCGGGCTGTCAGAAAGTTTCTAAACCGTCATGACCGCTTGGACGTTCCGGGAAATTTATGGCCCTGCGCAGGCCCAGCGCTAATTGAAGCGGCGGAATTAATTGCAGACAAATTGGATGACGGGGCATGAAAATAGCAGCGGTTATAAGTTTGGGCCTTATTGCCATGCTCCTTTCGATTACGATCGGACCAACCCATATAGAACCTTTTGCCGCTATCAAGGCCGCATTCGGCATCGGAGATCCGCTGCATGTGGATATTGTCAGAGACATTCGCCTACCGCGGACTTTGCTGGCCGCGATTATTGGCGCCGGGCTCGGTGCTTCAGGTGCAGCTCTTCAAGGTTTCACTCGAAATCCCCTGGCAGCCCCAGGTATTTTAGGGTTTTCAGCCTGCGCCGCGCTTGGGGCTGTCGCCGCTTTATATTTCGGCTTAACGAGCTGGGTGCCCCTAGCCGCCCTGATCGGCGCAGCTCTGGGCGCTACAATGCTATTGTTGATATCCGGCCCGCAAAAAGGGGCAAACACACTGATCCTGGCCGGCGTGGGGGTCGGCGCCTTGGCGACTGCGATCACGGGACTGCTGATGAATATGGCGCCTAATCCGTGGGCCCTGTCCGAAATTGTATATTGGATGATGGGGTCGCTAAAGAATGCGGATATGGACAGTATCAGAAGTTGCGCCCTGTTGACAGCCATGGGCATGTTGTGCCTGATTTGTATTGGACCGGATTTGAAAACACTAAGCTTGGGCGAACTGACGGCGCAAAGCCTTGGTGTATCGTTAGGGCGAGTTCAAATTTTACTGGTTATCGGCGTGGCCTTATCTGTCGGGAGCGGTGTCGCAGCAGCGGGCTCTATTGGATTTGTTGGCCTGTTCATTCCGCATATTGTTCGCATGTGGCTCGGCGCAGACCCCGCGCGACTAATCTGGCAGTCTGCCATCGCAGGGGCCGGATTTCTAGTAATAGCCGATATTTTGACCCGGGCATTATCGGGGCCGGGAACACCTCTTTATCTGGGAATTCTAACCTCACTCATTGGCGTGCCCTTCTTCCTCTGGTTGGCTGTAAAAGGCGCACGCGCATGATCAGAATAGAAAACATAAGCGCCGGTTACGGTCCATGTAATGTTTTGAACAACTTAAACCTGCAAACAAATGCGGGCGAGCTGATCGTATTGCTCGGACCAAATGGATGCGGAAAATCAACCCTCCTAAAAACGATTTCAGGGTTAATTCCCCATCGCGAAGGCGGGACTATCTGGATCAACAACCAATCCTTATCGTCGATGCCGCTCAAACTTCGCGCCAGGCAAATTGCCTATCTGGCTCAATCACGACAAGCGCAAGCTGACATGTTGGTCAAAGATGTTATTGAGTTAGGTCGGGCCCCGTTTCGAGGCCGATTGGGGAGAATTAGCGCTGACGGACGTCAGGCTATTGAAAAAGCGGTCGCAAAAACAGAGCTATCATCATTTTTGGATCGCAAGTTTGGACAATTATCCGGGGGAGAGCAGGCGCGGGTTTTGCTCGCAAGGGCATTGTGCATGAACGCATCCGTTTTGCTTGCGGATGAACCCATCGCCGCACTTGATCCCTATTATCAGATTTCCATGATGGAGATTTTAAAAGCGGAAGCCAAGTCGGGTAAAACTGTCATCACGGCCTTGCATGATCTTCCGCTTGCCGCGCAATATGCTGATCGGGTCTGGATCATGAATAAAGGCCAGATCATTGCAGATGGAGCGCCCAAAACCGCTATGTCCGAACAGATCATTTCGGACGTTTTCAAAATCCGTATGAATTACAATTTTTTAAACAGCGTAGTAACGACCTAAGTCGCGGCGCGGCTATAATAGGTATCTTTGTAAGAGGTCTGCGTTGTGCGCGAACCAAACCACCAGCCGACAACCATGGATGTCAGGTTCACAAGAGCCAGATCAAATGGGTTACTCATCATCTGATCATAGGCCGCGGTCATTATAGTGGGGTCTACAGCGTCCACACCATTTAATCCGGCTGCCTTTTGAGTGAGCGCGTAGTAAGCATGGGTACGGATACTGGTTGCGATGACAAGGTACCAGGTAATTCCAGGTCGGGTTATCGCACGCGCAAAATTCGCCAGATCCCCAAATTTGGACGCTCCCCATCGGATATTAGATAGGGCGTTCTCAGCCGCCTGTGATCCCGTAAAAGCCTCGATATTGCCCGCAATCTCAGTGATCGCGATTTCCTGCTCAGTTTCCTCGCGGCGCGCCTGCATTTGTAAAGTGGTTAGAGAGAGTTCCTGGTCATGTTCCAATCGCAAGCGATCTGTTTGCAAAGCAAACATTTTTCGCTCATGCTTGCGCTGCATATAGGCCCCGCCAATACCAATCAGCGAGGAAATAAGGGGGGTAAAAAGTTCGATCATAAATTGCTCAAATTAGAAGGTTAATTTTTTATTCTTCTATTGGTGGCTTAACAAGATGAATGCCTGAGGTGAAAATATGAAAAATGCATTTGAAGTACCAGTAATTCCTAACGCTCCGTTGGCTTCGCCTGACCATCCAGACCCAATGGGATCTATGTTGTTGAAAGAGAATCATTCACTTGGCCTAACCGTTAATTCGAAGTTCGACGAGAATATAATTGACTACAATGCATCTTATCAAAACGATCAGTCGCTATCTCCGATATTCAAAACGCATATGCAAAATGTAGTTTCAATTTTAAAATCCAGCTTTTCAAAAACTACAAGAATCGTGGAGGTAGGGTGTGGAAAAGGAGAATTTCTTGAGCTTTTAGACGAAAATGGCTATTTTAACATCTCGGGATATGACGCGACTTATGAAGGTTTGAACCCAAAAATAAGAAGGAGGTACCTTACTCAAATAGATAAAATTTCAGCAGATTTAGTTATATTAAGACATGTATTAGAACATATCCCGAATCCACATGCTTTTCTTCAAATGCTGAACAATATTTTTGGCAACGCGAAAATATATATTGAAGTGCCAGAATATTCGTGGATTTTAAAAAACGGTACGTTTTTTGATATTACCTACGAGCATGTCAACTATTATACCGAAAAGGGTCTTAGCCGTCATTTTACCGAAGTAGATCGAAAAGACGTAATATTCGACAATCAATATCAATACGTAATTGCCAGTTTGAACAATCTAGACAATTTAACCTATCCAAGAGCTTATAGCGCACAGGAAAAATGGGTAGCTAGAGACCTAGAGTCTTTGTTTCCCGTACTTTCTGTAGCGATGAACCGTGTCGACAATTTTTCACGAGGTAAAAAATTACTACTTTGGGGCGGCGCGACTAAAGGGGTTCTATTTGCGCACCACGCAAAATCAATTTCGCAATCGGTATTCGATCGAATCAGCTACTGCATAGACATTAATCCCGCAAAGCAAGGCAAGTTTTTTCCCGCGACCCACATTCCAATTTATGGTCCCCAAAAACTATCTGACGAAGAGGCAAATAACATATGCATTCTAGTTATGAACCCCAATTACTTAGAAGAAATCAGACTCTTCTTAAATTCTAATGGGTTGGCGGAAATCAGTTTAATGGCAATATAGTAAAAATTCAATTTAACCATACCAAACTCGTTTCGCTCCAAGATCTAGATGTATGAAACTCGAGTAAATTCCAATCCCACAGAAAAAATGCTTTTTGGCCATCTCAACTAATTCATGCTTATCAA
>JAHDDX010000034.1 GCA_020629135.1 Hellea sp.
TCGGCGCGTCAAATAATGGCGCGGTCTGGCGCGCCATGTGTCGAACCGCTTTGGCTCGGGCGGCCTGTAGGCGGGTCTTCACGGTTTCGGACCGGGGAAATAAAATGATACAAGGCTGAGAAAACCGGCCCCAGGTAACCGATAAAAACGCACTTGCCCCGCAACGCCGTTCAAAGGCTTTGATCGACATGATGGAATATTTGCAGGTGGTCTGAACGCCGTCCACATGTTCCATTTCATGATAATAAACGGCAGGTGGGATAAGTGCGTTTAGAGCCGCTCGGATCGGATTTTTATGGGTTTTTCGGTAACTGTCGACGATGACGTAAAAATCCAGCATTTTCTCTGGATTATCCATATCGCGCAGGGATGAGCCGTAATAGATAAATGCCTGAACCCGGTCTTTATGACGGGCGGCGATATCATCACAGACCGCGCGGACTTTGTCGGACGGTGCGATATATTCAGAGTCGAGGATGGTTAGAATCGCGTCGCTCATCGCCAGAACTCAATCGGTTCGGTGGCGCGAATTTCGATATGCCCGTCCGGCGTGTGCAGGCTTTCACCGTCAAGCACCACCGGACCTTTATATTTATATCGCAAAACCTCGGCGTTAAAACTTTCAATGCCGTCCTCGGCGCGGGATTTGTTTTTCTGTCCGGTCCAAAGGCTGATGAGGTGGCGCAAAATACGTTGCGCGTCTTCGCGAACATAGGTCAGGCGAAGCGCCCCGTCACCGTCACCCCAAAACGGGTCCAGACCCAGCATCAGTCCCGGCAGGGTCGTCACCACGGTTGTCAGGTGATCCTGATCCAGATGGGTTTCTTCTTTGTTTCCGGTAACCCGAAGGGAGAGTGGGCTGGCGCGGTAAATTTGTTCGCGCGAGGTGTCATTGCCCGTAAAACCTTTGACGATCATTTGTGTGACGGCACCGGCGCCGCCTTTGCCGTCTTTGTGGACATGATCGAAATAATATTGGGTTGCCATGGGCAAGGCGCCCGTTGAAAATAAAAAGCCGTGCTTTTGTGTGTCTTTGCCAAGTTGAATATCGAGCATCGGCATTTGGGAAATTTCGGGATCTTTTCCGTCAAGAATGGCCGTGATCCGTTTTCGGCCCGGACGCTTTAAACCAATTTGCCGGGCGACCTGATTGGTCATACCGCCAGGCAGAAGTGAAAAACGGGGATGGGTTACCAATTGATCCACAATTTCCATATAGGCGGTCATGGTCGCTTGGATGGTGCCGTCACCCCCTTCAATACAGATCCAATTGGCCCCGGTATCAAGGGCCGCTTTCAATATATCCGGAAGTTCGGAGACAAGCTGCGTGTGAACCATTGGAATTTCACGGTCCTGCGCAATTTTTTCAAGCCGGGAGCCGCGCTTGCGCACAGCTGAGCTTTGTGGATTGATAATAAAAAAGGGCCGCAATGCCCCGTCTGAGGCGGGATCGAGCGGGGTCATGTGCGGGCGCGCCGGATCAGGCTTTCGGTTCGAAGGCTAAGGAATAATCCAATGATGGCAAACAAAGCCAGGGGGAAACTGATGGCCCATAAAACGCCGGTACCGCCACTGGCGGCGAAAGTTGCCATTGCGCCGTCAATGATCAGGAATATAAAGCCTGTGGCCAGTCCGATGATCAGCGCCCGGTCCCCATTATCCTGACGCCCGGTCCGCTGCATGATCGGCACTGCGCAAAGCAAGAGCACAATGGCGGCAATCGGTCGGGTGAGGCGGTGGAGATACCAAAAGCCATAGGCAAAACTCGGACGACTGCCGGAATTTCCTTTTTCCCTGAAATTTCGCATATCATTTAAGGCAAGGTCGCGGGGTTCAGCGGCCAGACGAGCGATACTGGCCGGGGTTTGCTTGGTATCCCAGGCCATTTCATCCGGCAATGTATCGGCTTTTCGGGCTTCGCCTTCCGCGCCTGCGATTGGTAGAACTTCGATCCCGTAAAGTGACCATTCTCCATTCGTAAAGCGCGCACGATCCGCCCAGATCGCTTCTTCGACGGCTCCGTCAGCATCACGCGAGAAGATTTGCAGACGTCCAAGCTCATTAAAGCCTGGGCGAGACGCGGCCCGGACGATGCGATTGCCATCTTCCATCCAGAGCGGGTTGCGCTCGGTCACGTTTTTAATTTTATATTCGCCAATGCCCCAGGCTTGCAAAGCACGGACAGCCGGCGGCATGGTATAATTGATCACGGTGATGGATAAAATGCTGGCGGCCAGAACAACCGGAAGAAGCAGGCCGATTTGCCGGGGAACCGAAATCCCAAACCCCAATAGGGCCACAAGCTCGTGATTGCGGATCAGACGGACATAAACCAGCAACATAGCGACTACGAGCGTGAATACAAAAATACGGTCAAAGATCACCGGGGCACGGTACATCATATAACGGAACGTATCGACAAAGGTACCGTTGGCGAGAATATCGCCGCCATTGGCCAAAGAATCCAAAAGACCGATGAGCACCAGAAAGCCAAATACGCAGCCCAGCCAGACCGAGATGTAACTCCGGGTTAGATAGGTTGCGATCTTAAACATTTTGCGGCGCTCCTGTAATCAGGTGGCGCAGGCTCATGATACGTTTTTTGAACTTGTCGATATAAAGCGAGAAGTAAAATTGCACGGTCGTCAGCGGCGGTTGTCCCATTTTAAAGGCGCTTTTCCAGAATAAATATGCCGCAAACAGGGCGACAGCACCGATGATAGACCAGATGCCTAACCAGGGCGGAATAACGCCGTTTGCGCCTAAGTCCTGGGCGAATTCGAGGGCTTTTTGCAAGGACACCAGCATCACAACGCCAATGAAAATCCCGGCGGATGATGGATTTCGCCCATAATTTAGGCCAAAGGGCACGGCGATAAAGGGCAGGATTAAAAGTAGTGCCGCACGGCCAAGCCGCAAATGCAGCGCCGCATTGTTCACATTTGGACTGACTTGTGAAAATTCCGAGCCGTCCATATTTTTAATAAGCTCAAGTGAGGTCAATTCCCGTTCATCATCTCCGCGACGCCGAAAGGCATTTTCAGAGGCGGCCCCGGCAATCCCGCTGCTTTCAAAACTAAAGTCTCCGTCGAGCTGACGGTCGCCGATAATCTGATAGGTCTGACCTTCGGAAAGCTGCAGGACCGGGTCTTCCGTCTCTTCGCGAACGATCAGGCCACCTTCAGTGGCCGTTGTAATGCGCAATCCGTCATCAATTTTTTCATAAATAAAGATCGGCCCCATGGCGTCACCGGCTTTATCTGTGCCGGCGAAGAAAGTTCGGTCCCCGACGGTTGTGAATGTGCCTTCGCGCAATGCGGCCGTGAAGGATTGCTGTTTTACCTGATGCACGACGCTGCGATAATTATATCGCCCAACGGGCTGCAAATAGCCTTCGATAAAAAGGGTCAGAATGGCGAGCAACATAGCCAACCAGACAAAGGGGCGGGTCATATGAAAAAGCGATACACCGGCCCCCATTGCAGAGGTCAGCTCACTGGTCCGGCTGAAACGGTCAATGGTTATGATCCCGCCCAGTAATAATGCCATCGGGACCGCCATACCAAGATAGTGCGGAAGAAGGTTTACAATCATCGCCGTGGCGTCACCAGCGGGGTTGACCGAATTGGCGACGATCTGAAAGATTCGAAGCAGGCGCTCAAGCAGTAACACAATGATAGCAAATATGATCAATCCAGTGATGTTCACACTGGCTTTACCGATCAAATATCTGTTGAGTAGTCCCATACAGTAATTGCTGTGTTCATCTATTTACATCATGTCGGAGCATACCTACATGAGGTTTCCCAGCGACCCATTTGTGGCGTGTAGATTAATAAGGAAGTGTTTTGAAGTTATTTTTCAGAAACATTTGTATTTTTATCAGTTTAGTCCTGTTTTCGGGGGCGGCGCTTGCACATCATGATAGCGGAGAATTGGAATTATATCCCGATGATGCGGGTGACGCGTGTATTCCAGGAACTCAGCAAATACGTGTCACGATTCACGGTGTATACCATCAAGGCATTATGAAACTTGAGCTTTACAATGATGAAGAGGGCTTTTTGCAGAAAAAAGGGCGCCTTCGTCCGATCCGAGTGCCAGCTGAGGATGGCCCGCAAACGATTTGCATCAATGTTGATGAACCCGGCGCTTATGCCGTATCGGGATATCATGACCGCGATGGGGATCGTAAGCTGGATAAGAAATGGAATTTTACGCCTAAAGAGCCATATGGCGTGTCTAATAATCCGAAAATCAAAAGCAAACGTATGCCGAAATTTGGCGAAAGTTCGTTCAATGTGCCATCAAACGGAATTGATATTGATATCATTCTTGTTGACCTACGCAAAAAAAAGCCGCTAGTTGACAGCATTGAATAGATTGAGGGCTGGTCTTAAGCGCTAGCCCTTAATTGTAAGCGGAGCTGGCGTGAACACACCCCAGATTGAAATTATCGAAGTCCGTTCCCAAACGGACTTAAAAGCGTTTATTAATCTCCCTTTTGATCTGTATCGGGGAGAGCCGAATTGGCGTGCGCCTATTCGCCATGACCGGGTCACCCATATCAATCCCGACAAAAACCCAATAATGGATGGTATCACCCACCAGTTTTTTCTCGCCCGTCGGAATAATGACTATGTCGGTCGTATCGGCGCCTTTATCAGCCGGGCCCATCAGGACCTTTACAAGGACAATGCCGGGCATTTCGGTTTTTTCGATTGTATTCAGGATGATCAGGTCGGACAGGCCCTTTTAAAGGTCGCCGAAGAGTGGCTTGCGCAGAAACAGGTCGCCAAAATTATCGGACCATCACAATGGGGCGTCAATGATGAGTGCGGTTGCCTGGTTGATGGATTTGATACACCGCCCGTGATTTTAATGAATTATGGAAGGCCGGATTATCAGGAGATGATGGAAAACGCCGGATATGCAAAAGCGGTCGATATGCTTGCTTTTCAGGCCGATCTCAATGCCGGATATCCACGTCCAAAAATGACCCGCCTCATGGTCAAACAAGCAGAAAAAGATCCTCGCATTCATTACCGGCAAATCGATATGAAAAACCTAGCCGGGGATGTGCAGACGGCCATGGATATTTTCAACGATGCCTGGTCGGAAAATTGGGGATTTCTACCCTATACGCCCGCGCAGGTTTCTCGCATGGTCAGTGAAATGAAGCCGGTGCTAAAGAAAGAATGTTTTCTAATCGGATATATTGATGACAGCCCTGCCGCCTTTATAACCATGATCCCGGATGTGAATGAAGCGTCACATGGTTTGGACGGAAAATTATTGCCGATGGGTTGGGCCAGATTGCTCTATCGCCTAAAAGTCAAAGGTGTGAAACAGGCCCGCATTCCACTCATGGGGCTGCGACGGGAGTGGCACAATACCCGACAGGGGCTCGCCCTCGTCGCGCAACTTTGTGAGGCCGTTTTTGAAGCCGGGCGGCAAACCGGGTTCACTCAGTGTGAGCTTTCCTGGATACTCGAAGACAATGACAGCATGATCCGGATTTGTGAACAGGCCAGTGCAAAGGCTTATAAAACCTACCGGATGTATGAGAAGGCGCTGTGAGCGATATTTCGGTTTTGATACTTGCGGGACAGCGCGAAGGCGTCGTTGATCCGCTCTGCGCTGAGGCCGGGGTAGAGCGCAAGGCGGTAATCCCGATCCTGGGTCGCCCAATGATCGATTATGTGATTGAGGCCTTGGGCGGCGCGGGACTTAACGCGCCCTATCATGTCAGCGGGTTTGATGCGGAATATGACGAACGACTGACGGATGCTCCCTCAGCTCCCGGGCCGGCCGGAAGCGCGCTGGCGGCGATTGAAAACCGTATGTCCTTTCCGGTTTTAATGACGACTTGTGACCATCCGCTTTTAACCCCAGACATGCTCACGCAATTTATCTCGGGTGCCAAAGGTAAGGGTACGGATTTTTGCGTTGGTCTGGCTGAGAAAACGATCATTCAACCGGCCTATCCAGACGTCAAACGGACTTATCTCAAATTTAGTGACCGATCCGTGTCTGGATGCAATCTGTTTTATATTGCCAATGAAAAAGGGCTTGAGGCCATTCGCTTTTGGCAGACCGCGCAACATTTACGCAAACAGCCGATAAAGCTTGCCGGGCGGCTAGGCTGGGGCGTGTTGTGGCGTTATCTGTCAGGCGGGTTAAGTCTGCAAGGGGCCTTTGACTATGCCGCAAAGCGTCTCGGTATTACCGCTGCGCCGGTTCTGATCCCAATCGCTGAAGCCGCGATAGACGTCGACAAGCCGTCGGATCGTATTTTGGTCGAATCCATTTTGAACGCCCGTAAATCATGACTGCAGATCTGACAATTCGGTCTAACCAAACCGTTGGCAAACGGATAGCAACCAATACTGGCTTGATGGTGGGGGCCAAGATTCTGGCCGTCATTTTGGGCGTGTTCAGTTTTATCATCGCCAGCCGGGCGCTTACGGCTGTTGAGTTTGGAACTGTTGTGTTTCTGCATGCTTATATGCTGTTTTTCTCGGAAGTTTTTACCTTTAAAACCTGGCAGTCATTGATCCGGTTTGGTTCAGATGACCTGAAAGATAATGATCCTGGTAAGCTCTCAAAACTGATCAGTTTTTGTTACCGGCTGGATTTTATCTCGTCCATAATTGCCTATATCGCTTCCGTGGCGCTAATGGGACTGGTGGTCTGGGTCGTTGGCCAGTTCCCAGGTCTTGCGCCCGAAAAGGGCCTCGACGTCAATACCGTTCAAAAATATGCGGCCTTATATTGCCTGGTGATATTGGTGCGTTGGCGCGACACATCAATTGGAATTCACCGCCTATTCGACAAATTTGTAATTCTGGCCTTCGTCGCCTTATCAATGCCGGTTGTTCGCTTGCTCGGGGCTGTCTATGCTTGGCAGGCCGGCTGGGGCATTGAGGGATTTTTGTGCGTTTGGTTTGCAGCGTCATTTTTCAGCTACGTCGTGATGTTCACGGCCGGGATATTTGAGCTTGTAAAAAGACGTTTGTTCAAACCGGTTGTGAGCGCTAAAATCAGTTTCTGGAATCTTCGCCCCAATATCTGGCCATTTGTGATTAAGTCCAATATCGACTCGGCCATGGCAGCGGGAACCCTGCACCTGCCAATGCTTTTAGTCATGGCATTTTTCGGCGCGGCCTGGGCCGGGGTTTATAAAATCGCCGAAGAAGTGGCTAAGCTCCTATCCGAGGGCTTTGCCCTATTGGATCAGGTGATTTATCCCGAGCTCGCCAAATTGGTCAGCCGCAATGAAACCGCCAAAATCTGGCGGTTAGTGACACGAGCCGCCTTTATTTTATTGTCTATCGGCCTGGTGTTATCTGCTCTCGTTTTAAATTTCGGGCGTCCGGTCCTGGTTCAAATATTTGGGCCTGAATTTGAAGCCGCTGCGCCTTTGGCCTCATTATTAGTGCCTGCGGCCGCACTGATGGGGATCGCTGCGCCTCTGTTTCCGATTTTTTACGCCACAGACCTGCCTGAACGCGCGATTTATATTCGGGGGGCCGGGCTGTTCGTATATATCCTGTCCTTTATCATTCTGAGCTTGTCGATCGGGCATATGGCACCGGGTTGGGCGTTTCTGGCTGGAAATCTGTTTGTCGTCATTTGTGTGATTTTCACGGCAAGACGGGCATTAAAGAAAACAATCAAGCGACAAAGTTATCTTCATAAATCACAGGCAAAAACAGACGATATGGATCAACTCGTTTCACATAATGGCGTCGAATTGGTCGGGGAAACCGAGCAAAAGCTCTGGGGCTTGCCTTTAACGGAATGGCAAAGACGGGCTTATCGCAAAGTAGGAGCAGACGATAAATCGGCGCCGATTACGGCAGATGTCAATCGTGTCCTTTCCAGCAATCTTTTAAAAAGCTTTGTTGCGTCTGACCAAAAAGTTCTGGTTGTTGACGACAAAGTCGTCGCCATTAACGGCTTTGATAAGCTGCGGGCGAGCGCCTTGATTGGACAGAATTCAAACGGAATTAATTGGGATGAGCTTGGCCTGATGCCGGTTTCTCCTGATGACTTAACCGACGGTTATGACAAGGCGTTGAGAAAACGCGAAAAACCTTATGCGCTGGATATAAATACGACGCCTGTTGCGAATATTTTACAGCGTCAATTTGATAGTTCCTATAAAGGGATAACCGATTTCGTGACCAAGTTCTTTTGGCCGGTTCCAGCTTTTTATGTCACACGGTTTTGCGCCTGGCTTAGATTGACGCCCAATATGGTAACAACGCTCAGCCTGATTTTCATGTTCATTGCTTTGTATTTCTTCTGGCAGGGGCAATGGGCGCTCGGGTTCATCACCGGTTGGTTCATGACCTTTTTGGACACTGTTGATGGTAAGCTTGCGCGAACGACCATGACCTATTCCAGCTGGGGAAACATATATGACCACGGGATTGATCTGGTGCATCCGCCGTTCTGGTATATTGCCTGGTTTGTTGGGTTGGGCGGTACCTTGGCGGGGCCGCAAACTCTTCTTTATGCGCTGGTGGCGATATTAATAGGATATGCGGTTGACCGCCTTATCGAAGGGATTTTCATCCTCTTGCATGGATTTCATATCCATGTCTGGCGACCGGTGAACTCAGGGCTTAGATTTATAATTGCCCGGCGAAATCCAAACATGTTTATTTTTATGATCGGAATTTTTCTGTCTATGTTTTTCCCGGGCGCTGGCGAGATGGGATTTATTGCTGTTGCCGCCTGGGTCTGGATTTGCATCATATTTAATATTGGCGTTGTTCTGGTTTCTTTATTTGCCCGTAAGCCATTGGTGTCGTGGATGGATCAATGACTAAAACAACACCTGGACTCGCTATCTTTGATCTTGATTATACTTTGACCAAACGCGGAACCTGGGGGCGTTTTGTGTGGATGAATGTGCGTTCACGTCCGCATTTGTGGCTGCCTTTGCTTTTGCAGGCGGGGTGGACACAATGGCAGTATAAGCGCGGATTGCGTCCACGTATCGACGTTAAAAAATCGATGATGCGCTGGGCTATGAAAGGGCGGTCAAAACCCTATTTGATGCAAAAGGCCGAGGCATTTGCTGACAAAGAAGTCGCTCACGGGCTCCGCGCCAACGCCATATCAGTTTTGGATAAACATCGAGAGAATGGCGATATTCTCATGATTGCCAGTGCGGCGGTCGATATTCTGGTCGAACCGATCGCCCGCAAGCTTGGAATAAAACATTATGTCGCCACGGATATGGCTTGGGATGAGACAGATGTCGTAAAAATAGGGTTTGCCAGTGAGAATTGTTATGGGCCGGAAAAATTGGTTAGGGTGAAAGCCTATTTAGTTGAAAATGCGACGCTGAAACAGAATCACACAATTATCACATTTTACTCAGATAGTTATTCCGACCTTGATCTATTTAACTTTTCTGACGTAAAGGTCGCAGTCAGTCCGGATAATCGCTTGAAAAAATTAGCGAATTCAAAAAATTTCCGGATTGAAGACTGGGACAATTGACGGGAAAACTCATGCAAGCTGTTATTTTAAGTGCGGGACGAGGATCTCGACTATTGCCGCTGACGACTGATCTGCCGAAATGTTTATTGCCGATCGGGCTGACGACCGTTCTTGGTATGCAGCTTGATAATTTGGCCAATGCGGGAGTTGAAAAAGTGACTGTCGTGACCGGGTTCAATGCGGATATGGTTAAGGCTGAGATTGAAAACCGCCAAACCGGCCCCAAAGTCAAAACCCTTTACAATCCTTTTTTTCAAGTGGCGGATAACCTCGCCAGCTGTTGGATGGCCCGTAAGTCCATGAAGTCGGATTTTTTGCTTATCAATGGCGATACCTTATTCAGCCCGGCTTTGCTGAATAAAGTCCTTGAGGCCCCCAAGAAAAACATCTGCGTTACGATTGATCAAAAAGATCAATATGATGGCGATGATATGAAGGTGACGTTAGAAGGAACACAATTGACCGCAATTGGTAAAACGCTCTTACCGCAGGAAACAAATGGCGAGTCCATTGGTATGCTGAGATTTATGGGCGATGGCCCTGCTATTTTCAGAAATCAGTTGAAAAATTTGATGAAATATCCCGATGGAACCAAGAGTTGGTTCTTGAGTGCCATTGATGGACTTGCTAAGTCCGGGACCACAATCGACACAATTAATATCAAAGGGTCAACTTGGTCAGAGTTAGATACACCTGAGGATTACGAAATTTGTCGCGATCTGTTCGGATCGCATGATCGGAATCGCGAACGGTTTGCAGTTATCTAATCAGCCGCTTAAACTGCGCTTATGAAACTTCTCTCAAAAATGATGACCCGATTTGTCAAAGTCGGGCAAATGAAAGTAATTGATGCCGACGGGCAGGAGCATTTGTTTGGCCCGGGGGGCGAAGGCACACCTCATGCAACGGTGAAACTGCATGATAAAAAACTTCATCAAACTCTGTTTTTGAATCCCGAATTACGGGCCGGTGAGGCCTATATGGACGGAACCCTGACCATTGAAGATGGCGGGAATATTCGAGACCTACTTGAAATATTTGCGCATAATCGGGAGGCGCTCAGAGGTCAGGCTTTGCAAAAGGCCTTAAAGGGATATCTTAAAAAAATTAAACGCTGGCATCAGCGCAATGAAACCAATGCCTCACGCAAAAATGTGCAACATCACTATGATTTGTCCAATGACTTTTATAAGCTGTTTCTGGACAAGGATATGCAGTATTCCTGTGGGTATTGGCCTTCTTTAGATATTTCGCTCGAAGAGGCTCAAGAAGCCAAAAAGGCTCATATTGCGACCAAGCTAAACCTAAAGCCTGGAATGAAGGTATTAGATATTGGCTGCGGCTGGGGCGGTATGGCGATTTATATTGCCAAACATTTTGACTGCGAGGTTGTTGGCGTAACTTTATCCGATGAGCAGCATGCTATGGCGCGAAAGCGCGTTAAAGATGCGGGGTTAGCCGATAAGGTTGATATCCGTATTCAGGATTATCGTCACGTTGAAGAGAAATTCGATGCGATCGTCTCGGTCGGAATGTTTGAACATGTTGGAATTGCTCACTACCTTGAATATTTTTCCAAAATCCGAGACCTGTTAACGGATGATGGCTGTGCGCTCGTGCACTCCATTGGGCGCAAAGGCGGACCGGGGACGACCGGGGCGTGGATCCGGAAGTATATTTTTCCCGGGGGGTATTCTCCGGCGCTTTCTGAAACTTTTGCTGAAATCGAGAAGGCCGGCCTTTGGGTGACGGACTGTGAAATATTGCGCCTGCACTATGCGGAAACGCTTTTGGAATGGGATAAACGATTTCAAGCTAATCGCGATAAAGTCGCCGAAATGTTTGATGAGAAATTTTGCCGAATGTGGGAATTTTATCTAATCGTATCTGAGTTTTCATTCAGACATGGCAAGCATATGAATTTTCAAATTCAACTGTCAAAAACGGTAAACGCCTTGCCAATGACCCGCGATTATATGATAGACGCGGAGCGCAAACTCAGCTGAGACCTGTCATGACACAAGTCACTAAAGACAAACCTAAAAACCTTAAAAGTCCGCGGCGGGCTTTTGTAAAGAAAAACGGCAAAAAATTGCTGCGGGCCATTGCGTCTTTTCAAAGCAAGCAATCCAAAGTGCCTGATACACCGAAAATAGGAAATGAACATTTCGATTTTCTGCAGACCTTTACGGATAATTGGGAAGAAATTCGGGATGAGGCGCAAGCCGTTTTAGAATACCGCGATGCTATTCCGGGGTTTGAGGACGTGTCGCCGGATCAGTACCGGATCGCGAAAGCCAATCAGTGGAAAACTTTTGTATTATTTGGGTTTGGTAAGAAACTTGAGAAAAACGCCAAGCTGGCGCCTAAGACCGTTGAGGTTTTGGAAACGGTTCCAAATCTGCAAACGGCCTGGTTCTCAATCTTGGCGCCTGGGTATCATATTCCGGCGCATACTGGCGTGACCAAGGGTATTTTAAGGTCGCATCTGGGTTTGATTATCCCAAAAGATTTTGAGAATTGCCGCATACGGGTCGACGATACGATAACGGCCTGGCAGCCGGGAGAGATATTTGTATTTGATGACACTTATGAGCATGAAGTTTGGAATGATACGGATGAAGAACGTGTCATTTTATTGTTTGATTTTGATCGACCAATGAAATTTGGCGGCCGTCTTCTCAACAAAACGCTGATGGGGGCGATGAAAATGACGGCTTTTTATCAGGACCCGAAGAAAAATCTCGAAGACGCGGAAGCTCGTCTGGAGGCCGCTATTCGTCAAAACGATACAAATCTCGAAAAATTGAGTGATTAAATTCCCGTTTTAGGGTTGTTATAAGTTTTGGTTCCCTTTTGGCGTTTACTTTTAAGGTTTTTCGTGATATCTGAATCTAATGGGCGCAAACTTTTTATTTAAATTGTGGTCGCCTAATTGAGCTGCATTCGCGGCTAGATATCGGGCGCAATTTTTATCCGGAATTTCCGGTTTCGCCTACTTTGTAGAATTGACGTCACAGGTCCCAAGAGGCGCCCCTGCAGACAGGTTGAAATACCCCAACCTGTCTGCTTCTATTTTAATAGAAGCTGAGTTTGGCAATAATCCGCCCAATAATCTTGTCCGGTTCCTGTTTGGGCGCAATTTTTTCGACAGTATATTTTTCGCTGGTTTGTATCAGGTAGTAGTTTTCAGATGACTGTTGGGTGATGTGCGGGTCAACAATATATAGTCGGCGCTGTGTGTCGTCTTGATGGGCTGCAACCGCAAAAAGATCGGGGGATTGTGTCGGATACGGCAAAAACCCGATTTCGCTGCGATCTGAAAACGCGCTTTCCTGTGAAGGCCATGAAAAAATCGGTATGTGATGGATAGGACGCTTCAGATAGTTCCTGAGGGCATTTGAGTTCTGGGCGCCATCTCCTAAAAGCAGCCATTTCGGCTCAACATTCAACGCGTCGCCAATTCGACTAAGTGCGCCTTTGCGTGGAATATGGCTGCCGCTTTCCCAATTGGCTACAGTAGGTTGGCTCACACCTGTTTTCGCTGCCAGTCCTGCCTGGGACAATCCTTTATCGATTCGGGATTTTCTGATTCGATCGTGAAGTTCGTTCATAAGCACCTTTATAAGTTAAACTTATGAGCAAAAGCGGTGGATTTCAATGAAAAATATAGCGGATTTAGAAATTTTATATGAAAAATCCGTAAGATAAGCGGTTAGCATAAGGAATATGAACGCAAACTGAAAATTCGCCTGAAAGTAACATTACAAAAAATTTATTCGTAAAACTAATGATTTGTCTTGAAATTGCCATTTTTGGGCTTATTTTTTGAATTGGGTGGGACACCTAGTTGAACTCAGGGACGGGTTTAGCGCAATTATGAGGTCACAATGAAAGGTGATTATTGTACACGTGAAGGCGCTGAGCGCCTTAAGGCTCAAATTGAGACTTATTGGGCAGAGCGCGGATTGGACGTGACGATCAATTTGGTTCAGGCCGGATTTCTTCCTTCCATGCGTTCAGCACGGACGGATGTTCGCTCCAATATGATCAATGGCGTACCGGTCAACTCGACTGAAAGTTTTGCCTAAACCTTTTTAACCCCACATATTCTATTGCTGCGGGCAGGTCGCGAAAATTTCGAAGCGTTCTGTCCGCGCGCAATCTCGCGAGTGGGGTATTGGCATATCCATAGGCCATTAAAATAACCGGCACATCGGCGGCTCTGGCGGCAAGTATGTCGGGCAAACTATCCCCAACCATTACGATATTGTTTCGGTGTCGATGACCGACGGCCGCGTAAATGTGCTCGGCATTAGGTTTCGTCGGCGTTCCGTCACCGGATCCGATAATTTTATCAAACAAATGGCTCATTTTGAGGGCATTCACCAATGGGCGGGCGAGATAGCCTGGCTTGTTTGTGCAAATTGACAGCTGTGCCCCATTGGCCTTCAAGGTCTTAAGCGTGCGCAAGACGTCAGGAAAAGGGCGACTAAGTTGCGCGATGTCTTTTTCATATAAGTCCAAAAACATAGGGAATAACTTGTTCAATCTCTCGTCGCTGAGTGACCGCCCCTGAGTTTCAAACGCGTCCCGGATCAATCTCTTGGCGCCAAACCCAACCAGATTTCTCGATCTATTGAATTCTACCGGGGCCAGACCGTCTTCGGCTATAACTTCATTTAAGACCCGCACGAGATCTGGTGCCGTATCAATTATTGTTCCGTCCAGATCAAAACAGATCGACAGATTGTGATATAAATTCAACTGATTTCCCATTTCCGTTTTTATATAAATTCCTATATGCCCTATCGCAATCTATGAGCGCGACTCACGTTCTGCCACAAACTCTATGAGGATCAAATGTCCAATGCCCGCGCAGCGATAATTCTGGCCGCCGGAAAAAGTACCCGGATGAAATCCAAGACATCCAAAGTGCTTCACAAAGTGGGTGGCAAATCCATGCTGTCCTGGGTATCAGACCTGGCCCGGTCTGTTGGCGTGGAAAAGCTGGTTTGTGTCGTTGGCGAGGCTAATCAAGATGTACGCAAAGCCGCGGAGGCTTTGGGCATGGAAATTGCTGTGCAAGAACCGCAATTAGGGACCGGACACGCGGTTTTGGCGGCGAAAGACAATTTCAAAAACTTCGACGGCGTTGTGACTATTCTTTATGCGGATAATCCGCTCATTCGCCCTGAAACTGCCGAGCAAGTCTATACTCTGCTTGAGCAAGGGGCTGACCTGGCCGTGCTGGGGTTTGAGTCGGCTGACCCCACCCCTTGGGGACGACTGGTTATGGAAGGCGATGATTTGACAGCAATCGTCGAAGCTAAAGATGCCAGTGAAGCGCAAAAGAAAATCACGTTTTGCAATAGCGGGGTTATCTCTGCTTCCAGCGCTGATATGTTTTCCGCCCTTGAGCGCGTTACAAATAACAACGCCAAAGGCGAATATTATTTGACGGATATTGTCGAAATTTTACGGAAGGACGGGCGCAAAACGGTTGCGGCTTCTGCAGATGAAAAAGAAGTCTTTGGGGTCAATTCAAGGTCTGATCTGGCGAGTATCGAGCAGTATTTTCAAGATCGGATGAGAAAACACTTCCTGGACAACGGGGTGACCTTACGGGACCCGGAAACCACTTATTTTTCTTATGACACGCAAATTGAACAAGATGCTGATATCGGGGCGAATGTTGTATTTGGCCCCGGTGTTTCTGTCGCGTCTGACGCGGTGATTCACCCATTTTCCCATATTGAAGGCGCAATTATCGGCAAAGGCTCGGTCATCGGTCCGTTTGCACGCTTGCGTCCGGGAACTGAGCTTGGTGAACGTACCAAGATCGGGAATTTTGTCGAAACCAAGAAAGCTCGTTTGGAAGCGAATAGTAAGGTCAATCATCTCTCTTATGTTGGTGATGCTGAGATTGGCAAAAACGTCAATATTGGCGCGGGGACAATCACCTGCAATTATGACGGCTATTTCAAGCACATGACCAAGATAGGAGACGGCGCATTTATCGGCACGCATTCATCATTGGTTGCGCCTGTCACGATTGGTAAAGGCGCGTTCCTCGGATCGGGTGGGGTTATAACCAAAGACGTGCCGGATGATGCTCTGGCGCTCGCCCGCGCAGACCAATCCAACAAAGATGGCTGGGCCAAGCGTTATCACGCGGCCATGCAAAAAAAGAAATCAAATACGAAAAAGTAGATCACCATGTCACAAGCTAAAGAAAACGCGGCACTCGCAGCCCTGGATTTTGTTGAAGACGGAATGACCCTGGGGCTTGGCTCCGGTTCGACCGCAGAAATTTTCATCGAAAAACTCGGTGAAAAGGTCGCCGGTGGGCTCAAGGTACAGGGCGTTCCAACCTCTTCGGGAACAGCTGCCTGCGCCAAAGAAAACGGCGTGCCATTGATTGATGTAGATCGGGTCAGCAAAATCCATTTGACCATTGACGGGGCGGACGAAGTTGATCCGTTATTCACGCTGATCAAAGGCGGGGGCGCCTGCCTGCTTCGCGAGAAAATAATCGCCAATGCTTCAGATCGAATGGTGGTTATCGCAGATGCATCAAAAATGGTTGAGCAACTCGGCGCTTTTCCATTGCCTGTGGAAATCGATCCGTTCGGCATGGCGCTGACGGCGGACCAGATTTATCAGGTCTTGCAAGATACCGGTTGTAAAGATGGTCAAACGATCCTGCGCCAAAACGCAGAAGGCACCGGACCCCTGATCACAGACGGTGGACATTACATCGTGGATTGTAAATGCGGGGTGATCCCCAATCCCGGTGAAACGGCACATTTCCTGGAAAAAATCCCGGGCGTTATGGAGCATGGCCTGTTTGTCGATCTGGCCAGCGTCGTGATTGTCGGCGAAGAAGATCATGCCCGTGTGATGGAGCTATCCCGTGAGTAAATATGACTATGATTTATTCGTAATCGGGGCGGGTTCTGGCGGTGTTCGCTCGGCCCGTCTGGCCGCACAACTTGGCAAAAAAGTGGCGGTTGCCGAAGAAAGCCGGCCTGGCGGCACCTGTGTGGTGCGCGGTTGCGTGCCGAAAAAATATCTGGTCTACGGCGCTGAATTTGGCGCTTCGATTGAGGCCGCGCAAAAATATGGCTGGTCCGTCGATAATGTCTCCTTTGATTGGGCGTCACTGAAAAATGCGGTTCAGACCGAAGTCAGCCGACTGTCGGGGATTTACGAAAATATCCTCGACAAAAACGGCGCGACATTGTTTTCCGAGCGGGCCGAATTTGTTGATGCCCATACGGTGCGCTTGACCACATCTGGCCGCGAAGTCACAGCCAAGACAATCCTGATCGCCGTGGGCGGACGGCCTTGGATGCCAGAGATTAAAGGTATTGAGCATGCCATCATGTCGGATGACGCGTTTTTACTGGACCAACTTCCTGAGCGTTGCTTAATCATTGGCGGCGGTTATATCGCCAGTGAATTTGCCGGGATCTTTGCGGGCATGGGTGTGAAAACCATTCAGGCCTATCGCGGAGATGCGCTATTGCGCGGCTTTGATCCTGAAGTGCGCGAGCTTGTCGGCAAACATCAAGAGATAATCGGGATTGACGTGAAATATTACATCTCGCCGACCGAGATCAAAAAATCTTCCGGCGGCTTGATTGTCAGCTTTGATGACGGGTCTAAAATCGGGACGGATATGGTCATGATGGCCACGGGCCGGCATCCGCATACGATTGGGCTCGGCCTTGAAAATGCAGGTGTAAAGGTCGACCGCGCCGGTGCGATTATTGTCGATGAATATTCACGGTCCAGCGCTAAAAATATCTACGCAGTGGGCGATGTCACCAATCGGGTCAATTTGACCCCGGTAGCCATCCGCGAGGGCGCGGCCTTCGTCGAAACCGTGTTCAAGGATAATCCGACCGCCTATGACCATTCCAATATTGCCAGTGCGGTTTTTACCCGTCCGCCGGTCGGGGTTGTCGGTCTTTCAGAACCTGAAGCCCGGGAAAAATTTGGCGATAAGATCAAGGTTTATACAACCGGTTTCCGGCCCATGAAAAATATTCTTTCCGGCAAGGAACAGCGCTGTTTTATGAAATTAATCACCCAGGGACGCAAGGAAACCGTGATCGGCATTCATTTGGTTGGGGATGATACGCCTGAGATCATTCAGGCCCTGGGTATCGCAGTAAAAGCCGGGCTGACCAAGGCGGATTTTGACGCAACCTGTGCGGTCCATCCGACTCTGGCCGAGGAAATCGTCACCTTATAATGTTGTAGGTTTCAACCTCTCTCTCCATATACTTATTGGAGAGAGGGATGAAAAATCATCGTTTATACTTAGGCGACGCAGTTCGTTTTATCATAAAGGAACTTAGACACGTATGGGTCTCGGTTTCGCGTGTGGCCGTGTTTTTGGTGTTGGGGGTATATACGGCCTATAATACCAAGCCTACCATTGAAACGGACTATTTCATTGCGGATGTTATTGAAATTGCCGGGCAGGGCGGTGATCAATATTTTCCCTATATATTACAGGTTAAAACCCCCGAAAATGAAGAATTTGAAGTCCAGTCAAACAATCTAGGCAATATGTTTATCGGGAAACAGATTTGCGTGATCAAACATGATCGGCAAACTCGTATAGATCCGATCGTCTATCGACATGATTCGAGTTGCGGGTATAAAAACTAGCTATTATGTGGGCCGTAAACAAGACAACCAGACCTAAACCCCGTTGGGAGGATGGCCGGTTTGTCCCGGCTCACCCGGTTCCCGATAACCGTCCGCTTGATTCATATGGACCATGGGACAGCTTTAAGACCCTGGGCAAGGTCGCCCGAAATCCGCTTGAGACATTTAACCGGCATCAATTTGAAATCCCGGTGTCGCAATTCAAATTATTTGGCAATCAATTTACGGTCATCAACGACCCGGAATTTATCGGTCACTGCCTGGTCAAAAATCACAATAATTATCGCATGCAGAAAATCAGGCAGCGCATTTTGCGCCCACTATTACGTGACGGTTTGATCACGGCGGAAGGCGATCAATGGCGTCAAGCCCGTCGGCGTTTATCCCCCATGTTCACACCGCGCTATGTCAATCTGTTTGCAGATCGCATGAAGGCCGTTTGTGAACGCGAATTACCGCGCTTGTTACCGGTCGGGACCATATTTCCATTTGGCGATCATATGAGTGAGCTGACCTATTTGGTTTTATCCGAGACCCTGTTCTCTAATGATCTGGAAACGGAAACCTCTGTCATTCTTTCAGAAGTTGGCACGTTTTTAAAATATCTGGGTCGCCCCGACCCGATGGATATGATGGGCGCTCCGGACTGGGTCCCACGTCTGACAACACTCCCTGGTCGGGCCTCTGTTAAACGCTTACGCGCGCGGGTCGAGAATATCGCGGGCGCTCGTAAGACAAAAATCCAAAACGGTGAAGAGGTACCTACGGATTTTCTGACTTTGCTGCTGACGTCCGAAGACGACGGCGTGAACATATCGCCGGATGAAGTCACGGATCATTTATTGTCTTTCATTGGGGCAGGTCATGAAACGACCGCCAGGGGTCTGGCCTGGCTGTTTTATCTATTGGCTAATGACGCTGCGGCGCGTGACCGACTCGAGCAAGAGATTGATGAATTCGACATGGCAGCAATCCCCGCCCATAAATGGGACGCGCATTTGCCGTTTACATTGGCCTGTTTCAAAGAGGCTATGCGTCTGTTTCCGCCGGCGCCTTTTATATTCCGCGAAGCTAATCAGTCTGATCACTATGTCGGCTATGATATCCCGGCGGATAGCACCTTATCCGTCAATGCCTGGATTTTGCATCGGCATCGATCCTTGTGGGATCATCCCGATGCTTTCATTCCGGAGCGATTTCTCCCGGACGCGGCGCGTCCGATCGACCGTTTCCAATATCTGCCGTTCGGCGTTGGGCCTCGCATTTGTATCGGCCAGTCTTTCGCTATGAAAGAGGCCGTGATCCTGATTGCCATGATGGTGAAAAATTACCGCTTTGAATATGCTGTCAATGACGCGCCTTGGCCCCTAATGCGGATTACGATACAGCCGGAAAATGGCATGCCGATGCGCGCCGCGCGGCGGTGACAAATCCGCCCTGCGGCTTTCTGACCAATACAATTGTCGGGACACCATTCCCATATCGGTCTTAGCATGGAGGCCGTGATGATTTTGACTGGCAAACCGATCCCCAGGCAAGTACGCGATGACCTGCCTTTGGAGGTGCATATTGAACCTAAGACGATGAGCGACAAGATCGCATTTGGCTTTGTCCGGTTTCTACGCTTCTTCGCCGATAGATTTTTTGCCAAACGTTATGGCCACCGGGCGGTGGTGCTCGAGACTGTCGCCGCTGTGCCGGGTATGGTCGGCGGACTTTGGCAACATCTGCATGCGCTGCGTAAAATTCGGGATGATGAAGGCTGGATCAGAACCCTTTTAGATGAGGCGGAGAATGAGCGGATGCATCTCATGACTTTCATCGAGATCGCCCAACCCAACTGGTTAGAGCGCCTATTGATCGCGATCACCCAGGTCCTGTTTTATAACGCCTATTTCTTTCTCTATTTGTTTGCCCCGCGCACAGCCCACCGCGTGGTAGGTTACTTCGAAGAAGAAGCGGTGATCAGCTATACTCAGTATCTGGCGGAAATTGATGCTGGTCGGCATGAAAATGGACCGGCCCCGCAAATTGCCATTGATTACTGGCAGCTTGCTCCGGATGCGACCTTACGCGATGTGGTGATCGCGGTTCGCGCCGATGAGGCCGAACATAGGGATGTGAACCATTTCTTTGTCGATGAGTTTGATAAGCGGCGATCCGGCTAAACGCGCCAGGGCGGAAAGCGACGGTTCTGCCCCGCATTAAATATCCGGATGCGATTGCCGGACGGATCGAGAATATCCGCCTCAGTCCAGAGATAAGACTTTGCTTCGGGCGTGGCTTCGGGCGAAATCCCGCAATGCGCCAGAAATTTCGCCACATCTTCCACTTCAAAATAAATCAACGGGTCACCGTTTTGCGCCTCCCAGCCTTCGGGCGCCGCATGTAAGGACAGCGTATCGGCGTGACCGTTTTCATCTTCGGGGAATTCGAAACGCACATAGCGGGGTGCGCTGTCGACGATCAGGGTCAGGCCCAGCTTTTGATAGAAGGCCATACTCTCGGCCATATCAAAGGCGCTGAGTGTGATTTGGTTCAGGCTTAGTCGCATATAAGCTTCCTACTATATTGCATAAATTCGGTCGCGCCATTTGGGTTGCTGCAGCATAGCTTGCCGTTTTACGCTGACAAAGTCACGGATATAAACTTCGACCCCACCATCCATAGCTGGGAAAATCATGATGTGATCCCCGACATCATGTGGAATGACTCGCCGCGGTCGTCCGACCCCATAATCTACATTATAGACATCAAACTTCGCTTGATTATTGATCGACATGATCGGGTCGGTCAGGCCCAACCCCGGATATCCATATCCTGCAGACAGCGCGTCGAATACCGTATTGAGCGCCCACTCCAAATGCTCGGATGTCATTTTATCAAAACTGGATCGTAAGTGTCGGGCAATGGCACCGCGTGGGATCTCGGTCAAAGGGCCCTCCGTGGATAAATTATCGATCATAATACAGAGCGCATTTCCAATAAACGCGCTTCGGTTTGATCCAGATTTTTCCGCGATGCGACTCCGTACATTGACCACATTTCCAATGCCAAGGTCGCGGTCTTTGGCTGAGCGTTGAAGCGGTAAAATCGCAGAGATCAAATGAGCCCCAAGGGCCATATTGGTACTGATCCAGTCGAGACCGCTTTCTTCCAATATGTTGGCCTTTAATTGCTCCAATTGCCCGGGTGTGAAGTGAAACATTTCGCGGCCACGGGCCCGAAACCGGTCGAGCATAAAGCCCATAAATTCTTTCTTGGCCCGCCCGATCAAACCGAATTGTCTGCCCGGCAAGGCCATATTCTGCGCCCTCATTTCCGCTTTCCAGGCCTTGACTGTTCGGGAGGTGCCGAGATCGTAAAGCTCAGGGGATAAAGAGACCGGTTCGCGGAGATGCCCCAATATGATCTCGCTCAAGTATTGCATTAATCGGTGAAATCCATAGCCGTCGACCAGACAATGGCTAATCGCCATGCCAAGCATTGATCCACCGTCCCTAAAATGGGTCAATCGCACAGTCATCAACGGCGCTCGACCCTTTAAAATTTCTATACGTTTGGGCTCATGAACAAAGTCCAAGCGTTGATGGATGTTTTGTATCGGGTCTTGGAATTCTTTCGAACTGCCGCAGTATTCGGCGATCTCAAACAAAAGGCCATGATCATTTAAAACTACGCAGCTCGATTTTGGATCAATCCGACCGGTGAGAGCCGGTACAAGGCGCGCAAGTTCAACCAGGCCGGTTCGAATTTGAAGCTCTCGCAATGGGTCGTCAAAAACATAGACGGTGCCGATGACATTGCCACTATGGGCATAGTTCAGATCAAGCGCAGAGAGCGGGTGGGGGGACCAATTTGGATCAGGACAATTAATCCACTCGCGCTTCATATCTTCTCGTTACATGGAAGCCGGACAAAATAAAAGCCGCTTTGAGGCGGCTCTTACTGCGTTATGGCAAATCGATATTACGTCATCCGGCGTTCGAAGTTCTCGGCGATAGCTTCCAGATAGCCTTCGGTTGTCAACCAACCTTGTGTGTCGCCAACCAGCAGCGCCAGGTCTTTGGTCATCTGACCGCCTTCAATCGTGGCTTTGACGGTGTCTTCGAGCCCGGTAGCAAATTTGATCAGGGCTTCATTGTCATCAAGACGTCCACGGTGGGCGAGGCCTCGTGTCCAGGCATAGATCGACGCCGTAGAGTTGGTCGAAGTCGCTTCACCTTTCTGGTGGTTACGATAGTGACGGGTCACGGTACCGTGGGCGGCTTCGGCTTCCATGGTTTTTCCGTCCGGTGTCAGAAGGAAGGACGTCATCAGACCGAGCGAACCAAATCCCTGCGCAACGGTGTCAGACTGAACGTCACCGTCATAGTTTTTACAGGCCCAGATATAACCGCCGGACCATTTAAGAGCCGCCGCCACCATATCGTCGATCAGACGGTGCTGATATTCGCCGCCAAATTCTTCGAACTGGTCCTTATATTCATTGTCATAAATGCTTTGGAAAATGTCTTTGAAACGTCCGTCATAGGCCTTCAGGATTGTGTTCTTGGTCGACAGATAGACCGGCCAGCGACGCTGTACCCCATATGAGAAACAGGCGCGGGCGAAGTCTTCGATGGATTTATCCAGATTATACATGCCCATCAGGACACCGCCGCCCGGGAATTCAAAGATTTCTTTTTCGATAACCGTTCCGTCTTCACCTTCAAACTTCATGGTCGCTTTGCCGGGCCCCGGAATTACCACATCCGTGGCTTTATACTGGTCACCAAAAGCATGACGGCCGATGACGATTGGCTGGGTCCAGCCCGGAACCAAACGCGGAACATTGGAACAGATAATCGGCTCGCGGAACACCACACCGCCTAGAATGTTACGAATAGTCCCATTTGGCGAGCGCCACATTTTCTTGAGGCCAAATTCCTCAACACGGGCTTCGTCGGGTGTGATGGTCGCACATTTAATACCGACATTGTGCTTTTTGATGGCGTTGGCGGCGTCAATAGTGATTTGGTCATCTGTTGCGTCGCGACTCTGGATCGACAGATCATAGTCCAGAAGGTCAATATCAAGATAGGGGTCGATCAAGCGTTCGATGATCATGTCCCAGATGATCCGGGTCATTTCGTCCCCGTTCATATTAACGACGGGGTTTTTTACCTTGATTTTTGCCATGTGAACCTCTGATAAGCAGTTTCGAAATTTGGCAGGCATGTAACACCCTGCGAAACAATATGGAAGAGCAAATGGGCGGAAGCATTAAAGATCAATTGGGGCGCGTGATCGCGACAGAAGATAGTGAGACAAGCGCGCCGGCGGTCATTCTGGTTAATCCCCAACTCGGCGAAAATATCGGCGCGGCGGCCCGGGCCATGTTGAATTTTGGACTGACGGAATTGCGTCTGGTGGCGCCTCGCGATGGTTGGCCCAATCCAGCGTCCGAGGCTACCGCGGCAGGTGCGGTCGAGGTCCTGGAAAACGCCAAAGTGTTTGAAACGACTGCGGAAGCCGTTGCCGATTTGTCATTTCTGTTGGCTGCTACGGCGCGACGGCGCGAGCTTGAAATTCCAGTGATCGGAACCGAAACCGTCGGGGCGGAACTCCACGCCCATGGTCGGATTGGTGCACGTACGGGCATTTTGTTTGGGCCAGAGAAAGCGGGACTTAAGAATGAAGATGTGGTTCTGTGCAATCACATCCTGACCTATCCCATTAATCCAGCCTTTCATTCGCTCAATCTGGCCCAGGCGGTCGGCGTGTTTGGCTATATTTGGAAGTCAGCAGAAACGGCTGCGCCGCCCGAGACATTTGACACGGCCCCCGCAGAAGCGGCGAGCCGGGAAGATCTGGTCCGCATGTTTGAACACCTTGAAGATGAATTAGAAAAGTCAGGATTTTTCTTTCCGGCGGACAAGAAACCGCTTATGAGCCGCAATATTCGCGCGCCCTTTATCCGGGCCAATATGACGGCTCAGGAAGTTCGGACATTTCGCGGCGTGATTAAATCTCTGGCCAAAGGTCGGGGACAGAAAGGACATTAAATGCAATATCTTGGTTATGTCGTTATTGCGATTGCTGTTTATGCGGGGGTGGCGCCCTGGCATCCGGGTAGCGTGATTGCTTTGGCTTTGGTGTCGTCACTCCTGTTTATGAGTGCCCGGCAAAAAGCCTTAAAAGAAGAGGGGCAACGCACGGGATCAAACCTGCTGCTTGACGGCGCTTATTTGTTTGCAGGGCAATGTCTGATTATTTTTACAGCCTATCTGACGGGCTGGCTGTTCGCGAATATGTTTGGGGGTTAAGCTCGAAGCCGATCCAATACCCCTTGAAGAATATAGGCGGCGGCGAGTTTATCGACATTTTGTGCGCGTTTTTTCCGGCTCATATCATCAGCTAACATGGTCCGTGTGACGGCCATGGTCGACAGGCGTTCATCCCATAAAAATACTGGAATATCCCTGATCTTCAGCAGGTTTGAACAAAAATCGCGAACTGATTGCGTGCGTGGACCATGAGATCCATCCATATTGACGGGCAGGCCAACGACTAGAGCCGATACCGTATTGTCATCGATGATCGTCAGGAGTTTCTCGGCGTCCTTGGAAAATTTTTCCCGGCGAATAGTTTCCAGGGGGGACGCTATCAGGCGGGTGCCGTCACTGATCGCCAGGCCAAAGGTCTTGGTTCCCGGGTCAATACCAAGCAATGGCCCGGTTGAGGATTTCAGTTGTTCAAGGTCGATAAGCGCCATGGCGCGCCTTTATCCGTTTGTTAGCGTAGGGGCAAGCTGCATCATCACTTGGCCTAACAGATATAGCCCGGCCAGTAAGCCCAGCACAATTTTGACCCAGCGTTTTGGAAAACGCAGCCATAGAATCGATATACAGATAATGGCGATGAAGGCTTCCACCAGACTGACCCACCGAGCGTGATAATCAACCTCCCAATAGGAAAGGGATGAGTGAAACTTCCAATCCGAAAACGGCCAGAAATAAGCATAGGCGTCATGACCATGTACGGGAAAATCAAAAGCAAAATGAATAAGAGCTGCCAGACAAAAAACCAACAGAAGCTGACCCCATATCCGCGCGCGGTTGATAAATCCGATTATGGCGAGAGCGCCATAAAGCGGCACAGAATTAAACACGGATGCGGTTAATTGCATCGGTTCAGCGAAATAAATTTGTTCCCAAATCTCTGATTGGGTTTTGTTTTCGACAAAGGTAAGCCAGATCCAGCACAAATAAATAAAAGCGTCCGGTATCAGCGATCCGAGGAATACGGCCCAATTGCGTTTGGGTTGTCCCTTTTTGGATAGGGCCGCAAGCGCGATCAATGAGTGGGTGGGTGAGTTCACCTACTGATTTTCGGGATTAATTCCGATGAAATGCTCATCGACATAGGCCTTGATTTTGGCGTTTTCCAGATCGTTATTCTCTTCGGTCATCTCCCAGATACCGTCTGGCAAGATGACTTCTTTCGTTGCCCCGCTTATGCCAATGACGGCGATGGGGACATTGGCAGCCTTGGCAATCCTTAGATAACCTTTTTTATAGCGATTGACTTTGCGACGTGTGCCTTCGGGCGTAATACCGAGCCAAACATTGTCATTGTTCTCGAAATATTCGACCATTTGCGAAGTAATATCGTTCTTTGAAGACCGGTCTATGGGTATACCGCCCATCCATTTGAAAAACCCGCCCAGTGGCCAAAAAAAGGCCTCCTTTTTCATCATATAGCTGACCTTAAGGCCAACCGACTGAATTGAGGCCATAGCCAGGATGAAATCCCAATTTGATGTATGCGGCATGCCTAGGATGATCAGCTTTTTATGGTCTGGGAGTTGGCCGACGATTTTCCAGCCAATCAGTTTCAAAACCAGTTCTCCGATCCCACGCGTCAGGGCATTTCCCATGCGCGGTGTGGATTTGGTAACAACAGAATTGTTTAGTTTGGCCATAGGATTGTCCAATTTTGGGCTTCTTGTTCTTATCGGATATCCTCAATCATTCAAGCCATATCGGTATTACGGATGTTTTGAAAAAATGATCCAGACAGACTATCCTTACAGGAATTATTTTTTTAAAAGCCATTGATAAT
Source organism: Hellea sp. (assembly GCA_020629135.1). GTDB lineage: Bacteria > Pseudomonadota > Alphaproteobacteria > Caulobacterales > Maricaulaceae > JACOMS01. Next base: position 26,311 of record JAHDDX010000034.1, read on the forward strand.
CTAGGAGAGCATAATGACCTTTCGACTGATTTATTTAATGAGTTTAACTGCGATATTGGGCGCTTGTGCCCAATCTTCGTCCGACAAATCGGATATACAGACCGGAGAAATATCCGAAGCCGCGACCGAAACTGAGCTATGTTTAAGTTTCGGACCGCAAACTCCGCGTGATATTTCGAATACAATTGGGACCAACCCTGTCGATTTCACCATGGCGCCAAGCTCGAACCAACTCAATCTCTGCAATATTCACACACATACCAATGCTGAACACAAAGGCCCCGATTTTGAGCTTTTTGTGAATGATACAGACAAGGGTGGATATGCTTGTAACGCGACACCCAACCTGACGGCGGATGAACTCAAGCCATATGATGGAGAGGTTTTTTATAAAGGCGTGAAGCCGGGCGATACGATCGAAGTACATTGGGTACATTCATCTTGTGAAGTTGCGCCGGGCGAGGGGCTAGGATCTTGTCTGACAGATAGTTGTGAAAACCCGTTGCTCAGAGTTGAAGCCCAGGCCTTTTTGGTCGTGAATGATCGCAAGGCTTTGAACTTCGCCGAGTTCGATTACACGGGTAAAATCGAAAATGGATTCCATCAGGCGAATGCGATCCCGTCCAAAACTGGGCAACCTGTCGTATTCCGCGGGTCAACAACCGGGCCGAGCTATAATCAATCGGTTTGCTCGCCTTTAAACGTGACTTGGAGTGTGCGTCCAAATTGCGCCAAGGTTGACATTGCATCTCTACATGCTTGGGCCAAAGACGGAAATGCCTTCAATGAAAGCAAGTCCCACGGTGTGCGCCAACTCGTTACAGCGCCTGAATTGCTGGCCCCGATCCAGTAATTTCAGAACGCCCGAATATAATTTGAACCAAAGCCCGGTCATCCGGGCTTTTTTGTTGCTATCGAAGCCTTTTTGGACAAACACCTGCGATAAGTCCAAAATCAGGGCATTTGATCTGAAAATCCGTCAATAAAGCCAAACACGCTTGCCCCCACCGCGCGCAGTTGATAGAGGGCGCGGATGTTTAGATTATGGAGAGTCACGTGAGTGCGCCAGAGACCGGTGTTGACGCCGAAACCGTCCGAAAAATTGCGCGTTTGTCGCGCCTGCATGTGGAGGAAGACCGCCTCCAGCCACTGGCCGAAGAATTGAACGGCATTCTGGGGTGGATCGAGCAGCTCAACGAAGTTGATGTCGAAGGCGTCACGCCCATGACCTCTGCCGTTGAAGTCGCCGCACCAATGCGGGCAGACGAAATTACCGATGGCGGTAAACGCGAAGCGGTTCTCGCCAATGCCCCGAAATCAGAAGACGGGTTTTACGTCGTCCCCCGGTCAGTGGAGTAGGCCATGAGCGATCTGACGAAACTGACACTGGAGAGCGCCCTGAACGGTATGGCGGCGGGCGAGTATTCCTCCGAGGAACTCACCCGGGCGCATATCGATGCCTGTATGGAAGCGGCTGACCTCAACGCCTTTATCACAAACACATTTGAACTGGCTATGGATCAGGCCAAGGCCTCTGACGCCCGTCGGGCCAAGGGCGAAGTTGGCCGCCTGGAAGGCGCACCGCTTGCGGTCAAAGATCTGTTCTGTACGGAGGGCGTGAAAACCACCGCCGGGTCGAAAATCCTGGGCGATTTCACCCCGACCTATGAAAGCTCGGTCACGACGAATATGAAGCGCGACGGCATGGTCATGCTCGGCAAGCTTAATCTCGATGAGTTTGCTATGGGCTCGTCCAATGAAACATCCGCCTTTGGCAATGTGGTCAATCCGTGGAAAGTCGGCGACGAACTCGTGCCGGGCGGTTCATCCGGCGGATCAGCCGCCGCCGTGGCCGCGGATATTTGTCTGGGCGCGACGGCAACGGATACAGGCGGTTCCATTCGCCAGCCTG
>JAHDDX010000035.1 GCA_020629135.1 Hellea sp.
GGCAATGACCCCGAAGCTGACGCCAAAAGCAAAGCGGCACAGCTCAAATTCATAACCCGGCATTTTGGTCTGAAATAGTCACAAGAGACTTGCGTCAAAAGCCGAGTGATGCATGGTAGGGGCAAATAAGAGGACATCGCAATGACATTATCTCGCCGCACCGTTTTACAATCCACCGCTGCTGCCGCGCTTTTAACGGCGTGTAATCAAAAGCCGACTGAAACAGCTGCGCCCGTCGCGCCGTCGATAGATGGTATTATGGATGACGCGGTTGATTTGATCCTGACATCCTATCCGGAAAGTGCCTCTTCGGCCGGGCTCGATGTCGGTGCGCGGGCGGGCCTTAAATCCAAATTGACGGATCGGTCGGCCGAGGGACAGGCGGCGATCGAGGCCAATATCCGCGCTATGACCAAACGGCTGCAAGCGCAGGATACGGACAAGCTCAGTGCAGATGACGCGCTCAATATCGATGTGATCCGTACGATTTTTGAAACCGCGGTTGAAGGGTTTGATTTCCCCTTTGGTGATGTGGCGTCGCTGAATTCCAACTGGTCTTATCGTAACAGCCCTTATGCGATTGCGCAAAATACCGGTGCCTTTGTTGAAATCCCGAGCTTCCTTGACAGCTCTCATTCCATCGCCACGGCCGAGGATGCCGACGCTTATCTGGCCCGAATGGAGGCCTATGCCGGGCAGCTTGACGGTGAAACAGAACGCACACGTATCGAAGGCGGTATGGGCGTGATCCTGCCGGATTTCCTGATGGAAAAAACCCTGGGACAGCTCACCGGGGCTTTGGACCGCGACAGCGCGAGCTGGGGTATTGTCACCTCGCTTGAGACGCGCGCGTCGGAATTGGGTGGAAATCACGGCGAGCAGGCCCGCCGCATTGCCGAAGAGATCATCCGCCCGGCCATGGAGCGACAGGTCGCCGTGCTGGAAGAGCAAAAAGCGCGGGCCAATAGCGATGCCGGGATTTGGGCCAAACCCGACGGCGACGCCTATTATGACTGGACCCTGCGGGCCAGTACGACCACGACCATGTCCGCCGATGAAGTCCACCAGATGGGGCTCGATGAATTGGCGGCGCTTCATGCCCGCATGGATCCGATCCTGCGCTCCGCCGGATATACGGAAGGCTCGGTCGGCGCGCGCATGAGTGCGCTCGGCGAAGATCCGCGCTATCTGTTCTCGGACGGGGATAAGGGCCGTCAGGAAATCATGGACTTTATCCATGAAACCATTGCCGATATCCGCACACGAATGCCGCGCGCCCATGAGACCCTGGTGCCGGGCTTCCTCGAAGTCACCCGCATTAATCCCGAGGTCGAAGCCGGTGCGCCCGGCGCTTATGGCGGGGCCGGATCGATTGACGGGACACAGCCGGGGCATTTCTGGATTAATCTACGCACGCCGGCGCTGCATAATAAATTCAACCTGATGGACCTGACCTATCACGAAGCCATTCCGGGCCATGTCTGGCAGGGGGAATATACGTTTAAACAGCCGCTGATCCGCTCCATGCTCGCTTTTAATGCCTATTCCGAAGGCTGGGCCCTATACGCGCAACAGCTCGCGGACGAGCTCGGCGTTTATGATGATTTCCCGGTCGGGCGTTTGGGGTATCTTCAGGCCCTGGCGTTCCGCGCCTGTCGTCTGGTGGTGGATACGGGGCTGCATGCCAAGCGCTGGAGCCGCGAAGAGGCGATTGACTGGTTTGTCACCAATAATGGCTCCAACCCGATTGAGGTGCGCGGCGAAGTCGATCGCTATTGTGCCTGGCCAGGTCAGGCTCTGGGCTACAAGGTCGGCCACACGGCGATCAATCAACTCCGCGACAAGGCCAAGTCAGAGCTCGGCGATAAGTTTGACTTCCGCCGCTTTAACGACGCGCTGGTCCTGGGAGGTGCAGTCCCGATGACGGTCCTCGGGCGGGTCGTCGATGGCTATATTGAACGCGAGCGGGGTTAGAGCACAGAGAAACTGAAACCTAATGATCTGGATGTTGATCAAAGCATTTCTAATTGGGTTCATTGTCAATTTGGGCCCCTTTGCTTTGATGAATTATCTGGCTTCGCGGAAAGAGGAAAGCAAGGTTTTTGCTGCATTATGCATGTTGTCTTATTGCGTTGCTTGCCTGACAATTCTGGGATCAGCATTTTATTTTATGGCAAGTGATAATGGGGTTTCTTTAGGGCCGTTTTTCACAGCAATAATAGGCGCATTAACCGCCCACATAATTTTCTATTTCAAATTCGTCTTAAAGAGAAAAATAGTTCAGACCGATTTGATGAAATTTCTGATAGGGTTGATTTCCATTGGCGTTTTATTTGTGATATTATTGGGGCCACTGGCAGTTTATAATATTTTATCTGGCGTCGGATTAGACGGCCCCTCGCCAAACGTTCTGGTGGGCGCGTTTATCCTGATTTTATCAGGGTCAATCGGAGCCGTCGCGGCCATCTGGCTCTACGGGGCGCTCTTGAAGCTATTTGCTTTGCAGACGGATTGACGACGAACAATTTCACATCCCGATCACAGGCTCTTGATTTTACCTAATCCTCTCAATCGCTAAGGTCTCCAACAAAGAGGGACCTGTCATGCGTTATTTCGTTTTATTCTTTGCGCTCATTCTCACCGGTTGCGCGACCACTCAAAATGCGGTCGAACGGGCGGCGATCACAAAATCCAAACTCGGCTTTCCAGTTTTTGAGCAATTTGAGCCAAATGCCATAACCCGGGTTGATCATGGGGCGTTGGATCAATTCCTGTCAAAATATCTGGTCGCGCCGCAAGGTGGGCAGATCGGTGTGAACCTGATCCGATATGCGGATGTGTCCGAGGCGGACCATCAGGCGCTGAAGGCCTATATTGATCGGCTCGAAGCGACCAATGTCTCAGCGCTTAACCGGTCGGAACAACTCGCCTTTTGGATCAATCTTTATAATGCGCAGACTATCAATGTGATTGTTGAGGCCTATCCGGTCGACTCGATCCGCGCGATTAAATCCAGCCCCCTGGATTTTAAAGGACCGTGGAATGACAAAGCCCTGACGGTTGAAGGGGTTGAGCTGACCCTGGATGATATCGAGAATAAAATCATCCGCCCGGTTTTTAATGACGCCCGGATCCATTATGCGGTCAATTGCGCGGCGATCGGGTGTCCGAATCTGAAGGCGAGCGCCTATCGCGGGACGGGTTTGGACGCAGTTCTGGACGCGCAGGCCCGGGCCTATATCAATGATCCGCGTGGTGTCTCTGTTGCGGAGGGTAATGTCACCGCTTCACGCATTTTTCTGTGGTATAAAGAAGACTTTGGTGACAGTGAGAGCGCCATTCTTGATCATATTCGTCGATATGCTGATCCAGATTTGGTGCAAGCGCTTACGGGGATATCCGAGATTAAATCTTACGAATATGAATGGGCGCTCAACGCGGTGAAATAGATCTAAGACCCTGGCGGTTTAAACAATATCGGGATAATGCGCCCTGGTTGTCGGTTCAGGTCTTTGCCGATATCCACAAATTCATGCAAAGCGATCTTGACCGGGTTAAAGCTGTTTAGATTGTGGCGAATGCCGTAGCGTACGGGCTCGTGCTTTTCTTCCGCTTGGAATGTGCCAAACAGTTTGTCCCAGATGATCAGAAAATTTGAATAATTCTTATCGATGTAAAGATCGTTTGAGCCATGATGCACACGGTGATGGGACGGCGTAACTAGAATATATTCAAAAACTCCAAGACGCTTGATTTGTTCCGTGTGGGTCCAAAAGCCGTAAACCGTCAGCGCCGAGCCAACGGCCATCAAAGCAAGCGGGTCAAACCCGATCAATGGCAGAGGCCAATAAAATATAGGTTTTGAAATAGGGCCAAACCAGGATTGGCGGAGCGCCGTTCCGAGGTTCATATATTGACTGGAATGATGGGCGACATGGACCGCCCATAAAATTCGCACACGGTGAGAGGCGCGATGATACCAGTAATAGGTAAAATCAATCGCTATGATCAGGGCCAGAATACCCCAGACGTTAGTCGGGATATTCCAAGGGCTAAATTGGTACAGGACATAATAAAAAGCCAGGATCAGCCCACGTGTGGCAATCTGGCTGACAATATTGCCAGCTAGTTGAGACATGCTGCCACCAAAATCTTTTAGTGCATAGGCTGGGCGTTCGCGCCAGATCGAATAGACCAGCTCTAAAAGGATCAATACCGCAAAGGCGGGTAGCACAAAGATCTTTGGGTCTACGACTTCCATTCGTTCTACTAAGCGGCTTTGTCGCTGATGGTCAAATCCGGATTTATTTCGCGGTCGCCCGTAACATCCAAGCGGTTTTTTCATGGAGGGTGATACGCGGTGTGACAACGTCGGCCGTCGCGTCATCATTGGCGTCCTCGGCAATGCGTAAGACCTCACGCGCGGTTTTGGCGACGTTCTCGTGGCCGCGGGCCAAAGTCGTGACCATATCCCGCCAGTCCGGTCGGCCGGCTTCTTCTTTGATCGAGGACCGGGCCGCCATTTCAGCGTAGGAGCTCGGTGCGTAATGACCCAGCGCGCGAATGCGTTCCGCGATCTCGTCAACAGCCGTCCACATCTCGGTATATTGTTCCATGAACAAAGCGTGGAGCTGCTGGAAATGCGGACCTTCGACATTCCAATGATAACCATGTGTTTTAAGGTAGAGGGTGTATGTATCAGCCAGAAGACCCGTCAGGGCATCTGCGGATTTGGCCCGGTCGGCTTCGGAAATGCCTATTTCAATTTTCATAATCATTCTCCAGTTTAGAATCATTCTAAATATAGAGGCGGATTTACAAACATCAATGGATGTTCAAACTTTTTCTAGTGAGCAAAACGGAAGTCGAAAAAAAACTCTAATATTTTGTCAGGCATTTAAGCTTTCCGAAAGCATGTTGAAATTTTCCTGATCGACATATTGTAGTCTTAAATCATTTTTAAAAACAAACAGGGTAGCGACTGGTTTAATTTTGAGTGGGATGAGTGTGACCAGATTTTTTCAATTCACGGCAATATCATTGATATTGGGCTTGTCGGCCTGTGGCGGTGGCGGGGGCAGTAGTCCTGCGCCAACGGGTACAACAGCTCCAACACCTCAACCGACGACCGTCCAACCGACAGAAACGCCGCTTGAAAAAGCGCTGCGCACCGGAGATGCGAGCCACGTTACTGATGAAAATGAGTATTTGGATGCTGTCCTGGAGACAATCAGCGACGGAAAGTCTGCTTTTAATGCCGCCAAAATCGAGTTGTTTGATCTCGGAAATTCAGGCGAAGTGGTATCGGGCAGCCTGACCGATATTTCCTGGAACCCAACACATGACGCGTCCAATATCATTGGCGATTTTCCAGAAACCAGTCCGATACTGATTACTAATGCCGCGCCTGCTGGCTATTCAGTGTCGCAACGCGGTATCGGATTAATCGGTCAATCTGGAGACAGCCGATATATGGTGTTTGGCGGGAACCCGTTTCGCCAATCAGACGGCCTAAGTGCGGATATGAATAAATTGCTGGATAACGGATTTGACTGGTTATCTGGAACTGATTTCAGCGCGTCCAATCCGAACATTGTTATCGCGCAATTGGATGAGAGCTTTTACTTCCCAGATCGAAGTAAAACCCGTAACTGGTTAAACGCGCAATATCCGGACGGGTATACGGTCAATGACGCGACAGCTTGCGACGGTGAGGCCCTGGCACCTTGTCTGGAAACGGCGGATGTTTTGATCGTCTCGCAAATCTCGTCTGGACCCGAACAGGCTAAGTCTGTGCGGGATACGATTGAGGCGGCCATGGCGAACGGTCTTCCGGTTCTTTATGTGCATCATAATGGAGATCTAAAAAGTCTCGGTGCGGAATTATTTGACCTGCTGAAGGTGAATTATCTGGGGGATAATTATTGGGCGCGCCCCTTACTTTCAAATTATAACCCGGCGGTTTTATATGATGCGCTGCCGGATCATATCGAAACCATTGACCGGATGATGAGGCATTTTAAAGATCAGACATTCACGGTTGATTTCGCGCAATGTGAAAACCGCTCCTGCCCAGATACTTCCGGATTTGAAACCCAGTTTTTGAACGCCGCACAGTCGGTGCGCTCAGCCCTGAAAGCGTTGGATGAAGATAAATACCGGATGTTTGATGATGAATCTGATGCAGATCGTCTTGAAAAGCTATGGGTGTTACTCGGCGATCACTGGCGTCAATCGGCCAGTTTCCCAATGGACAAAACTTCGACAGCGCAAACCGCTTTCCTGAAATCGCTTTATGCCGATCACGCCGCCTATGTGATGCGGGATTTAAACGTACCGCAATCGGATATGGGGACTTATAGCCGTTCTGATTTTTCACATATCACACCGAGCGATGTGAATGTCCAAATGACATCCAAGAAAAATTATAAGTCGAGCTTTGCTTATGCTATTCCGGGGCAAACCGTTTCGGTAACGCGACGGGATAATGCTCCGGTTAAAACCTGGGTGCAGGTCAATTCATTGCGCTCTGCCTCCACCCATTATTTTGATGAAGACGGCTATGTGCGCCCAATTTTTGCGGGCGGGTCATCGCGGATTGAGATTGCTTCAGGTGAGACGATTTCTTTAACTTCGTCCTATGGCGGTCCGATCCATATTTACTTTGATACTACAGGGCAGGACGTCAATTTTGATTTTAAAAATGTTGGATCACACCCAGCCTGGTATGGCCCTGAAGATGACACGGCATTCACTCAGGGACTGCAAGCGAACGAATATGACTGGGCGGAGTTTTCAACAGACTATTTCGAAATCACCGGCCTGCGTTCTAATTTTGTCGAAACTATGGATCATGAATTGACCGCCGGTGATCCACAAAAACTGTCAGGCTTAATCAATGAATATCATCACAATATTCCGCGTTATCTTGGGGGATATGAAGGTGAGGGCATCACGGTTCCCAATGAGGTTCAAAACTTTGCTGACCTGCATGGTCTAACATTGGAAAACTGGGACCGCGTTCAGCATTTTAATTCGGATCAGGCCACATGTGGGTATGGATGTTCCGGTAACCCTTATGACGCCTACTGGTCTTTTGCTCCTCTTGGCCACGGTGATCTCCATGAAGTCGGACATAACTTGGAAACCTCTGACATGCGGTTTTCGGAATGGTCCGTGCATGCCAGTACGAACTGGTACTCATATTATCCGAAATTTTTGTTTCAGCAACGCGGCGCTGAGACCACATCCTGCCAGACCTTGCCTTATAAAGACCTGTTTGACACCCTTCAAACGGCGCGGAATGCTACGGATCCGGTCGCCTATGTGGCTGATCTGGACCAAAGCAGTTGGAAGAACGGCGCGACAATTATGATCCAGCTCATGACCGTTGCCCAACATCAAGGTGATCTGGTCGATGGTTGGATGCTGTTGCCGCGTCTTCATATTTTAAACCGGAATTTTGATGACGCCATTCGAGATCAGGACCGCTGGGTGTCAATGCGCCGTGGTTTGGGATTTGACGGAATGACATCTGAGACCGCAGATCAATTATCTCGAGAAGACAAAATGATGGTTATGGCGTCTCATGCGGCGGGACTGAATATGGCAGCCTTGTTTGAGATGTGGGGCATCACCTTGTCTTCGACCGCGCTTGATCATGTAAACGGTTTGAGGCTGACAAACGCCCAAATGCAATATTACGCTCTCTCAGACACCGCCCATTGTGAAGCTGGCCTGGGGTCAGCAACGTCTGTCGCAATTGACGGTGCGTCCGCTTGGCCGCTGACAGAAACTACAAGCGGAAAGGTCGTTTCTCAAACTTCTGTAAAACAATCGCAGCATGAACACCTGCTGGAAGAAGAGACGTGTAGTTTGCACTGACGCAAGATTTATCGCTCTACCCTATGAATACCTGACCGCCGTCTAGCCCAATAGTCTGACCCGACAGGTAACGGGCTTCGTCCATGCACATCATGGCGACAAAGGCCCCGATATCGTCTTCGCAATCCCCCACATAGCCAAGTGGGATGGATTTTTGAAACCGCTCTGCCTCGTCCGGATTTTTGGCCATCCAATTAGCCAGAGCTGGAGAACTGGCATGAGGCATGATCGCATTGACGCGGATACCGTCCGGACCCCATTCATTGGCGGCCGCTCGGGTAATTTGCTGGGTTGCAGCTTTGACCGCGCCGTAAACACCGTAGCGCCGCATATCCCAGCGTTTCATCACCGAACTTAGCAGGTTGATCACATGGCCTTTGCTGTCTTTTAGGTGCGGATAGGCCATTTTCATAAGCCGAAACGTAGCCATGGGACCGGATTGAAAATTAGCGTTAAATTCTTCGTCTGAAATTGAGATCAGCGGCCCGAGCGATACTTGCTGGGCATTGTTGACTAAGATGTCGAGCCGCCCAAAGGCTTTGATAGTCTCGTCGAGCGCGTTCTTCAGGTCCGCCTCAGATTTCACATCACAGCGTACTGCAATCGCTTGGGCACCGCGTTTTCGGATGAGCTCGGCGCTGGTCTCACATTTCTCGAGGGTTCGTCCCGTCACCGCAATATTTGCACCCTTGGCTGCGAGGGCGAGGGCAATGCCTTGACCAACACCTTGACCGCCACCCGTGATAAGGGCTGTTTTACCTGTTAGCATTACCAAAGCTCCGGAATATCTGATCCTGTGATGTCGATGATCTTTTTAAGGAAAGTTGCAGCTTGTCCTAACTCCTCATCCGTGAAGTGCTTGAGAATTTGTTCTTCGAGCGCTTTGGAATGGGCCAGGAGCTTAATAAAGGTTTCGCGTCCTTCAGGGCTGATCGAAATCGTATCGCCGCGTGTGATCCAGCGCTTGCGATCCAGTCGGGCGAAAATTTCGGCGTCTGGCGAATGCCCCGTATGTTCCAGGCGATAAACTATTTCATCTTCGGGCAGGGAACCGTTCATCGACAAAAGCGACAGGCAGAAATATTCCGGCTCACTCATGCCGAGTTTTTGACAGGCCCGCCGCGTCGGAAACGATGTCTGAAAATGAGCCCGGGAGATCAGATAAAGCAAAAACTCATCCGTGAACTGACCTCGGCTCAGATCAATGCCCGGTTCAGTAGGTGCTTCCGGTTTGATCTTGGATTTGGCATCGGCATAACTCCCGCCTTGAAAAACCAAAACGGGAAGGTCGCTGGTTTCAAAATCAATGACTTCCCCGACGAAAATAATATGGTCACCGCCTTCATATTGAAAATGGGTGCGGCAACGGAACAGGGCGGCATGTTCGGGCAAGAGCGGGAAGCCCTGATCGCAGAGCGTCCAATCTATCCCGGCAAATTTATCATCTCCGGGTCGGGCGAATTGATTGGACAAATCTGATTGATGGGCCGCCAGAACATGAACGTTAAATCCGCCTGAGTTTTGATAGGCGGGCATAGAATGCGCTGTTTTGGCGAGAGACCAGAGTACTAAAGGCGGATCCAGGGAAACAGAGTTAAAGCTGCTCGCGGTCACACCGACCGGTGCTTTGTCCGCGTCAGTTGTGGTGACAATCGTCACCCCGGTCGCGAATTGCCCGAGAGCATTGCGAAATGCGAACGCCTCGCTCATTAGCTGTTTTGGGCCTTATAGAGTGCTTCCGCCCGGGCTTTGAGCGCATGAGCCGTATCATCAAAGGCCTGTTTTACCCATGGACCGGCAAAGCGCATAACATGAATGCCATTGGGTCCTCGGAATTCATCCGTCGAATGATATCGGCAGGTATTCGGGCCAGTCGATTCTAGTATCTGGTCGCGCCGGGCCGGGTAAGGCCAGCCGTCATAATGCGGAAGTTCCCAGGACAAAAGCTTTTCAGGTTCAAAGGCACAGACAAATTCCGTGTTTTCGAAAAAGTCTGGGCCAGCATTGACATAGCTTTTGAGCTTCATTTTCACAGGCGCTCCCATTTCAAGGGTCGATTCACATTCGACACAAAACGGGTTCCATTCAGGATATTTTTCCAAATCGGTCAGGATGTTCCAAACGATCGAAGCCGGTGCGTTAATTTCAACGGTCTCAGAGACGACGATGGCGTCCGGGTCTACGGCAAGCATGGGGTTGTCTGTGTCGGTCATGTTTTACTCCGCTTTTACAAGTCTAACCTGTGGAATGGGGTGTTCTTTGGCGCCGGTCCACCGCCAGAGCATTGTGCCCCGACTGTGACCGGCCGTATCTATCCAATTGCCTGATTGTGGGCGCTTAGCTGAGACTGTCAGAGTGACACTCCCGTCTTCATTAAGTTTAGCCAGAGCATTATTGGTATGGATCTGATGATGTCGATAATCGAGCGACTCCATCCACACATTATTGATTTGAAAGTTCCAGCCTTCGCATTCGGGGATATGTGTTTGGATTATAAGGCTTTCACCATCTGCCAATTCCCACCAACCATGAAGGTAGAAGATCATGGGGTCGCCACCCGCTTTGAAAAACATGGACTGATCCACCGTGTTCAAAGTATTGCGGTTGTCCTTGCGAAACAGGGTGGCCCAATTCCGAAATGTTGTTGCGGTTCCACCGACAAATGCGGGTACGGTTTTCAGGGCTAACACGATTTTATCTGCAGATAGCAAATTTGGTGTTTCGGGGCCGTCCAGGCATTCAATGGACACGCAGGCCGGCGTTTCCTTGGCGCGGTTAAAAAAGGTCTGCCGGACAATCAAAATTGAGCTGTCTTGGGCGGTCGGGAGCCAGTTCTTGCTTTGCTTTTCCGGCCCAACATGGATTTCAAAGCTGCCATCAGTTTTCAGGCTCACATCGCGAATGTCGATCTCGCCAGTTGAAGCCATGGTCCCATCAATGGCGTAACGATTGGCTTTGGTGCCAAAGCTGAGAATCGGAACGCTGCCGCGATGTCCGGTGATTTTGTAGCTATAATCGCCGGATATGGTAGCGTTCTGATAGAAATTATCTGGATTGTCCGAGCCAATTTTGGCGGTTGAGTGAGAGGCTTGATAAAAAGACGGGAAGGCGGGATCCGCATGTTCCAGGTTCATATTAAGCCCGATCCGTAAGAGCCGCGTCAAATAGCGAAGTCCCTCGGCCTGATCGAGGTCAGACCCTGCCAGATCGCTATTGATAATGGACTGCCCAGCCTGATCAAGATCGTGGCAAAATTGGGTCCATATCTCAGAATATTCGGACATTATCAGGGGGCCATATACTGGCCGCCATTCACATCCAGCGTCGCCCCGGAAACGACTTTGGCGTAGTCGGAAACAAAATAAAGAACGGATTTCGCACAGTCTTCTTCGGGCGGGATAATGCCCAGTGGAATGCGCCCGGTGATTTCGCCGATCACCTCGTCGCGGTCTCGACCAGACGCCACTTGAGCGTCGATATAGCCATAAACCGGTGCGCCCCCAATCCACCCCATACGGCAGGCATTGACGCGAATGCCATGCGCTCCAAAATCTTTAGCCATATGCCGTGTCAGGACAGCGAGCCCCCCTTTGGACGCCGCATAGGCGGCTTCGCCGGGAAATGGGTTGACGGTGGCCATGGTCGACACATTGACTATAGCTCCGCCGCCCCTGTCTTTCATGGCAGGCAGAACCGCTTGGGCCATTCTTAAGGCGCCCAGGCAATTTACGTCATAAACGGCGGCCCATTCTTCGGGATTTGCGATATCTGCCGTGGCCCAGGCGCCGTGCAGATAGGCGCTATTGACCAACCCGTCTATAGTGCCAAATTCGGAGGAAACAGCGTCCGCCAGAGCCTGACATTGATCCGCCTTGGTCACGTCCGTCGACATGGCGACGACTTGTCCACCGCTTTGTTTTATCTCCGCGGCGACTTGATCCAGAAAATCCTGATTGCGGGCTCCAAGGCCAACATTCGCCCCTTCTTGTGCGGCCAGCTTAGCCATACATTGCCCCATACCCGGACCAACGCCGCTTATGATGATGGTTTTGCCTTTGAGAAGCATGCGTATTATCTAGAGCAAAATTTTACGAATAGGAATAAAAAACTTTCAAAACAGCCTTCAAATGCGTAGTAAATGGGCGTAGAAACTCCGCAAAGACGTAAAATATGATTCCTGCACGAGATCACTTTATCAATGAGGCCTGTGAAGTTGCCGGGCTTTCCGATTTCGGGGATGAATGGTTTTTTGCAAATATTGATGCGCTGATTCCAGCGTTGAATTCACAGGCCCAGCTCAGTGCGGCAGGATTATATGGCGCTCAGTCCATGATCCAGTCCGCGCTCGAGCGGCGTTTGCGTCACATCGATTTGATCAGACAACATCCTGAGATACTGGACGAGACCGTCAAAGTTCGTGCAGTTCTTAGCGGCCTGCCGCGAACCGGTTCGACCATGTTGCATCGCATGTTGGCGTCTTCACCTGAACTTACGGCCGTGCGATGGTATGAGGCGCAAAATTATGTGCTTTTGCCGGGTGAAGTGCACGGAGCTCCAGAGCCGCGCCGGGACGCCGCCAAAGCCATTCTTGCCTATATGCTTGAAGCCATTCCGGAGCTTATGTCGATACATCCCATGAGCATTGATCAACCGGATGAAGAAGTTATCATTTTGGGACAATTGTTTTCCAGCTCCATGATTGAGTCGACTTATTTCGTGCCGGACTACGCAAACTGGTTGTCTGAACAAAACCCGCGGGCAGCTTATGAGGATTTAATTATCATATTAAAATCCCTGCAATGGCAGGACCCGTCGCGCCGAGGTAAAGAATGGGTGCTTAAAACACCAGGTCACCTTATGGCCTTGGACACGGTTTTAGAGGTTTTCCCAGACGCCAAAATTGTCATGACCCATCGTGATCCGGTCAGTACCGTGCCGTCTTATTGCAGTATGATCGCCAGCCTTTACAAAATGGGGTCAGAGACAATTTCAAACGATATGATTGGTCGGTTTTGGATCGACCGATTGGCGGAGTGGTTGGATCGGTTTGAGCAGGCGCGGAGTAAAGCTGATGAAGCGCGTTTCCTAGATGTGAATTATAATGCTCAGCTCACTGATCCGATTGGCGAAGCCGGGCGGGTTTTGGCCGAAACTGGGCTCAACGCAACTCAAGATATCAATGATGGTATGGCGGATTGGGTCGAAGCAAACCGCCGCGAGCACCGCGCTCCGCACATCTACGATATCAGCGATTTTGATCTCAATAAAGTTCAGATCCAGAATCAGTTTAGGGCGTATATCGAACGGTACTTTGGTTGAGATAGATTTTCGATAAAGTGCCGTGTTTCATTTTCAACAAAGTTATTCTTTAGCAGACGGCACATTTTTATAGACCATCAGAGCTACCGAGTTGCGGCAAGGTGAAACCGGATGCGAATGTTGAGTGTGAGGCGTTCCTTCGGAAGTGAGAAACCGAAATCGACTTTCGTTTTAAGAAAAATCAGCTAGCGGATCGTTTTGCGGTTTAAGACTGTTCAAATAATCATTTGTGAAATCCACCTTTAGTTCCACCCAGATCGGTTTGTGGTCAGAGATCTGAAAACTGCGCCAGACGCTCTTGTAATATTTATCGATGGCTTTTTGCGTATCTTCATCGTCCCAATAATCCGATTCCGGAATGTTTGAGTTCTTAATGGCATCCTTTTCAGCGTCAGTGAGGTCGCTGCCTTTGGTCTGAGCAGCTTGCGCCTGAAGCACGCGGACGCGCGCCGACCTCCGTGTCTTTTTGCGTCCGTCAATATAACTTTGTTCTTTAGCTTGGGTAATCAAGCCGTCTTCTGCCTCATCCATGTTGTCAGTCGCATAATATTCCTGATGATCCTCATCGCGAAACACATAATCTTCGAAACTGAACATACCAGCGTCTCGCAGTTCAAACATGCCGTTTTTGACTTTCATCGCGATCTGATCATAGGGATTTTCACCCTTTAGCGTAGTGCCAATATCCATGATATCCTCGTGCATGACGAAGTCGTATTTCTCTAGCGCTTTCATCGTCGCGTGATCTTTGCCCTTGATGTTAAAGTCACCTAGAAGGATATAATCCTCGCCGGCCTCTTTTTCCTGCCGGTCTGTGACGAATTTCGCTAAATCCTCAATCTCTTTCACGCGGCGTTGGATACCTTTCGTCCCGGAGCCAAAATACATGTGGACCGTACACAGATTGAATTTGAACCATCCAGCCTGGAAGGAAGCCAGAAATGGTGTGCGCGCAAACTGACGTATGTCTTTTCCCGGTAGGACAACCTCGCCGGCCATATGCCCAAAGCTGATCTTATTTGTGTTAAAGACATAAGCCATGCGTTCTTGATTGCCGCTTGTGCCTTCCGTTATGTCTGTGACAATATAATCCCATTCCTTGCGTCCTAATGTTTTTATCAAACGTTTGAGTGGTGTGAGATCACGATTGACCTCCTGAAGTGCTACTAGATCAAAGGCGGAAATAATTTCGGCCATGTAAAGATAACTCTCATCCAGACGCGGGCCGCTACCAAGTTTATTACTATCAAAATCTCGAAGGTTCCAACTGGCCAACAATATAGAACCTTGATCTCTTTTTTGTTTAACCTCTTTGTAAAGGGCTTTTCGCAAGCGCAGTAATCCGTCAATCGTTCGGATTCTACGCTTTGTGTTCTTCCAAAATCTAATAGATGAATACTGAACCATGTTGCGCCTCTGAGTGTCTGTTGCTGCATAATTACAGCCCGCGGTCATTTTTTGGAATTTACAGTCGGTCGACTTCTCGTTCTATGATCCAGGTCACGCGATAGCTCGACCAGGGGGGCAGGCGCGCACCATATTAGATAGGATCGAAGCTACCACCCGGAACACCGCGCCCCGCACACCTATGAAATCAGCGATTTTGACCTGGCCGAAACCGAGATAACGAACAGATTTAAGGGATATACAGCGAGGTATATTAAGCCTTAGCCAAATTTTTTGCGCCGGGCGTCCAGTGCCGATTTCATGCCGTTTTCGCGAACTGTTTTGAAAAAGGTCAGAAAAGTCTCGCTTTGATGGAAATCAGCATCAAGCTTAGCTGCCTTCTTCATGGCGTCGTGCATACCCATATTCTCGTAAAAATTATGGGTCGCTTCTTTGAGGATCATAAGATGGTCAATGGGTGTTCGGGCAATGTCTCGCGCTATTTCCAAGGTTTTCTGAGATAGAGCATCTGAAGAAACTACGTGATTGATCAGGCCCAGTTGTTCGGCTTGCTCGGCATCGAGCGTGCCAGCCGTATACAGCAGTTCCTTGGTTTTGCGCATTCCGATCAAGATCGGCCATAGAAAAACGGTTGGTGGAATACCCAGATCCCGTGCTGCCGGATGGGAAAAGCTAGCCTTTTTGCTGGCGATGACAATGTCGCAGACCGCAAGTAACTCACCACCTCCGGACAGGCACGGGCCCTGGACCTCGGCGATAATGGGTTTTGGAAAACCCCAGAGTTTCAGCCAATAGGCGAGCAGGGCCTCAATATCCGCTTTATCGGTGTCATAATCGACGCCATTTTCGAAGTTGGCCGGGTATTGAGATGTGATCCAGTCAGCTTCGTTCAAATCATAGCCGGCGCAAAACACATGTCCGGCACTTTTGATAATTACGACCGAAATGTCCCTGTCCGTCGCCGCTTTGTCGAGTTCCGCCGCTAATTCAGAGAGTAGTACCGGGGTCAGGGCGTTGAGTTTGTCTGGTCGGTTTAGTGTAAGCGTTAATATATTGCCCGCAGTCTCGGATAATAAGATTTTGCTCATTAGGCTGACTTTCTCGTTCGTACAAAAAGCATTGTAATGCCAGCTAAAACGGCGACAGGAACCAGGAGCTTGAAGGCGGGGCTGTAGCTTTGATGTTGTTCAAAAGATTGGCTGACAAATCGTAGAGCGGCAATCGCAAATAAAACGGTGATCAGGTTCATAAAACCGATGGCAGGTGCGAAATAATCCCGTCCAAAAGTGTCAGCTGTTATGCTGGTCCAGACCGGATAGATGCCGCCAATCGCAATTCCAACAAAGGTGGCCACCGTGATCAAAAGGAAAAAACTTGGGGCGTAAACAACGGCCAATAGAAACAAAATATTGGACGTGCAAACCAGCGCAAAGACCTTGCGTTTGTCATAGCGGTCGGCCAGCCATCCTATCCCGATTTTTCCTAATATGGCGGATCCGGCAACAACCGTTGGAATTAGCGTGGCTTGGACATTAGTGTAGCCCAGGTTTTCACCCAAGGGTTTTAGTGAAGCCAGCAAGGCCTGATCACAGGCCAGTAGCAAACCGCAGGCTGTCGCGATCAGCCAGAAATCCCGGTTTCTCAAAATTTGAGACGGATTGACCGCGACGATGTCTTGAACGGGCGGTTCTTTGGCCCCGTCGGCATATTGTCCGATATCTTCCGGGCGAGAAATGAAATATTTTAAAATCAAAACCATGGATATGGTCGAAATCGAGAATCCGGATATCATCAGAGCCTGTCGCCAGCCGTGAGATTCTATCAGATAACTAATGACGGGTTGCACCAAAAAGCCCCCCATTGATGTTGAGACAGCTGCGATGCCCAGTGCTTTGCCCCTGTTTTTGTAAAACCAATTTGTGGTCAGGGCGTTGGAAATAAATGGCCCGCAAGCGGTAAATCCAAACCCCATAGGCAGGAAGATCATCCATAACATGGCCTTAGGCGATTGCATTTTTGAAATAGCGACAAAGCTTAGCCCAAACATCAAAATGCCGACAATTGCGAATTTGCGCGGCGATATTTTCGTCAGGCTGCGCCCGATAATGGCGGCCCAGAAGGCGGCGCTGATAAGGAAAACGATATAGGCGAGATAAACCTGATCCCGGGTCAGGTCGAATTCGGCCTCAAGCGGCGTGACGAAATGTTGAAAAGCATAAAAGGTGGCGCCCGCGAGAAGTGTTGCCGTAATGAAGCTGGCACCCAAAACATGCCATCCCTTAAAGCCAGTCATATGAATTTTCCAATTTCTGATTTTAGCAAGTTTTGCGCGGCCACTTCACCCATGACCCGGCTTTCCCGATAAGCGATTTTCCAACTCACGCCCTCTTGAATCAAAAGCCATTTATTAAAGGCCAAGCGCATAAGCTCGGGCTTGTTGTTCACCAGATTAAAAACCCGGGAATATCCAAGCACATGGGCTTGATCCTGATCAAACCGAACGACCAAAGGGCCCACTGTATGTGCGCAATTGGGTAAAAGCGATTGGTGCATGTCTGATTGAAGCATCTGTCGAATGGCGTCATGGCCTTTGAGTTCCAGATCATCTGCATCTCCGTCGCGACCGGCGCGAGGATTGCTGACCACATAGACGGCGTCTTCGGTATGGCAGGCCAGGGCGGTGTCCACATCGCCGCAATCGGCAGCCAGGCCGTAAAGGCCGATAACGTTTCGTATAGCGAGTTCCGCGGCGACTTTATCCAAGTTGATTAGCCTCCTCGGCTATGCGCAGGAATGAGGGCGGTTCACCGCCACCGTGAACTTCAAGGCAGGCACCAGATATATAGTCATTTTTCGGGTCAGCCAGAAATAGGCAGGCCTTGGCGATATCTTCGGGGCTTCCCATGCGTCCCATAGGTAAGGCATTGGACAAATGGGCGATCCCGCGCTTGCCGCCATAATGGACGGCGGACGCCTCGGTTTGAACCAGGCCAACGATAATCGCATTGACGCGAATGTCTGGTGCCCACTCCATGGCGAGCGAGGTTGTGTAATGCAACAGCCCGGCTTTGGCGGCGCCGTAAACGGCAGTTCGCGGGGCGGCTCTCTGTCCGGCCACACTGGCGATATTGATGATCGAGCCTTTGGTTTCCTTTAAGGCGGCGTAGGCGGCATGGGTTAGATTGATCGGGGCCGTCAAATTCAGATCTAAAATCTTATTGACTAAAACCGGCTTGGTTTGATGAGCATCTTCCACCGGCGTACCCCCGGCATTATTAACGAGGCAATCTATCCGACCGGTTTTCTCCAAGGCAAATTGAACCAGTTGTTCAGCACTTTCAGGCTTTCGAATGTCGAGTGACACGAAATCCGCGCCTGATGGAAGTGTTTCTGGCGTGCGTCGACCGCAAATGACCAGTTTTGCGCCTTGATCTAGAAAAGCCTGGGTGATGCCTTTGCCGATACCGCGACTGCCACCCGTGACGATCACCGTTTTGCCTTCAAAGCTCATAAAACCTGTTTCCCGATTGCGTAATTATCTTGTCTATATGTTGCGCAAAATACAATGCAAGTATAGTCAAACTATCAACATGCGTAGAAAAGGGTGGGAATGGTAACGATTCCGCAAATTTTATTTACTCAAGCGGCGGGTCAACCACAGCGCCTGGCGATCCAGGATGGTGACTGGTCATTAAGCTATGAGGATTTGGCCAAGCATGTGAAACTTGCGGGCGGTGTGATGGCGTCTAAAGGCCTTAAAAAAGGGGATCGCTTTGCGATCTGGGCGCCGAATTGCGCAGAATGGATTATCATAGCGCTGGCCGGACAAGCGCTTGGTGCGATTATGGTTACGCTCAATACGCGTTACAAGGGCGCGGAAGCGGCGGATATTTTGCGGCGGTCTAAATGCAAAATGTTGTTCACCGTGTCTGGCTTTTTGGGACATGATTATCCCGCAATGTTAAGCGACGAGAAATTGTCAGACCTTCAGGACGTGATTGTGATCAAATCTGGCGAAACCCGGGTGGCCTATGACGAATTCATTGATAAACATGTTTTGCCGTTAAACCAGTCCGTGCCCGAAGATAATGATATTTCAGACATTATCTTTACCTCAGGAACAACCGGAGCGCCAAAGGGGGCGATGACCACACATGGTCAAAATGCCCAGGTGTTTCAGTCCTTCACCGATGCCATCGGTATGACAGCAGAAGACCGTTATCTTGTGGTCAATCCATTTTTTCACAGCTTTGGATATAAGGCCGGTTGGCTGTCATGCCTGATCAAAGGGGCTGCGATATTTCCGCTGGCTGTTTACAATCCCAAGACTGTGCTCGAGCAAATTGAACGAGACAAGATTTCGGTTATGCCGGGGGCTCCGACGATATTTCAAACTCTTTTGGCGCATTCGGACCTTAAAGCGCATGATATTTCATCCCTTCGGGTGGCGACGACGGGGGCGACGACCATCCCTGTTGATTTGATCCGGCGCATGCATGAGGATTTAGGCATTGATAACGTCTACTCCGCTTATGGGTTGACCGAGTCTTCAGGTGTCGTCAGTCTTTGCCAAAAGGGTGATGATTTCGAAACAATCGCCACCACATGCGGCCGCGCTTTACCGGGAACGGAAATCAGAATTGTTGATGATGCAGGTAGAGATGTCGACGAAGGTGAAGAGGGTGAGATCTGGGTCAAAGGGTTCAATGTCATGCAGGGTTATCTGGACGATGAGCAGGCAACCAAAGACGCGATCACACATGATGGCTGGTTAAAAACCGGTGATATCGGCACACAGGATGCGGATGGTTATATTAAAGTCACGGACCGCAAAAAGGATATGGTCATTGTCGGCGGGTTTAACTGTTACCCAGCCGAAGTCGAAAAAGCGCTGCTTCAGCATCCCGCTATTTCAGATGTTGCGGTCATAGGCATTGCCGACGATCGATTGGGCGAGGTGCCACAAGCTCATATTGTCATAAAGTCTGAGCTGACTGCAGAAGCTGTTATAGCTTGGTCACGCGAGCACATGGCCAATTACAAAGTTCCACGCAGCATCATTTTTCACGACACGTTACCTCGAAATGCCTCGGGGAAAATCCAGAAGTATTTGCTAAAAGCGTAGTAAAACACGTAAAAAATACGCATTATCGGGCCAGATAGGCAATTATTCCGTATTTTGCGTATTAAACCCCATTGAAAAATGCGCATTGAGTGTTAGTCTTTCCTTAAATCAGGAGAAACACATGGGGCAAGCCGCTTTGCAATCAGTCGATAATGAACAGGCCCTTGACGTAACCAGTGCATTGGATGTGGTAAGCCAATGCGCTGATGAGGGGAGGAAAGCGCGCGAAGTTTCAAAAAAGGCAATCGAAGCCATTCGAGAAACAGGGTATTTTCGTGCTTTTCTTCCAAAACAATATGGCGGTTTGGAATGTACGCCCCAGGAATTCTTCAAGGCTTCGGTTGATATCGCTGAGCAGGATATGGCGACGGCTTGGGCGAGCGGGATTATCGCTGTCCATGCCTATCAATTGTCGCTGATGGATCCGAAGGCGTGCGACGATGTTTATGCAACCGGGCCAGATACGTTTATCTGTTCGTCCTATAACCCGGCCGGCGCCAAGGTCGAAACGACCGAGGGGGGATTTAACTTGTCTGGGCGTTGGGGATGGAGTAGTGGATCCGGGCATTGCACCTGGGTATTATTAGGCGGTTTGATTTTCGATCAAGGTCAGGAAAACATTCATTACCGGACGTTCTTAGTGCCGAAATCCGATTTTGAGATTGAAGACACCTGGCACGCAATGGGGCTACAGGCGACGGGATCAAATGATGTCGTGATCGATAAGCCGGTATTTGTGCCTGAATATCGTACCCACCATCAAATGGACGGATTTAACTGCAAGCATGTTCAAACCAATCCGATGTATAATATCCCTTGGGCGCAACTGTTTATTCGCGTGGTTTGTACACCGGCGATTGGTGCGGCCAAGCACGCCTTGAAGCTGTTTGTTGAAAACGCCACTGCGAGTTCTACTGACCCGACCCGTCTGGCCGGAGACCCGGACGTAACTCGCCGGATCGCGGAGGCGGCAAATCTGATTGACGAAACAGAAGCCATTCTGTTCCGAAATTTTGATGAAATGATGGACCATGTGAATAATGGTCGTGAAATCCCGATGATGGACCGAATTAAATATCGCTATCAAGCGAGCCTTGTGATTGAACGCATGATGGAGGCGGTTGATCTATTGTTTAATGTTGCGGGTGGACGCAGTGTTTTCAACGGGTCTCCTATTCAGCAGATATGGCATGATGTGCACATTGCACGGGCACATGTGGCGAATAGCCCGGTCAGCTTTGCCCGAAATTGGGGGGGCGTACAGCTCGGCGGTGATAACACGGACTTCTTTGTCTGATGGGCGTTGAACACGGCCCGCCGGAAGGCCAGTATATCCAGGCTGGGCCGATCAGGATGCACTATCTGGAATTTGGAAGCAAAGACGACCCTGTTGTTGTGTTCTTGCATGGCTCCGGGCCGGGAAATAGTGCCTGGGCTAATTTTCGACTAAATGCGAAAGAATTTGCTCAAGCGGGTTTTCACGTAGTTTTGCCCGACCTGATTGGATTCGGATATACGGATAAACCCTTGAATTTAGGTGATTATACCCTGAATTTATTTTGCGATACTCTGATGGAAGGTCTGAAAGCGATCGGAATTGAAAAATGCAGTTTTGTAGGCAATTCCCTGGGGGGTGGCATCGCTATTCAAATCGCTCTTAACCAGCCTAGCTTTGTCGATAAGCTGATCCTTATGGGGCCCGGATGTTTGGAAGAACAGGGTGCCTATTGGGAAATGCCGGGCATTAAACGCATGATGGAGATAAATGCGGCTGGGATTAGCCAAGACAGTCAGTCTGAAGCGTTGAGATTGTTCACTTATGATCCTCAACATGTCACAGATGAACTTATCAATATGAGATGGGCGGTTGCTGCAACCCAACCCAAAGAGGTGCTAACTACAATGAAGACTCCAGAACTCGGATCAAAGATGGGCCAACTGGCTTGTCCAATTCTAACATTCTGGGGGGCAAACGACGAATTCATGCCGCCACAAGGTAAAGAAAAATGCCTCAAAGCCAATGATTTATCACGGTTGATTGAGGTGAATGCCTGTGGTCATTGGGTGATGATTGAACATGCGCGCATGTTTAATGCCACATCGATAGATTTTTTGAAATTTGGATAGGGAGGAAGCGATGGGTGTCGCCAGTTTGGGATATGTAATTCTGGAAATGCAAGATCCGGCCGGATGGGCCAAATTCGCCAAAGACATACTCGGATTTGGGACTGGCAAATCACGAGACCGACAGGGTACAAAATATCTTCGGATGGATCGGGCGCCTTTTCGGTATATGATTGAAAAAGGCGAGGTAGATCGCTTTGTCGCTGCAGGTTATGATATGGGGTCGAAAAAGGCCTATACCGAGCAGCTCAAGGCGCTTGAGAAAGCCAAAGTTGACGTAACTCTAGGCAATGAGCGCGATGCCAAACGGCGGGCCGTTAAAGGATTTGCATCTTTTTTTGATCCCAGCGGTAACAAGGTCGAGATTTTCTATGGCCGCGACAAAGGGGAACCCTTCAAGCCCGGCCACGGCATCAAAGAGTTTAAAACCGGCAAAATGGGTCTGGGACATCTGGTCTTGCCGGCGCCTGAAAACCAGAAGACGATCAATTTCTATCGCAAGGTGATGGGTTTTGGGGTGTCAGATGATCTGTCATTGCCCGCATTTGCGCCCGGCATGCCGAAACAGCGGATTTATTTTATGCATGCGGATAATCCCCGCCATCACACATTGGGGCTATACAATTTCCCGAACCCAACGGGCGTTATTCACTTGATGGCGGAAGTCGGATCCATGGACGAGGTCGGCTATTGTATGGACCGGGTCAAAGCCGCGGGCCTACACATCTTTGCGAGCCTTGGTCGCCATTCTAACGATGAAATGGTGTCGTTTTATTTCTTTGCGCCGGGCGGCATTGGTTTTGAGGTCGGTTATGACGGCAAACAGATCAAAGACTGGTCCAAATTCAAACCGACCAAGACCACCAGTGGCGATTATTGGGGCCATGAATATGATTTTCCAGTAGTAGGTGAGTAATTGGAATATCCTGTAATAGATAAGACTATGAGCGTCGCCGACATTGTCGGCGAATTGCGTTCAGGCATGACCATTGGAATTGGCGGCTGGGGCGGTCGCCGCAAGCCCATGGCATTAATCCGCGAGATGGTTAAGTCTGACCTGACTGATTTGACCATTGCGGCCTATGGCGGCTGTGACGTTGGTATGTTGGCCAGTGCGGGAAAAATCAAAAAGCTGATCTTCGGTTTCATATCTCTCGATGTCATTCCGCTTGAAGCGCATTTCAGGCGCGCCCGGTCAGCGGGCGAATTTGAGGTCATGGAAGTCGATGAAGGCATGTTTCAGCTCGGCCTAAAGGCGGCGGCGCAAAACCTGTCATTTTTGCCTTGTATGGCCGGATTGGGTACGGATGTGATGACCTACAACCCAGATATCAAAACCATTGAGAACCCTTACGGCGAAGGTCATTATGTGGCTATGCCTGCGATAAAACTGGACGTCGCGCTGTGTCATGTCTCCGAGGCAGATAAGCTCGGCAACAGCTATATTGGTGGTCCCGATGTGTTTTTTGATGAGTGGTTTTGCCGGGCTGCGGATAAAGCCTATTTGACGACAGAGCGTATCGTTGACACGCCCGCCTTTCAAGAGGATCACAAGATCATGCGGATGCCGATTGAACGCAATCTAATCGCAGGTGTTGCCGAAGTCCCGTTTGGGGCCCATCCAACCTCAAACGGGCCTGACTACGGTATCGATGTGGCGCATCTAAAGGCTTATTCGGCCACGGCCAAGGAAGGCTGGGACGGCTATGTCAAAGAATATGTCAACGCCGCGGACTATGTGAAAACCGTAGGTGGGGCGGATCACATCCGGTCCCTGCCATTGCCGGTATTTTAGGAGGGAATGATGAGCGACTATTCCCTGGCAGAGCTTTGTATATGCGCGGGCGCGGATATCTTTCGGGATGAAAACCCGGAAGTTTTCGCCACGCTAATTGGCCTTGTACCGCGTCTGGGTGGATCCCTGGCTAAGCGAACTTTTCTGCCGGGCCTGATGATGAGCGACGGCGAATATTATTTCGTTTCTGAACCCGTCCATGTGGGCAAACGCAACGGTTACATGCCCAAGCGGGAAGGGCGTATCGGCTATGAACGGGTGTTTGATCTGATCCCCAAGGGCAATCGTCACGCCTTTGTCGGACCCGTGCAAGTTGATCGTTTCGGGCAGATGAACCTGTCATGCATTGGCGATTACAATGCCCCGAAAGTGACCATGCTCGGCGTCAGAGGGCTGCCGGGCAATACGGTGAATAATCGGACATCCATGTTTTTTGGGGCCCATACAAGCCGGGCTTTTGTCGCCGGTGAAGTCGATATGGTCAGTGGCGCCGGCTATAATCCGGATCGCTATCCGGGTGGGGTTTATCCGCCGGGATTGGATCATCGCCGGATCGTAACCAATCTTTGCGTGCTGGATTTCGAAGGGCCGAACCACGCGATACGCGTCAGGTCCTTGCATCCGGGTGTGACCTTCGACGAAGTTCAAGATAATACCGGATTTGATCTGGTGCGACCTGATGATATTCCCGAAACGCCCGCGCCAACATCAGAGCAATTAAATATTATCGCTGAGCTGGACCCGCACAATCTTCGAGCTAATATCTTCAAGGATAACCCGTCTGGACGGAGAGCGGCATGAGCAATGAGACAGTTCCAAAGGTCGAGGCCGATATCGTCTATGAGGAGACGCATCCGGTCTTGTTCGAAGTCGAAGGCGCCATCGCCTATTTGACCCTGAACCGGGTCAAATATCACAATAGTCAAAATTCACAGATGTTATACGCGCTGGATGACGCTTTTTACCGGGCGACATCGGATGATGATGTCAAAGTCATCGTGCTTAAAGCCAATGGCAAGCATTTCTCAGCGGGTCATGATATTGGCACGCCCGGCCGGGACTATCACCAAGGTCGCGACGACCGACGGTCAATGAATTATAATCACGACAATAAACCCGGCGCGGAAAAAGCTTATGTTCGCGAACAAGAGGTTTATCTGGAGTTTTGCAGACGTTGGCGGGCCGTGCCCAAGCCCACCATCGCCCAGGTTCACGGCGGATGTATCGCCGGTGGCTTAATGCTCGCCTGGGTGTGTGATTTGATTGTTGCCTCTGATGACGCTTTTTTTCAGGACCCGGTCGTTCAGATGGGTTTCCCGGGGGTCGAATATTTCGCCCATCCGTTTGAGCTGAATGTGCGTCAGGCTAAAGAGTTCTTATTACTCGGCGAGCGATGGAGCGCCGAAAGAGTCTATCAGGCCGGCATGATCAACAAGGTCGTGCCAAGGGCGGAATTGGACGACGCCGTGAACGGCTGGGCAGAGAAAATCGCCAAGCAGCCTCGACTGGGATTGTCGCTGACGAAGCAGGCCTGTAACCAGATCGAAGATATTCAAGGCAAGCGCGTCGGTATGGATGCAGTCTTTGGCTACCATCATTTTGCCCATGCCAATAATACGTTGGTTAAAGGCGACTATATTGCCGGATTTGACGGTAAGAAAATGGCCAAAAGCAATAAGTCAAAGCAAGGCGATCAGGAGGGCTGATTGCACAAGGCGCTGAAAACCTCTTTGACCGAAACCCTCGGTTGCCAATATCCGATCATCCAGACGGCGATGGGGTGGGTGTCGACCAGCCAGTTGGTCAGCGCATCAATCTCGGCCGGTGCATTTGGTTTTCTGGCGGCGGCCGTGATGTCACCGGAGGAGTGCGAAGCTGAGATCAAGACCATTCGCGCCAAAACGGACAAACCGTTTGGCGTCAATATTCACGCTTTCCAGCCGGGGATCGATCAGATCATCGATATGTGTATCGATTATCAGGTTGCGGCTCTGTCCTATGGGCGCGGGCCTTCGTCCAAGATCGTTGACAAAGTTAAAGCTGCCGGAATTCGTTGTGTGCCGACCATAGGCGCCTCAAAACACGCGGCCAAGGCCGTGAAAATGGGCGCGGACATATTGGTGTGTCAGGGACAGGAAGGCGGGGGTCATACGGGTTATACGCCGACATGGCTTTTATTGGCGCAGGTGCTTGATCAGAACTTAGGCGTGCCTGTCATTGCCTGCGGCGGGTTCAAAGATGGTCGGGGTCTTGCCGCCGCGCTGACTTTTGGTGCAGACGGTATCGCCATGGGCACACGTTTCATGATGACATCGGATAGCCCGACACCAGACACGACGAAGGCAGTGTACCTAAAATCTGACGTGACTAAAATTCCGGTATCCACCAAGCTTGATGGATTGCCACAACGTATGGTGCTCAATGAAACCTTGGCGGATCTTGAAAATGCATCGCGCTTGGGCCTGCTGATGCGGGCTTTTAAAAACGGTATGAAATATAAATCTCAGACCGGTATGTCGATGGCGCAAACTGTTAAGACCGCCTGGGCCATGGCGTCGAAAACTGACATGACATTGGGCCAGACTATGATGGCTGGCAATGCGCCGATCATTATTCAAAAGGCCATGGTTGAAGGCAAACCCAGTGAAGGGGTCCTACCGAGTGGTCAGATCGCCGGGCTGATTGATGATCTGCCGGACTGCGCCGTACTGATCGATCAGATCGTCAAAGACGCAGAAATCCAGCTAAAACGGATCGGGGGTTGATATGCCGATTAAAACGCAGGTCTCTGATAACATTGCGGAAATCGTCCTGGATCATCCGCCGGTTAATGCATTTGATTCCAAAATATGGAATGAAATCCCGAATGTCGTCACGGAACTCGGACAACGTCCGGATGTCAAAGTCATCCTGATCCATGCCGAAGGCAAAGGGTTTTGCGCGGGCGTCGATATCAAAGAACTGGCCGAGAACCCGGCCGCGATTGTGCTAGTCAATCAGGGCAATTATGATACGGGCAAGGCCATTCACCATTGCGAAGTGCCCGTGATCTGTGCGGCACATGGCTTCATCATCGGTGGCGGCGTCATTATGTGCGGGGCAGCAGATATAGTCATCGCCTCTGACGATGCTTATTTCTCTTTGCCGGAAATTGATCGTGGTGCCATGGGCGGGGCCGCGCATTTGCAGCGTATGTTGCCTTTGGCCAAGGTCCGGTCGGCCTTTCTGACCGGCGGCAAAATTCCAGCGGCCGAAGCTTACCGTTTGGGCGGCATTGAAAAAATTGTACCGCGCGAGGAATTGTTAAGCGAAGCCCGGTCTTATGCCCGGACGCTGGCCGCCAAATCGCGTGAAGCCTTGCGGATAGCCAAACAGGCCTTGAACGGCATCGAGGCTTTTGACGTCGAGGCGTCCTATCGCTGGGAGCAGGGCTATACCTTTGAAATGTATCTGCATGAAGACAGCCAGAAAGCCCGCGACGCCTTTGTCAAAACCGGCGAGGCGGCGGATTACGGGGATGACGCAGATTGAATATTGAATTCACATCCGCGCAAAAACAGTTCCGGGCCGAGGTCCGGGAATGGCTAAGCGCACATGTTCCGGCTGAACGTCTTCCAAGTTTTGACACACAAGACGGGTTTGATGCCCATCGGGAATGGGAGCGCACGCTCGCGGCGGATAAATGGGGCAATGTGAACTGGCCGGTTGAATATGGCGGGCGGGGTCTGGACCTGACCTACTGGCTGATTTTCGAAGAAGAATATTACAGGGCCGATGCGCCGCTCAGGGTCAGCCAGAACGGAATTTTCCTCTTGGCCCCGACCATCATGGAATATGGAACCGAGGCGCAAAAAGCGCGCTTCCTGCCGCCTATGGCATCGGGGGATGAAATTTGGGCGCAGGCCTGGTCCGAACCGGGCGCTGGATCTGATATGGCGGCCATTCGGACCAAGGCGGTCCGCGACGGCGATCACTATGTGGTTACCGGGCAAAAAACCTGGTCCTCGCGCGCCGTTTTCGCCGATTGGTGTTTTGCGCTGGTGCGCACAGAAGCTGGAAGCGAACGACACAGAGGCCTGTCCAAACTCT
>JAHDDX010000036.1 GCA_020629135.1 Hellea sp.
AAATTATGGCTGGCCGGTGATTTCCTACGGGATCAATTATAACGGTACGGAATTGACGCCTTATAAAACCTTGGATGGTATGGCCCAACCCAAAAGCCAATGGACGCCTTCGATCGCAGTCTGTGGCCTTGACGTTTATCAGGGCGATCTGTTCCCCGAATGGCGCGGGCGACTTTTGGCGGGTGCATTGAAATATCAAACTGTGCGTCTGATCGAAGTTGACGGCGATCAATATGTCGGCGAGGCGACCTTGATCAAAGATAAAGGCCGAGTCAGAGATGTGACAACTGGTCCGGACGGCGCCATTTATGTGGCTTTACCTGATAAGATTGTCAGGCTATCTCCCCGCCCATGAGCAATTGGAAAAAACAACTCGTAGACGGGTATTACGCTTTTCGCGACGGTGAATTCATCAAGCAAAAAGCTCTATATGAAGAATTGGGAACTGACGGCCAGGCGCCGGCGGTCATGTTGATCGGCTGCGCCGACAGCCGCGTAGATCCTACCGATATATTCAACGCTTATCCGGGTGAAATGTTTGTCGCCCGAAATGTGGCCAATATAGTACCGCCTTGCGAAGATGATGAGGCCTATCACGGCACGTCTGCGGCGCTCGAATATGCGGTCACCGTGCTCAAGGTCAAAGTTATTGTCGTTATGGGGCATGAAAGCTGCGGCGGTGTCGGAGGCTGTCTTGCCGGCATGGGCGATGCGCCGATTGAAAACTTTGTCGGATCATGGGTGTCGCTCCTTAATCCGGCGCGGGATAAAGTCGTCGCGACCGTTTCTGATCCTGATAAACGCCAGCATGCACTTGAACTCGAAGGCGTTCGCCAGTCCTTGCAAAACCTTATGACATTTCCATTTGTGAAAGCCGCCATTGAGGCGGGGGATCTATCGTTGCAAGGCGCCTATTTCAGTATCACGAAAGCCGAGCTGCATATGGCCGATAAAAATGGCGAATTTCATCCGGTTTAGATCAGGTCTAATGATTTCAGAATAGGGATAACCCCGATCTCGCGGTCGACATGAAAGGCCGTTATTCCCAATTCGCGCGCCGCATCGATATTCATTTCGGTATCGTCAAAAAACCAGACATCTTCTGGTGCCGCGCCCAGTTGCTCTAACGTGATTTCATAACTGTTCACATTAGGCTTTGCGGCTTTGATCAAGTGAGAGGCAAAGGCGTGATCAAAGACTTCGTCTGGATCGATCATGGTTTTAATATGCGCCCAATGCGACGCATTTGTATTGGAAAGGCAGGCGGTCGTATAATTTTTGCGTAATGATTGCAAAACGCCTTCAGTATCCGTGTAAGGTGGGCGGACCCAATCATTCCAAATGGTCTTGAATTCTGCCGTAGATAAATCAAGATTATAGACTCTGATTGCTTCATTCAAAAACGTCTGGTCGTCGCAATCACCCGTTTCATATTGTAAGAATATCGGATTTGAAGCGAAGCGATTGAGGACTTCTTCACGGGATAATCCTGTCATCCGCGCGAGCTCATCCAGGCCTATCCAGGGGACAATGACGCCGCCTAAGTCAAATAAAAGGATTTTGGGTTGAGCCACCCGGGATCAGGCGGCTTTAGGCGCAGCTGCTTTGACGTCCGCCGTTACGTGGTCTTCGAATTTAGCAAAATTTTCGATAAACATGTCGACGAGCTTTTGCGCTTGAGCGTCATAAGCGGCCTGATCATCCCAGGTTGAACGAGGATCCAGCAGACCGGTATCAACACCGTCTACGGCGACAGGAACGTCAAAACCGAAATTGGCGTCACGGCGGAACTCAATATTCGATAACTCGCCTTCCAATGCTGCGTTCAGCATACGACGTGTGGCTTTGATCGGCATACGGTGACCGGTTCCATAAGCACCCGCGGTCCATCCTGTGTTGACCAGCCAGCAATTGACATCATGCTCGGCGATAAGATCACGTAGTAATTCACCATAAACAGCAGGATGGCGCGGCATAAACGGTGCGCCAAAACAGGCTGAGAATGTCGCCGTCGGCTCAGTGACGCCTTTTTCAGTTCCAGCAACTTTGGCCGTGTAACCGGACAAGAAGTGATACATGGCCTGTTGCGGGGTCAGACGTGCAATGGGCGGCAAAACGCCAAACGCATCCGCTGTCAACATGACGAGATTTTTGGGCTGTCCGCAACGCCCGGTCTTACTGGCATTTGGAATAGCAGTCAGATCATAAGCGCCACGACTGTTTTCAGCGAGGCTGGAATCATCAAAGTCCAATTCACGGGTCACCGGGTCCATGACGACGTTTTCAAGAACTGTGCCCCACATCCGGGTCGTGGCAAAAATTTCGGGTTCGGCTTCTTCGGACAAGCGGATCATCTTGGCGTAACAACCGCCTTCGAAATTAAACAAACCATTTTCAGACCAACCATGCTCATCATCGCCGATCAATGTCCGGTCAGGATTGGCGGAAAGGGTCGTTTTACCCGTCCCGGAGAGGCCAAAGAAAATAGCCGCATTGTCGTCATCATCGACATTGACCGAGCAATGCATAGGCATGACACGCTTTTCCGGAAGATGGTAGTTCAGGATTGAGAAGACAGATTTTTTGGTTTCGCCTGCATAAGACGTTCCGCCGATCAGAACGAGCTTTTCGCTCATATTGACAGCGATCACGGTTTCAGACCGCGTGCCGTGTTTGGCGGGATCGGCCCGGAAAGACGGCAGGTTGATGATCGTATATTCCGGGTCAAAGGCTTCAAGCTCAGACGCAGATGGCTGGCGAAGCAGGTGATGAACAAACATGCCGTGCCAGGCAAATTCGGTGATAATCTCGACAGGCAGCCGGTGATCAAGATCGGCACCGCCAAAGGTGTCTTGGCCGTAAAGGGTCATCCCATCCATATGCGCTTCGAAGTCTTCTTTCAAAGCGGCGAAATGTGCCGGGCTCATTTCCGCATTGCCTTGCCACCAAACGGTGTCTTCTGTTTCGGCGTCCCGGACGACAAATTTGTCGGTCGCAGAACGTCCCGTATGCTTACCGGTTTTTACAACGAGAGCCCCGCCTTTGGCGATTTCAGCTTCGCCACTGCGAATAGCGGTTTCGTAAAACCGGGCAGGCGACCAGTTCCAGTTTATGTCATAATTTCCATTAAATCCCGGCGCGCGCAATGGGCGCGAAGTCTCAAAAGTCATTGAATCTGGTCCCTTGATGTTTGGCCGGGGGCCTAGCAGATTTCGCGCCAAAGGCCAGACCTTTTTGGGGTTAACACTGAGAAAAAGTGAATATATTTCAAATATTTAGACTGACAGCGCTGTCATGCGCTGGATGATGGTCGTTCACTCACGCGGCCGTGCCAGTCATGTAATGCCGTGAATTTTTCATCAGGACGGGCCTTAACCCAGGCGGAAAAATCAACCGCAACCAAGGCTGATATGTCCGCGAAGGAATACTGGTCACCAACAACAAAACGGCCTCGCTCTAATTGTGAATTTAGGTCTTCGAAGAAATATCCCAGGCGTAAACGTCCGCGCTTGGCCAGCTCTGGCAATTGCGCTACATTTCGTGGGCCGGTCATAGCCCGGTTTTTCATATGTTTAGACGTATTGCGAAGTATCTCTGCGATCGCCGATAAGCCTTCAAATTCAATCCGCCAATTCCATTCTAGAATTTGTGCCCGCTCTAATGGAGATCGGCCCAATAATGGGGGTTCCGGAAATATATCTTCCAGATAGCTCGCGATAGCGACATTTTCGGAAATAACGTCGCCGGTTTCTGTGACGAGTGTCGGCACAGCGCATCGGGGATTGATGGCTTTAAACGCGTCTCCCAATTGTTCACCGGTCATAAGGTCAATTTGGATGTTTTCATGCTCAATCCCTTTTTCAGCCAGGAAAATCCGAGCACGTCGAGGACTGGGCGCTGTGGAGCAATCATAAAATTTGAGCATTTTAGACTTTCATATAGATAGATTTAACTGGCAAAAATCTGTGATGGGTCTTTGAAGCTTTTAAACTCAAGCGCATGACCGGTTGGATCCATAAAAAACATGGTCGCCTGTTCTCCGGTCTCGCCTTTAAACCGGATATACGGATCGATCACAAATTCTGTCCCCACAGATTGCAGACGTTCTGCCAGTGCGTGCCAGTGATCCCAGTCCAGAATTGCGCCAAAATGCCGAACGGGGACATCTTTGCCGTCAACGGGATTGGTCGGCTCAGAGCCACCCAGCCCTTCGGGTTTGACGTGGAATGAGACCTGATGGCCAAAAAAATTCAGATCGATCCATTTATCGGCTTCGCGACCAACCGAACACCCCAGCAGGTCGACATAAAATGACCGGACCTCGTCCTTGTCTTTGATCGGGGCGGCGAAATGAAAAGGTGGAATGTTATTTTGGGCCATAGGCGTAATCTCCGCCTTTTTCGAGGGCTCGTAGATAGGCCGGGCGCTTGTGAATTTTCTCGACATATTCCAGGCAGGCATCATAGCCTTTGAGGCGGCCACGGACGCGGGCGGCTTCAAGTGGGAAAATCATCTGAATATCGGCGCCGGTTAGTTCTTCGCCCGCAAAATAGGAATTGCGGATCAAATGATATTCGCAATAATCCAGAACGCCCTTAATTTCGCCCATGATCAGCGGATGCAAAGGCTCTCCGGCTTCGCCGAGGAAACCGTTATAAAGGGCAAGCAGAAACGGCAGCATGGCCGATCCTTCGGCGAAATGCAGGAAATGCACATAGTCAATATATTCCTGCGTGCCTTGCTCTGGGCGCAACCGGCCGTTGCCATATTTGTCGAGAATATAAACGATAATCGATCCGGTCTCGGCAATGACATTGTCGCCGTCTTCGATTACCGGTGATTTCCCCATGGGATGAATGGCTTTGAGCTCAGCCGGCGCACGCTGCGTGTGCGGATCGCGTTCATAAAACCGGATTTCGTAGGGCGTTTCGAGCTCTTCCAGGAGCCAAAGAACACGTTGAGAGCGGGAATTATTGAGGTGGTGAACAGTAAGCATGGCTCACTATCGGCGCGAATGTTAGCTTTAGCAAGCGGGATTTTATGACAATGGCGGGATTGTGGACGGGCCGCCCTGTCAACCAGGTCAGGCGAGGGTCGTCTGACCCAGCCATAAAAACGCAATTGCCAGAAGGCAAAAGGCGCCGCTAAGCAGGCTGGCTTTCATCAATGTGCGCATCAAAACCTCTTAAAATAAATGGTTACTAATTCCTTAATGCAAAATCCGCGCAAAGGGGAGGAATTTTCGCGGTTATGGGGAAAAATATTTTAAAATACGGGCGAGGGGTGAATAGGGAGAGTGGCTTAGGACCTAATCAGAAGCACTTTTTGGCTTCAAACAAATACGCCCACTTTTAAGATGTAGATTCAATGATAAGTCCGGACATTAGACAACAATTCGCCCATGTGATAACCCTTCCGAAGCCAAGAGATGGGGTGCACCATGTTACTTCGTAGAATTACTCAACACGTCAAAGATCAAAACTGGTTCGCGGTGGCACTTGACTTTGTGATTGTCGTCTTCGGTGTGTTTATGGGTTTTCAGGTTCAGCAATGGAATGAAGACAGGAAGGACAAAATCGCTACGAGTGAATATATGGAACGATTGGCATCAGAAATGGAATTGTCGATTGAACGAAACGATTTTCAAATTCTAACTAGCCAAAACGAAATCAAGCAACTTGATCTGATTTTAAAGTCTTTGAGAACGTGCCAACTTTCTGACGCAGATAAACCTGCATTTACGGCCGGGTTATATAATATGGGTAAATATGATTTGCCGGCGATGGTGATGAATACAATAGACGAGTTAAATGCGACCGGAAAATTTCAACTCATCAGGGGTGCAAAATTAAAACGTAAAATATCAGAAACCGTGCGGGAATATCATACGACTTTATCTTTGGATTCGCAATTTGCCGCGCGGACAATCCCAAGCGTTAATTATGTCCGTACACATGTCAGCTTTTCATTCGACGAACATTTTAATCGTCCCGATAAATTAGACCCGGACAAAGCGAACTATGAATTTCAACAGCTTTGTGATGATACGACCTTTATCAATGCCATTTCTACTGTTCGTGAAATGACTCTCGCGACCGAGGCGCTCAACCGGCAGACGCGTAATAACCAGAAGGAAATCCTGGCAGCTTTGGGCCACATTTTGAATAAGCCGAATGATATGGAAGGTGAATAACAAAACATGTGAGTATTCAAAATTGAGAGTTCTAAACCCGCCTTGTGCGGGTAATCCAGTAAATTATCCGAGATAGAAATGGATTACCGGGATAAACCCGGTAATGACGAGAAGAGCTTAGAGGCCTTTAAATTTTCGTCTTAATCCTTGCGTTATCCATCCCGTCATTACCGCCCCTGTGGCGGTAATCCAGTAAATCGTCCGAGTTGGAAATAGATTGCCGGAACAAGCCCGGTAATGACGAGACAAGCTTAGAGCCCTTTACATCTTTGTTCGAAATCTTGCGCGGTGCACAATGTCTGACGCGGCCTTGATGGGACGGTTTTTACGAAAGGCATGGCGCCCTTGAATTGTAGCGTTTTTTTCTGGGCTTAGGCCAGTCTGATGACAGTCTTTGGCAATTCTCGCCGCGATATTCATCATATTGTAATCGGTTAGAACCATTTCACGGGCGCGCTTAATTGCGGGCAGGCGGTCGGCGTATATTTTGTCCGTCAGAGCTTTTTGAATGATTTCCAAGGCCTGTTCCGGTTCATGAACGTTTATCGCCAGGAAGCTTTCCGGATCAAAATACGCGCTGATATTAGCCGCGCCGTGATAAATCGGCAGGCCGTAGGCGAGGAAACTGTCGGCGATTTTTTCCGTCCAATAGTGATCAAAGACATCGTTTTCGATGGCCAGGTGATATTGGTAATCATCCATGGCTTCGGCTTTGTCATTGATCGGCCGAATGCCGCGTCCAAACCAATCAAAATCATCGCCGAGATTGTTTGAAACATATTTCACAAAATCAAAACGGGCCTTGAGTGAGGGCGTCATTTGTTTGTCTGAACAAACCGTAGATAGGCTTTTGTTTTTATTGGGAATTGGCATGTTGCGAAGATGGTCTACGGATACGTAATTGTGATCTGAGCTGGCCAAAGGGCTGCCGTAAAACCACCGGATCGGAGACGCTTTCCAGATATGATTGGGATGGGCGATAAATTCGGGCGGCTGGGGGCTTAGAACATGACCAAATTGGCGCAGGAAGTTGGGCCCATAGAGTTTGATCGATGGGGGCTCTTGCAAAATGATCAGCGTATTTTCACGCGGGCAGGCGAGGTGTTCTGACCGGGTCGATTTGTTAGACCCTTGCGGATACATCAAGTCTTCAAAGACGACGAACCAATCATAGTCATTTGCCGCAGGATCGAAGACAAATTCACAATTGCCTATAACCGGATTAGCATTGGGAAATAGGGAAAGCCAATAGGCCGGATGTTGTTCAGGGCGAATACGCCCTGAAAACTTGATCCGTAATTTTGCGGCCATTCTTATTCAGCGAGTTGAGCGTCTCTCAGCGCGCGGAATTCCGTGCCTTCATACCATGTCGGCCAATCCTGCGAATTGGCAATGCCGTAGCCAAGTTCAAACAGAATTTCGGTGGTCTGTTCTATGCCGGAAAGATCCCAGGAATGATCATATTCATCGCCAGGCTTGTGATAACGTTCCTTGGTATATTCGGCGGCGAAGTTTTCGCCGTATTCTGTGCCGTTAATATAGTGGTCATTACCACTATCGGCATAGAGCATAGGCACGCCTTTTTTCGCCAAGCTGATGTGGTCCGAGCGGTAATAATAACCCGCCTCAGGTTTGGGATCCGGCACAACATACATGTCGCGGGGCTTCAGAATATCTTTTAACCTGTCTTCCAGCTCACTTGAGCCATAGCCAACGACAATCATGTCTTTGGTTTTGCCGACAGGCAGGATGGCATCAATATTCAAACCAGCGACGGTTTTGTTTAGCGGGACTATTGGATCTTCGCCGTAATAGGCCGAGCCCAAAAGACCGGATTCTTCGGCCGTCACTGCGACAAAGATGGCGGAACGTTCCGGCGCCCCTTGCTGCACAAAGGCCTCGCCAATTTCGATAATAGCGGCGGTGCCGGTAGCGTTATCGACGGCGCCATTCCAAATATTGTCACCTTCCGTGTCGGGGTTCATGCCCAGATGATCCCAATGGGCCATGTAAAGCACATATTCATCAGGATATTTGGTTCCTTTGATACCACCCGCAACGTTTCGGGATTCGACCGTTTTGACATCCTGGTTGAGCGTTGCGTTAAGCGACAAACCCTCCATGGCCACAGGTTTAAACCCTTTGGTCATGGCGGCGGTTTTCTGCGCTTCAATATCCATGCCGGCGGCTTCGAAAACGGATTTTGCTGTGTCGTAAGAAAGCCAGCCTTCAATATGGGTGCGTGACGCGCCGCCGTCAGGACGGACCAGATCATATTGTGCGCCGGTCCAGCTTCCGGAGACAACATCCCAGCCATAGCTGGCAGGTTCAGTTTCGTGAACGATGAGCGCCGCGGCGGCACCTTGGCGCCCGGCCTCTTCAAACTTATAGGTCCAGCGCCCATAATAGGTCATGGCATTGCCTTTGAAGAGATTTTCATCCTTTGTGGCAAATCCCGGGTCGTTGACGAGCATGACAACGGTTTTGCCCGCGACATCCAGGCCGGCATAATCATCCCATCCATATTCGGGCGCGACGACCCCATAACCGACATAGACCAAATCGCTGCTTTCTACAGCGATGTTTGGATCCAGGCGTTTTGTCCAAAACACGCCATTTGTATTTTGATCGGCGTCAACAAGTTGCGCGCCGTCCGCCCCAGAAATTGTCAATGTCGAGCTTGGCAGGGCGACCGTTTCAGTGAGTTGCAATGGTTGAAAATAAGTGCCGTTTATGCCCATAGGTTCAAGGCCCGCAGCCTTCATCTCATCGGCGATATATTGCGAGGCGGCCTGTCCGCCCGGCGTGCCTGGCGCGCGGCCTTCAAATTCATCCGAGGCCAGCTTCTCAATCCGGCGGCCCAGATCTGTCGCCGAGGCTATAGGGGGTTTGGCTTGCGTTTCGGCAGGCTTATCTTTCTTTTCGCAGGCGGCTGTCATCATCAGCGCAGCGGATAACGTCAATGCAGTAATTTTTTTCATCTTGTTCCCCAGAGTTAATCGAAACATGTTCAATCACAGCTGAGCGCATAATAAAAGTCAAAATTCTTATTGTTCAAGCCTGTCCGCTATGTAACATGAAACAAATCATAAGAGAGTTTGTCATGAAAAACCTGTTTTTATCAACAATTGCAGCTGTCGCTCTGGCCGCCTGTGCGCAACAATCGTCCGGCGAGTTGACCAAATCTGATCCAGTTGAAACATCGACGACTGAAGTGGCCGTTGACCTTGACCCTACGGTTGAGCGCCTCATTGAAATCGCGTCAAATGGCACGCATGGCTATGATATTACCCGTGATCTTACGACCGAAATTGGTCCGAGACTGGCTGGAAGCCCAGGGGAAGCCCGGGCGCGCGATTGGACCGTCGAACGGTTTAAAGCCTTAGGGTTTGAAAATGTCCGTATTGAACCCTTTTCCGTTCCCCGCTGGGAACGCGGCGAAGAATTCGCTGAAATTATTTCGCCCAGCCCGCAACAACTCTATATCACGGCGCTTGGCGGTTCCGTGGCAACGCCTGAAGGCGGCATCGAAGCGAAGATTGCATATTTCCCGTCTTTCGAAGATCTGGAAAGTGCACCGGAAGGCGGCCTGGACGGCAAAATCGTATTTATTTCCGGCCGCATGAAGAAGGCCCATGACGGCGCCGGATATGGCCCGGCCAATAAGAAACGCCAAAAAGGCGCATCAGAGGCGGCCAAGCGCGGCGCGGCTGCCGTAGTCATCCGGTCCGTCGGGACTGATTCTCATCGTTTCCCGCATACGGGCCAAATGCGCTATGACGCAGATCTGCCGAAAATTCCGATTGGAGCCTTATCGGCGCCGGATGCGGATCAGCTAGAGCGGCTGCTTGAAAA
Organism: Hellea sp.; assembly: GCA_020629135.1. Classification (GTDB taxonomy): domain Bacteria; phylum Pseudomonadota; class Alphaproteobacteria; order Caulobacterales; family Maricaulaceae; genus JACOMS01. The sequence goes on from JAHDDX010000036.1 coordinate 10,049, forward strand.
TGGCGAAGACATCACGCTTAGACTCACCTTAACCCCACAATATGGCGGAGAACTACCATCCGGGAATGTGATCGGCGAAATTGTCGGGTCCGAAAAGCCGGAAGAGATCATCGTCATTGGCGGCCATCTCGATAGCTGGGATTTGGGTACAGGTGCTATCGATGACGGTGCGGGTATCGGCATTACTGCGGGTGCGGCGCAAGTTCTGCTCGAAGCGGGTCTAAAACCAAAACGTACCATTCGCATTGTCGCGTTTGGAGCCGAAGAAATTGGCCTGTTAGGCGGCTATGCCTATGTCGATCAGCACCTCGATAATCTCCATAATCATGTCCTCGCTAGTGAATCAGATTTTGGGGCTGAACGTGTTTACGCTGTGCGCTCTTCCGTTCAAGGTGAGGCCCGCAAAGATATTTATAATATTCAAAAACAGATCGCGCATTTGGGTATTGAAATGGAAGAGGGCCAAACCCATGGTGGGCCAGATATTATCCCTATGTTCGCCAAAGGCGTTCCGGCTATCCGATTACAACAAGACGGAACAGATTATTTCGATCTGCATCACACGCCTGATGATACGTTTGATAAAATAAATCCTGAAGCCATGGCACAAAATGTAGCGGCTTGGGCGGCGATGATATGGCTCGCGTCTGAATCAGACGCCGATTTTCGTGCGCTTCCGGCTGCTTCTGAATAATTTAATCTAAAGGAATAGAAATGAGTTTACCTCCAATTCTCCAGAATCTGGAATTGCCAGTCGTGGCTGCGCCTATGTTTATTGTATCTGGACCTGAATTAGTCATCGCCCAGTGCAAGGCCGGAATTGTTGGATCCTTTCCGGCTCTCAATGCCCGTCCGGCCGAAGAGCTGGAAAAATGGATTGTCCGGATAAAGCTGGAGCTCGATGAATATCAAAAAGAAAACCCTGACAAAAAAGTCGCGCCATTTGCGGTTAATCAGATTTGCCACGGATCCAATAATCGTCTGCAACACGATATGGAAGTCTGCGTAAAGCACGAAGTGCCGATCATTATTACAAGCCTACAGGCCCCCAAAGAAATCTATGACGCCGTCCACTCATATGGCGGCATTGTTTTGCATGATGTGATCAATATCCGTCATACCAAAAAGGCGCTGTCTATTGGTGCCGATGGTATAGTTGCGGTCTGCGCCGGAGCGGGAGGGCATGCCGGGAAGTTATCGCCTTATGCCTTGCTGCCAGAAATTCGGGAATTTCATGATGGGCCGCTTTTATGTTCTGGGTCGATTGCCACGGGCGGTGCCATATTGGGCGCTCAGGCGATCGGAGCGGATCTGGCCTATATCGGAACTCGTTTCATCGCCTGTAAAGAAGCAAATGCGCCAGAAGCCTATAAGCAGGCTATTATCGATTCAGCCGGCGAAGATATTGTGTATTCGTCCTTGTTTACCGGTGTGCATGGTAATTATCTTAAAAGCTCTGTGCGCGATGCCGGACTGGACCCTGACAATTTGCCTGAAGCGGATAAAAGCAAAATGAATTTCGGATCTGGGGGGAATACGGATTCAAAAGCCTGGAAAGATATTTGGGGATCCGGTCAGGGCGTGGGCAGCATCCACGACGCCCCAAGCGTTGCGGATATTGTGGATCAGTTGAAAGCTGAATATGAAGCCGCCAAAGAAAGAATAATGAATTAATTAATTCCAATATTCTTTCGCCAAATTTCAATATTCATGTTTCAGTCATGTGCAAAACTGTTAATAGCTGATTGCATAGGTGGCAGGCTTAGGATAGAAGCGTCTGTCGTCTCAAATTTCAAGGAGGGAAATTATGGGATCTAGATGGTTATGGGGGATAATTATCCTCGCCATCATTTCACTACTCGCATCATTATTTGGTTCATGGAGCGCAAAGGCGCGTTCCGCTCAAATGGGTACTTCAATCCAAAACGCATTAAATGCCGCCGGATATAATTTTGTCGATGTAGAAATGAATGGAAATGTCGCGTCACTTTCGGGGGAAGCCGGATCTGACGCCGATATGAATTCCGCATTTAATTTAGCCGCGAATACAGAATGTGAAACCTGTAAGAAGAAGGGTAAGATCTGGCACGTTGTCGAAAACAACATGTCTGTTAAAGCAGCCCCGACGCTTCCAACGGTTTCGCCTTATGTGTTTAACGCGATCAAAGGCGAAGACGGAAATGTTGTTGTCAGCGGTTATGTCGGAAGTGAGAATGAGCGTCAGCGTATTCTGGTCGAAGCCGATACACTGTTTAATGGCAATGTCACGGATGATAAGGTTGAGCTCGCCCTTGGTGCGCCAGCGGATGGCTGGGGGGATGTATTGTCACGTTCCTTAGGTAATCTGGCTTTGCTGGACCGTGGTTCCTTGACCGTCAACGATACACAAACGCTTTTACGCGGCTATACCACTGACGCGGAAATTCGAGACAGAATTAATGCCAGCGTGTCGAATATGGCCAATGGATATATTGGTGCCGCGAATATTACTGTCGATGGTGCAGAGGCTGTGAATGTCGGTGAAGTGAAATCGGAAGGCATTTGCCAATCCTTGTTTGACAGCTTGAAAGGCCAGTCGAAAATTAATTTCGCCGTGAATAAAGCAGAAATTCAAGGTGCGCCGAGTTTTGATCTTCTTAATACTCTGGCATCAGCGGCAAATCAGTGTTCAAGCTTTAGAATTGCTATTGGCGGACATACCGACTCAGATGGCGACGATGCCTATAATCAATGGCTGTCTGAAGCACGGGCGAACACGGTTGTGGCATATCTGGCGGACTCGGGTGTTGAACGTGAACGCCTGACCGGGACCGGTTATGGCGAAACCCAACCGGTTGCGTCAAATGACACGCCTGAAGGCAAAGCGGCTAATCGCCGTATCGAATTTCTAGTGACAACGTCCGAATAAGGAGGACAGAATGAGTAACGTATTATCTTATATAACATGCTTCGGCTGGTTGCCGTTGTTCTTAATGGGCCTCCTCGGTCTGCTGTTAGGCTGGCTATTATTTGGTCGTGGCAAATCTCATGCCGGTGATCTGACGGTCGAAGGTGAGGGCGCTTTGCGGGCCGAAGCCGATGGTCTGCGGGCCCGTATCCAGGACCTGGAAGGTCGCCTGTCGACCAGCGACGGCGAAGTTTCAAGCCTGAAGTCACAATTAGCTGCAGGCGGTGCGGTGGCTACGGCGGCGGCAGCTGGTGATGATGACGAATCTTACGCGCTTGAGTGGCGCAATCGTTATCTGGCGGCACGCGTGAAATATCTGGAAGGCAAGCTGGCCGAAGCGCCAAAGCCTACGGCCAAGAAACGCGCACCCGCTAAGAAGAAAGCTCCGGCTAAGAAAAAAGCCCCGGCCAAAAAGAAGACGACGGCCAAAAAGGCCTCAGCACCTAAGGTCCTCTATACGGATGGCCCGACGGATGGTGCACCAGATGATCTGAAACTGATCAAAGGTATCGGTCCCAAGTTCGAAAAAGATCTGAACGGCAAGGGTATTTATTACTTCCGTCAAATCGCGAACTGGAAAAAGAAAGATGTTGATCTTGTCGAGACTATTATCGACTCCATTCCAGGCCGCATTCAGCGTGACGAATGGGTGCCTCAGGCTAAAGGTCTGGCCAAAGGTGGAAAGCCTAAAGCTGCATCTTCCAAGAAGAAGCCTGGACCTAAGCCTGGTACAAAACGTGGGTCGACAAATAAAGACGGTACACCTCGTAAAAAGCCTGGACCTAAGGCAACGGCAAAGCCGGCTGCTAAGAAGTCGGGTCTGGATTACGATAAGTATTACGCCAATGTGAAAAAGTTTGACGGTAAAGCCAAACGCGACACGGTCGATAACATTGTCAAATATCTGGGGGCTTCGCTCAAGAACCGCGACTCATCATTGGTCGCTTGTTCAGATGCGACTGAGCTGGATACCGTGACCCGTAACTTCTGTGTTAAGAAGCTGGGTATCGCTAAGGATAAGGGCAACGCGATTGTTAAAGAAGTCTGTCAGGACATGAAGTCCGAGCGCTTCAAGAACCGCGTGACGTTCTACTATCTCTGCGCCAAGAAAGCCCGCAAGCTGGGTGTGTTTGCCTAAGCGGCCGCTTTCCAAACGGATAAGAATTTTGAAAGCCCGCCTTGCGCGGGCTTTTTTATGGATTGAACGCTGATAGAACTGTTAGGGCGTTTGTCGGCGTGACTTGAAATAATAGTTTGCGGTGCCTTCCAGGCTTTATCAGATTAATCGAGATGAGATACCAACCCATAAAAAAGGCCAGACAGTCCGAGCGTAATCTGGGTTTAAATAGCAGCCATGAAAGAAGAACTGACGTCATTTGTGATAAAGCCCGTCAGGCTGATCATCAGGATGATCAGATAAATAAACCCGACGCCGTAAGCGGTCCATATGGTTTTTATCCATCCACGACCAAACATGGTTTTTAAACTCATTGGCAAATAAATGAGCAACACCAACCAGATCGCCCGTACCAGTATGGACCCGGGAATAACTTTTGAAAGAACTATTCCGATAAATAAAAGAAAGAAGGCAAAGGCGTGAATATAGGCCGCGTGGACAAGGTGATCATATAAGAGGGCCCGCTTTTTATCGCGGATAAACATGGCGCCAATGAGCATTGTAAAGGGCATCATAAAAAACATCAGGCGCGGAAGGTGTTTATTGAAGCTTTGAGTTAGAACAATGGGGTTTTTTGCAAAACGGGTCGCAAAATTGACCCAGTCTTTCCGTTCGATTTTTTCACCATTGACGATGACTTGTGAGTCATCTTCCGTGCTGATTTCGTCGGCCGTCTCAAGGATGGCATCAGTTATCCCGGAGACAGCCTCAGAGATTTCTTCGGGGGCATCTTTTAAGGCGTCATCCACGGATTTTTTTGCGTCTTCTAACTCTTTGTCCGTAGCCGTAACAGCAAGAGGGCTGATATTGATTTTTTTGTTCAGACCATCGCCGGCCAGTTTTTGCTCAATAAGTTTAAAGTTCCGATTGGCGTTTCTTGCGTCGATTTCCGCCTGGGTTTCGAAAACATTTATATTGAAGTCGAGTTCAACATCATCCGCAGTCCATTCTTCGGCGGGAATTTCGACGCCGTCCTTGGCTTTGACATCCAGGTCGACACTAAACAGATGAGTGTTGGTCAGCCCCATATAACCGAATAGTAAAATACTCATGGCCAGATATATGCGGATGGGCGTAGACCAGTGACTGCGTCGACCATCGGCGAATTGGCGGGCAACCTGGCCCGGTTTGAATATAAGTGTCAGCCAGGTCCGCCAGATGCGGGACTCAATTGCCGTGATTGATTGGAATAATTCTTTGACCAGGGTGAAAATGGAGCGGCGGTAGTCATCGTTTTTTTGGCCGCATTGGGCACAATACAGGCCTGTCATCGGATATTCACAGGACATGCAAAAATGGGCCTGATTGACGTCAGGGACGTTGTCCTGACCCAATGGTGCCACATGCCCTAACTCTAGTCCGTCTGAATCTGTCGGATCCATAAGCTCTCCCTCAAGGGACATATGACACAAAGTTCAAGTAACGGAAATAAGCAATTTGTTGCATATAAAACTTGCGCCAATGGACTGGCATGATAAGTCTGTAAAAAACGGAGAGAGCATGCTGTCAGGGAAAAATGTGGCGATCACAGGCGGAGCCGGCGGAATAGGTCGGGCCTTTGCTGAAATGTTCATAGAAGCCGGGGCGACGGTCGCCATTTGTGATCTTGAACGCCCGGATCATACCGCCAAAGAAATCGGCGCCATTCCCTTTAAATGTGATGTTTCTCAGGAAGATCAGATTTTAAGCTTTATCAGTGAGGCCGAACAAGCCATGGGATCGGTCGATATTTTTGTAGCCAATGCGGGCGTCGGATTTGGTGATCATCCACCGGGTCATGCGGCCGGAGCCAGTAATCAGGCATGGGAAACCAGTTGGCAAGTCAACGTTATGAGTAGCGTTTATGCGGCGCGGGATCTGCTGCCAAAATGGATCGAAAAGGGTGAGGGCAGATTTGTCATTGTGTCGTCTGCCGCGGGTTTATTGACCCAAATCGGGAGCGCGTCTTATAGCGCCACAAAACATGCCGCCCTTGGATTTGCCGAGGCCATGGCGGTCGCCCATAAAGATGACGGAATTTCCGTGCATTGTGTTTGCCCGCAATATGTTCGAACTAATATGACCAAGGGCATGAAATTTGCCGAGAATGGTCGAGACGAATTACTCGAACCCAAGGATGTCGCAAATGTTTTGAAAACGGCAATAAAGGAAGACCGATTCATGGTCTTGCCGCACGCGATTGTCGGTGATTACTTCAAAGGCAAAGCTCATGATTATGACCGTTGGGTTTCAGGCATGGCGAAGTTGAAAGCGAAAATTCCGTCGTCAGATTTGCCGCTTTAGTAAGAGAGAAATAATATGGCCCGTTTTGATTTTTCAGGAAAAGTCGCCTTAATTGCCGGAGCAAGCCGCGGTATTGGCGAATCCGTGGCGCATGGTTTGGCGCAGCACGGCGCGACTGTTATTTGTGCCAGCCGTAAAATCGAGCCCTGTGAAAAAGTTGCCGAAGATATTCGGAGTAATGGCGGCAAAGCCAGCGCAAGGATTGTGCATCTGGGAGATATCGAATCTCATACTAATTCGGTTGCCGAGATCATGGAGGAATTTGGACGGCTGGATTACCTGGTCAATAACGGCGCAACCAATCCTTATTATGGCCCAGCTCATCAGGCGGAAGAGTGGGCCTATGACAAGACTATGGAAGTCAATTTGAAAGGCCCTTATTTCCTTTCGGCCGCTGCTATTCCAGCCATGATGAAAAATGGCGGCGGCGCGATCGTAAACGTCGCGTCTGTCGATGGCATTCAACCTGGTCTTGGTCGCGTTATATACGGAATGACTAAAGCGGGCCTGATCAACATGACCAAGGGTATGGCGAAGGAATATGGCGATCATGGTATTCGAGTGAATGCGTTATTGCCCGGATTTACCGATACGAAAATTGCGGCCGCACTTAAGGAAGACCCTAAAATGCAGGCCTATATGGATAATAATCTTGCCATTAAACGTATGGCACAGCCCGAAGAAATGGTCGGCGCAGTTATGTATATGTTGTCCGACGAAGCCAGTTATTTCACTGGCCAAGGTATGGTGGTTGACGGCGGAGCGATTATCTGATGGCAGGACCTAACCCGACTGTAGAGGTTCGCCAGGGCGAAGAACTGGATGTGCAGGCGATAGACGCTGTTCTAAAGGCTAATATTGACGGTCTGAAGGGCATCCCGGCGGTTCGACAATATTCGAGCGGCGCGTCCAATCTTACCTATGCATTGAACTATGAAAATAGATCCCTGGTTTTACGCCGCCCACCATTTGGAACGCGTCCCAAATCCGGCCATGATATGCATAGGGAATATCGGATCACGTCAACGCTGAAGCCCGTATTTCCGAGTGTACCTAACACACTTTATTACACAGATGATGAGAGCATTATTGGGGCTGAGTTTTACGTCATGGACCGGGTCGATGGTCATATGATCGTCAAGATTCCGGACGAATGGAATTGGGATTTTTCGCGTACGCGCCAGCTATGTGAGAACTTTTTTCAAAAACTGGTTGATCTTCACCAAGTGGATTACGCCGCTATCGGGCTTTCAGACTTTGGCAAGCCGGAGGGCTATGTTGACCGTCAAATAGGGGGGTGGAATCGACGCTTTGAGAAAGCCTGGACAGACGACGTCGATAAATTTGAAGATGTCCGTCAGTGGCTTGAAGATAATAAGCCCAAAACTGAAACCGGTGCCGCCATCGTTCATGGTGATTTCCGGATTGATAATTGCATTCTAAATCTTGACGATCCAACTCAGATAGACGCGATCCTGGACTGGGAAATTTGCGCATTGGGAGATCCGCTCATGGATCTTGGGAATACTTTGTCCTATTGGATCCAGGCCGATGATCCCGAAATGATGCAACACCTTGTGCGACAGCCATCAAACGCGACTGGAATGATGACCCGCCAGGAAATTCTCGACTTCTATGCGGCCAAAACCGGTGCAGACGTGTCGAATTTTCAATTCTATTATATTTACGGAATTTGGCGCCTGGCTGTTATCATTCAGCAGATTTACTACCGATATTATCACGGGCAAACTGACAATCCACGATTTAAAACAATGGGGCAAATGACTAATGCCTTGGGCGAACTTTCACGAATAAAGATTGCCAGCGGAAAATTATAGAGAGGATATGACATGACAATGGATCTAGGAATGAGTGAGCGGGTCCGACCGCTGGTAGAAAAAGTTCGCAAAATGGTGCGGGAAGAAATTTTACCGGCTGATGAGGAATATCATAGCCTGGTCGGTGCTGATGGGGACCGCTTTCAATTTACGGCTCGCCAAACAGAAATCCGAGAATCGCTCAAAGCCAAAGCCAAAGCGCAAGGTCTATGGAATTTCTGGCTCACGGATTCTGAGCGTGGTTTTGGTTTAAGCACCGTTGAATATGCATATCTAGCCGAAGAAATGGGTTGGTGCATGCTAGCCCCTGAAGTGTTTAACTGTTCCGCGCCGGATACCGGCAATATGGAAGTGATTGAGCGTTACGGCACGGCCGAACATAAAGAAAAGTGGCTCAAGCCCCTGCTGGATGGTGAAATCAGGTCAGCATTTTTAATGACCGAACCTGACGTAGCCTCTTCTGATGCCACAAACCTTGAATTTAGCGCGGTTAAAGATGGCGATGAGTGGGTGTTTAACGGCGAGAAATACTGGTCTTCAGGGGCAGGTGATCCGCGCTGTGAAGTTTATGTGTTGATGGCCCGGACGGCGCCGCGTGACGGTGATGTGCCGCGTCACTCGCAACACTCCATGTTCCTAATTCCGGCAGATCTGCCGGGCGTTGAAATATTACGACCTATGACCGTGTTTGGCCATGATGATGCCCCGCATGGGCATATGCATATTCGTTTCACCAATGTTCGTGTGCCGGCTGACAGCCTTCTAATTGGTGAAGGACGCGGATTTGAAGTCTCCCAGGGTCGCTTAGGGCCGGGACGCATTCACCATTGCATGCGGTCTGTTGGACAGGCCGAACGGGCCTTGGAGTTGATGTGCAAGCGCGCCTTGAACCGGACCGCATTTGGACGCCCCTTAGCTAAACTGGGGGCAAATTATGACATCATTGCGGAGTGCCGTATCGCAATCGAACAGGCCCGTCTGTTATGCCTGAAGGCGGCCTGGATGATGGACCAGGGGGATGCGCGCGCTGCGGCCCCGTGGATTTCTCAGATTAAAGTCGCGGCGCCGAATATGGCCCTCAAAGTCATTGATGAAGCCATGCAAATGCATGGCGGGACAGGGGTTTCCCAAGATACGCCTTTGGCTGCCATGTATGCCGGAATGCGTACCCTAAGATTTGCGGATGGACCGGACGCAGTTCATCGTATGCAGGTTGCCAGAAAAGAACTCAAAGCTTACACCAATACCAAAGTGTAACTGGAGAATTCTATGCCGTCCTTTGATATCGTATCCGAAGTTGATCAGTCAGAAGTTGAAAATGCCGTTCAGAATGTCATGCGTGAAATTTCTGTTCGATATGACTTCAAAGGGTCAAAATCGACGGCGGAACACAAGGACGGCGTGATCAATGTGTTCGCCGATGATGATCTGAAGCTGCGTCAAATGCATGAAATATTGCGTGGTCAATTACACAAACGCGGAATTGAGCCGGGGCAATTGGACTATCAAAAAGTGGAGCCGGCGGCCGGGCAATCGGTTCGCCAAAATATTGTCGTCAAAGAAGGTATAGATAAAGAGCTAGCCAAGAAAATTGTCAAAGAAATCAAAGGCGCAAAGATGAAAGTTCAAGTCGCTATCCAAGGTGATACTTTACGGGTTTCAGGTAAAAAGCGCGATGATTTGCAAGCCGTGATTCAGTTCGTCAAAGATCTGGGGCTGGAGTTACCGATGCAGTACAAGAATTTTCGAGATTAGCGCTTTAATATTTCTGCCGTATTTTCTACGACGCAAAACTCATTGTGTATGTTCGCCAAGCTGACCGAATGAACGATCTCTGCCGGAATAATATCGCCCTGAGTATCTTTTCGATCAAAAGTCGCGCATGCGTCGCCGACTAGCGTCACATCAAAGCCAAAATTTCCGGCCATGCGAGTGGTTGTAGAAACACAATGATTAGTGGTTAAGCCGCAAATAATGAGATTTTGAATTTGAGCGCTTTTAAGCCGCTCTTGTAAATCGGTTCCGATAAAACAGGAGTTTACATTTTTAACGATAAGAGGCTCATTTGATCGCGGTTCAAATCCAGGTTTTATTTTTCCGCTTTCCTTATCCAATCGCAACAGGCTATCGGCGCTCTGACTATCGTGAATACAGTGGATTATCGGAAATTGATTGGCGCGCCAATGATCAAGCAAAGATCTGGCATTTGTCTCTGCGGCGGGATTGTTACGGTTTCCGCCCCAAAACTCATATTGATCAAAGCCGACCTGCCAATCGATTAAAATTAATGCTTGGGAGTTTGACATAAATATATCGTCGAAGCTTACTCGGATTTAAACACAGGAACGCCGTTGACAATGGTCATTATGGTCTGCGCATTCAATATTTCAGGGGCCGGGATTGTCATAATATCCCGGTCAAAAATTGTGAAGTCAGCGGCTTTTCCAACTTCAATAGTTCCAAGGCGGTTTTCTTCGAAGGCCGCATAGGCCGGCCAGGCCGTAAACATTTTCAAGGCTTCCTGCCGGGTGACTTTTTCGGATGGATACCAGTTTTCGTTAGAATACCCTTTCAGGTCCTTCCTGTTAATGGCGGCGTAAAATTCAATGCGTGGGTCGCCAACTTCAACAGGCGCATCTGTGCCCCCGGCAATAATGGAGCCGCTATCGATCAAGCTTCGCCATGCATAACCGCCGGCCAACCGGGTTGGGCCGATCCGGTCCACCGCGAAATGCAGATCGCCTATAGCATGTGACGGTTGCATAGACGGAATAACGCCAAGCTGTGCAAAACGCGGAATATCTTCGATATCCAGAATTTGCGAATGTTCAATCCGCCACCGAGGATCCGCAACGGCCCGTTCGGAGGCTGGAATTGTAGCAAAAGCTTCTTCATACCAATCCAGCACAAGCTTATTCGCCTTATCGCCAATGGCATGCGTATTGACTTGAATGCCGTCTCTGAGCGCCGTGTGTAGAACCGGCATGATGGTTTCATAGGTCGTCAGCATCAGGCCAATATTGTCCGGGTCATCGTCATACGGGGCGAGGAGGGCGGCACCGCGCGAGCCTAAGGCCCCGTCAGAATAAAGTTTAATACTGCGCCGGGTAATCAGGTTTTTGCTGTCTTGATTTTGAGCAAAATCCGAGGTGATAAATCCATTCCCAATGTCGGTCGAAGCGTAGACGCGAATGTTTACGTCATTTGACATTGAGGCGGTCTTGATCATGTCGACAGCCTTAGGATCAAATGACATAGAATGAATATTGGTCCAGCCGCGGCTGGCATAGAGATCGGACGCCTTTTTCATGGCGATTTGGATGCGAAGATCATCATTTACTGGCATGAGATCGGCCACAAGATTGCTGGCCTTGTCGATCAGCATTCCGGTCGGTTCGCCGGCTTGATCTTTTAAAATGTCCCCGCCAAAAGGCGATTTTGTGTCCCGGGTTATGCCCGCGGCCTGCAATGCGGCTGAGTTCACGACGACCGCATGACCATCCGCGCGTTCCAGAATGAGAGGAATGCTTGGAGCGATATCATCCAGGTCGCCGCGGTTTGGAAATCGGCCTTCAGGCCAGTGGGTTTCTATCCAACCGCGTCCATATAAAGTTGCATCGGGTTCCGCCTCTTTAACGGCTGACTTTAGTTTATTCCTCAGATCCGTAACGGATTCTGTGCCTTCAAGATTAAGGGTCAACTCCCGCAGACCAATCCCGATGAAATGGCCATGAGCATCGGTAAAACCCGGATACATACCATTCTCACCCAGTTCTACGAGCTTGGGATTGTCGCCGGCATGTATCATGCACCAGTCTTTATCTGTGCTGTTTCCGGCATAGGTGATAACGCCGTCCTTTACAGCAACCGCATTGATCCTCGGGCTAGCATCAAGCGCCGTATAAATATTGGCGCCACTATAACACTGGCCTGAAACAAGGTTGGATACGGTGTTACTGGGTTTGGGTTGACAGGCGGCCAATGCCAGGGCTGAGGTGAACAGAATAAAGAATGATGTGCGCATGGGTGACTCCCGCAATTTGCGGGCACCATATCTGCTAAAGGTCAGAAGTTAAACGGCTTGTTTGAAAATGGACGATTTTTCTTTTTCTTCCAAAACCGCGTCAAATGATTTGAGGATTTCGGAAATTTTGATCGGTTTGCCCAGGGCGTCATCCATGCCGATATTCATGCAAAGACGTTTTTGCTGATATTGGGGATCTGCGGTCAGGGCAATTATGCTGATATCGCGGTAAGGCTTGTCTGATCCGCGAATGGCCAGGGTGGCCTCTATGCCGTCCATGATCGGCATATGGATATCCATCAGAATAATATCGATGTCTTCGACTTCCAGAAGATCCATAACGTCTTGCCCGTTTAAGGCTGTGTAGACCTCATAGACCATTTCACCGAGCAGGGACTTAATCACAACATGATTGGTTGGATTGTCATCGGCAACCAGGATTTTAAGATGGGCGTAAGGCTGCGAGGCGGTCTTTTCTCTGGCCGGGTGTTGCGAACGACGTGGCGGTTCAATTTCTGCCGGCGGCAATTCTGACACCGTTTTTTCAAGCGGGAAGCGCAGGGCAAACATAGTGCCTTTGCCAAACTCTGATTTAACCGTGATGGAGCCCCCCATCATTTCAATTATTCGCTTGGTGATGTTCATGCCAAGGCCTGTCCCGCCAAATCTAGAGGAAATGGATTCATCGGCCTGTTCGAATGCATTAAAAATACGGGAAATCTGAGCCTTGGTCATGCCTATGCCCGAATCCTGAACGGCCAAAACCATTTGCTTGCCGCCATTGGCTTCGACAACGGTCAGCACCACTTTGATGATCCCGTCCTTGGTAAACTTTACCGCATTTGAAATCAGATTATTGATGCATTGCTCATAGCGGTATTTGTCAAACTCAATTTCTTCCGGAACGCTTTTATCAATCATGCAATAAAGCTTATTGCCGTTTTTCTCGGCCTGAGCTTTCCACAGGCGACTGACACGTTCGACCAGATTTCCCGGATTGGCCTGATAGGTTTCGAGGGTCAGCTTTTCAGCGTCTTCCTTTGCGTGATGTAATGTCCGGTCCAGGATCTTAAGAATATTGTCCGCCGATGACTGAATAAGCTCCAGCTTTGGATTGAGCGCCGGGTCAACATCGTAATACATCAGGGCGTCCGCGATCCCGATGACGGCGTTCATCGGCGTTCGAATTTCATGGCTGAGGCGACCCAAAAGATAGTTTTTGGATTGTAAGGCGGTCTCGGCTTTTTCTTTGGCTTCGATAAGCTCGCGCTGATAGGAAACGGTTTGAGTGACGTCTTCAAAAAAGACAAAATATCCGCTCGGGTCAGGCATAGCATGAATTTTAAACCAGCATTGGCCATAATTTTCGCAATTTAGCCGCACGGTTTTATCGAAAGGGAGCCCGTCTTTGACACTGCGTTTCCAGGTTTGGATCAGCTCTTCCTGATCTTCTTTGACGATGAGCTTCCAGATCCCGTCTTTTTGCATGCGTTCAATTTCATCGCGGGTGAACATGGATTTGATATAATCACCATGCACCTCAAACTTGCCCGTTTCGGCATTGTGATAGCAATATCCGACGCTGCCAATCTGCAGCGCTTTTTGCAAAATTTCAGGATTGGCCAAAGGTGGCGTGACCTGACTATTCGACGTGTTTTCATCCATTGGCTATCCCCATATGCCGATGTTTTTTTTGGACAAGTGATTGTTTTTAAGATGGAAATAAGAAAAATTGGGTTAATTGATCACAAATTAGGTGCAAAAATCAGTGTCAAATACGCAAAATAGTCTTGGAATCTTTCGTCCGGTCTTCATATTGATCCTAATCATATGGGGTGTGCACATCCTGAATTTCACATTGTCTTACCGTATGAATGGCTGGTTTGGACTATATCCGCGTCAATCGATTGGATTGCCTGGTATCGCACTGAGCCCGTTTTTACATGGAAATTTCAATCATATTATCGCCAATTCCGCCCCTTTAATTATTCTAAGCTCAATCGCCATGGCCGTAGACCGCACCCGCTGGCTCAAAGCCACAATCATCATAATCTTATTGGCCGGTCTATTGCTTTGGATGTTTGGGCGTTCCCACACAGTTGTCGTGGGGGCAAGTGGGCTTGTTTTCGGATATTTTGGTTATCTTGTCGCTTTGGCTTTTGCCGATCGAAGCGCCAAGGCGGCGATCGGGGCTGTGGCGGCAATCGCGCTTTATGGTGGTATGATCTGGGGCATCTTACCGGACCGGCCGCAAGTGTCGTGGGAGGGGCATTTATTTGGCGTCATTGCCGGTATAGTGAGCGCATTTATTTTGCGTAGACGAAAACGAATGTCGTGAAAATGGTGCCGCGAGGGAGAATTGAACTCCCGACCTCATCATTACCAATGATGCGCTCTACCACTGAGCTACCGCGGCGAATGAAAAAAGACGCTAGGTCTCTAATTCAGTGCCGAGCAGATACATTATGTGTCCTTAAATTGGCAAGCGCAAAGATTGAATAATCAAAAAAAAATACGTGATCGAGTTTGAGCGATTTTTCGACGAGCATTCCAAGAGCCCCCAACATAGAAGTCGTATGAACAATGAGTTTGGGACAGTGCGTCTGGGGTTTAGGAGCGGAGTCGGAAAGCAGCCCGTAATAATTGAAGAAGCACACTAAATCGGAAGTCAAATCAAGCAGTCTAATAGGCGACGAAGTGCTTGTGAAAAGAAATCTGTTGTGATGAGGTGTCACTATTATTAGGGGTGCTGCAAGATTCCTTGTTAGATTGGAAAGGCTATTCAATAAAACAATGGATCGGCCATTCAGATGTTCGAAATTTGCACAGGATGAAAAAATTGTTCTGGATAAATTGGCAAAGCTTCCTCCATCTTGCGTTAATATGGGTAAGTCGAAGCGATGATATCGGAAGTATGATTGTGTCTGTTCAAAGAGCAAAAAAACATAACCGGCTCCCACGTTTTTCTTTAAATTTTACTCAAACGATTGGTTTATTGACATTCTGAGTGTCAATACATATTCATATGGCATGAATAACCAAGCTGACGATGCCGAACTTTTCAAAAAGCTCATGCAGAAGCCACGCATAGCATGGCCGACCGTCATCCTTTTGTTTGCGGCGTTTACGCTCTTTGGCGTGTCGGCATTTGCATATGTCGCGGGAAAATTGCCGCTATTCTGGGCCATGTTGCTCAACACTATCGCATCTTATATGGCATTTACTGTGGCGCATGACGCCACGCACAGTGCTGTTTGCACAAACCGGCGTTTGAATGATTGGGCGGGTCGAGCGGCAATGTTATTGCTTGAGCCTGGTCCTTTCTTTCAAGTGTTTCGTCTTATTCATATGCAGCACCACAGGTTCACCAATGACAAAGAGAAAGATCCGGATGCTTACACTGGGACTGGCCCAATCTGGCTTTTGCCGTTTAAATGGCTGACATTGGATTATATCTATTTCAAAACTTATCTCTCACCAGATGTCTTCAAGAAAAGACCAAACAGCGAGCGCCGGGAATTTTATTTTGCCGTTATGTTTGTCGTGGGCATGTTTACGGTGGCCACCCTCGGCGGCTGGTTGAAATATTACCTGTTACTGTTTTTTGTTCCGACGCGCATCGCTAAATATCTGATTGTTTTCGCTTTTGATTTCTTGCCGCATTATCCTCACGAGGTGAAAGCAAAAGACGATCCTTATCGGGCCACGTCCAACCGCGTGGGCATGGAGTGGTTGATGACGCCATTATTTATTTATCAGAATTATCATCTCGTGCATCATCTTTACCCGGCTATACCGTTTTACCGTAACATCAAGATCTGGAATGCGCGGAAGCACTATCACGAGTCGCAAAACCCGGCCATCACCAACACTTTTTCATTGAGGCCAAGATCATGACAACTCCGATCGAATTTATGGGCGCGGCAGGATCGCCTTATAGCCGCAAAATGCTCGCGCTGATGCGTTACCGGCATTTGCCCTATATGGTCCATTGGTCAACCGGGCAGGTCCCAAAGGGATATCCCAAGCCTAAAGTCCCGTTGCTTCCGACATACTTTTTGCCAAACAAGGCCGGAGAAATTGAAGCGGTGACAGATTCAACGCCGCTTATTCGACGATTTGAAAAAGAACATGAAGGCCGATCCGTCATACCCAAAAATCCCGTGCTTGGATTTCTCAACGATTTGATCGAAGATTACGCGGATGAATGGCTGACCAAGGCCATGTTTCATTACCGCTGGGCCCATGAGGCCGATTATAAAAATGCCGGGCCGCTTCTTATATTTTGGGGAAGTTCAGTGTTTGATGATGTCACCGCCCAAGGCATGTCTGATCATTTTACCAAACGCCAAATCGATCGGCTTTATGTCGTAGGATCAAATGAGGTGACGGCCCCGATAATCGAGGGTGCCTATGCGCGTTTCGTCGAGATTTTAGACCAACTTCTAAGCCATAAAGGATATGTGCTGGGGGCGCGGCCGGCTGCTTCGGATTTTGCAATATTCGGACAAATGACGCAGCTCGCCATTGTCGAGCCGACATCCGCGAAATTGACCCGCGATATCTCGGCCCGGGTCAGAGCGTGGGTCGACCGCATGGAGGATATGTCTGGGCTTACCCCTGAAGATGACGACTGGTTTTCGGTTGACGAGGCAGCTCAATCGCTCACGCCGTTCCTCACAGAGATTGGCCGGACTTATACGCCGGTTATGTTGGCCAATGCCAAAGCGGTCATGGCCGGAGAAAAGACGTTCGAGGCCCAAGTAGATGGCGCGCCGTGGACACAACCCACATTTAAATATCAGGCAAAGTCTTTGGGTTGGGTCAGAGAGGCCTATTTCGATCTGAATCCGATAGATCAAAAAAAGGTGGATCAAATCCTAGAGGGCACCGGCTGCGAAGCCTTGTTTTTAACATGAAGCTGCGCTGGAAAATCTTGAGCGGACTCGCGCTGGCCGCGGCGATTGGCGGAACCTATGTCTATCAGAACCGGGTCGACATCATCCTCAAACGCGTAGCAAAAATGGGCAAACCGGACATTGGGCCAAACATTGACATAGAGTGGTCGCAAGGCCCGGAGAACGCGCCGGAAGGAGACCAGCCGCCAAATATCGTTT
>JAHDDX010000037.1 GCA_020629135.1 Hellea sp.
TTTCCGTATCGAGGACATCATCGCCCGTAATCTCGAGCTTGATCGGCGCGTGAAGGGTCACGGTGAAACGGGCCTTATCTCGGACAATTGAAATCGGCACTAATGGGACATTGGCTCTGAGGGCGAGGCGCGTTGGCCCCGGTGCGGTCATGGCCTCAACCCCGAAAAAGGGCAGGGACAGGCCCTGATTAAACTTCTGATCATTCATCAGGGCCACACTTTCGCCCTTGGCCAGAGCGTCGAGAATTTGTCGGGCGCCGCGGGCTCCGGATTTGGCAACCAGTAATCGGGTGCCATAGGCCTGTCGCTGAGCGCGGACCCTTTTATCGATATAGGGGTTGTTGATCTTGCGATAAGTGATTTGGACCGGTAATCCCGATTGGGTCAAAACCGCCGCCATAACTTCCCAATTTGCGAAATGGCCCGTGACAATTACAAATGGATTGTCAGAGGCAACCATCGCCTCCAGGCGGTTTTTTCCGATGATTGTTACCCGTTCATTATCCAGGGCATTGAGACGGTGCATGACTGGGAACTCGCCAAATGTACGGCCGATATTATGCCATTGGGATTTCAGCCAGGCCTTGATCTGAGCTTCGTCCGCATCAGGGAAGGCGGTCTCAAGACCTTTGCGGGCGATGGCGTTTTTTCGGGTCAAAGGGCCGATCCGGCTGACCAGAAAGCCACCCAAAGCCGACATTTGATCAAAACTGAGCGGCGCCAAAATTACGCGCACAAAGTCATAGGCGAGGCATTCTAGCCGCCAGGTCAGATGTTTGAAAAAACCGGCGGACTTAGCCACGCCGCGACCGTTCAATAATAGGATGAAGCAGGCGGCGCAGGGTCAGCTCGTCCTCAAACACGACACTGACCGGCCAGGCGCTGACCCCTTTGCGGTATCCCTTGGGCACGCGGACGATATCTTTTTCCGTTGTGATCAGCTTGGCCTCATATTCCGAGGCCAGCTCGAACAGGCTCTCAAGATCCGTGGCCTTATATTTATAATGATCATCAAAGGCCATGGCTTCGACCAGTTCCGCCCCGTGACGGCGCAAACTGTCAAAAAACTTATTGGGCCGCCCAATACCGGCAAAGGCATAAAGCTTGCCCTTAGGCGGCGGTGCAGCTGGAGCCAGATAGGCGGGTAAAATGATTTTACCCTTTAGCTGTTCCTTCAGGCGTTCCGATATTTCAAATTCAGGCGCTGGCTTCATTAAAATTATGGCGTCTGCCCGGTTCAGAGCTTCTGAGAGCTTTTCTCGAAGTGGGCCTGCCGGGAAAACCGCCCCATTGCCAAATCCTGTTTCGGCGTCGACAACTAATAAGGACAGGGATTTTTCAACTTGCGGATTTTGGTGCCCATCATCCATGACAATAACTTGCGCGCCGTGAGAAACCGCTGCGCGCGCGCCGTCGTCCCGCCCCGCCGACACCCAGACCCGGGCATGCTCTGCCAGCAATAATGGCTCATCGCCCACTTGCTCCGCGCTATGTTTCGGGAGAACCGGAATAGGGCCTTTTTCCGATCCGCCATATCCGCGTGTCAGACCCACTACATTGATACCAAGACGCCGCAGGCTTTTTAGCAAATAGATCGCAACCGGAGTCTTTCCGGTCCCGCCCAAAGTAGCATTGCCGACACAGATAACCGGGACACCGGGATTATAGCTTTCGGTGGTCTCAAACCGTCGCCGGGCCATCCAGGCCGTTATCCAGGAAATCGGCGTCAATAAAAGACGGATCATGGGCGCAGATTCGCGCCCATCCGTGAAATTCCAAAATTCAGGCGGTCTCATGCCATCGGCTCCGGCATTAGCGGCTCCAGCCTGTCCCAGACATAATCCAATAAAGCATTACGGCTATTGGCATAGTCCTGAGCCCGTTTTTGAAAATGACTCAAATTTTCCGGGTTTGAAAACATTTCAGCGATCATATCCCCTATCGGTTCGGGCGAGAGGATACGCTGTGCGGCATTAAACGAGATCATTTCCATATAGGTCTCGGCAAAGCTCGAAACAAATGGTCCGGTCAGAACCGCATTGCCCAGTCGCGCAGGTTCTAAGGGATTATGGCCCGCCATGCCGTCAATCATTGAACCGGCCACAAAGGTAATGTCCGACAAACGATAAGCCAGTCCCATATCGCCAATCGTATCGATCAGAAAAATCGCGGTCTTGGGCGTAAGCGGATCGTTTAGCGTTCGGGAGACATGGGGAATTTTTGCCAAGCTTAAGGCCTCGCTGAGCTTAGCGGATCGTTCCGGGTGGCGCGGTGCCAAAATCAACAGAGCATCAGGATGTTTTTCCAATACCTTTTTATGGGCGGCGAACATAAATTCGTCTTCACCCTTATGCGTACTTGCCGCGCACCAGACGGGTCGGTCTCCGAGACATTTTTTAAAAAATCCAAGTTCGTCAGCCCGAACAGGAAGTGCAGGGGCGGCATCTTTAAGATTGCCAACCCGTTCAATGTCCCGGCCTAAAATCCAGCTTAGGCCATTGGCCGTCCGGTCATCCGCTGCGAGGATATCATCAAAATGACCGAAAATAGCCTTCGCGGCTTTGCCGCCGCGTTTTTGCCAGCCTTGCAGTGATTTTTCGCTCATGCGCGCATTGATCAATGCCATTTTACAACCGGATTGTTTGGTCAGGCGAATAAGGTTCGGCCAAATTTCAGATTCCGCCCAAAGTGCAAAATCCGGCTTCCAGTGATCCAGAAATTTGTCGACGGCCTTGGGATAGTCAAGCGGTACATATTGATGAAAGGCCCGTTCAGGCAGGCGTTCCGCGAGTAAAAGCGCTGACGTCAACGTGCCGCTGGTTACCAGAATGTGCACATCTTTTCGTTCCTTTAAGATGCGATCAATCAGGGGCAGTAACATAGTACATTCACCGACACTGGCCCCGTGACACCAGATCAGAGGTCCGTTTGGTCGTTCGCGGCTGGCGGTTCCATGACGTTCCTCCATACGCTCTGGATCTTCTTTGCCGGCTTTGGCCCGGTGTCTAATCCAAAACGGTGTCAGCGGACCCAGAAGGCGCGTCGCCGCCCCATAGGTTTTGATCATGCCGGTTTCGCTCACGGGGCGTCCGCCGGAGCAATCGGATCATGGCCGAGGGCACGGTCAGCATCTGCCAGAAATATGTTCATTTCGCCCTCGATCTGGTCCCTTAACTTTTCGATTTCCCGGTCATCAGCGTCAGCTTGAACAAATATGGGTGTTCCCCAGACGATCTTACCGCGTCCAAAAGGTAAAGGCAAAACAAAGCGGTCCCAGGATTTGAACTGAATGCGGTTTTTCACCGCAAAAACACAGGGCAATATTGGTGCGCCGCTCATTTTTGCCAATCTCAGTGGCCCGTCACCCAGCCTTTGTCGCGGACCACGAGGTCCGTCCGGCGTGATCACGACACAATCGCCCCGGTCCAGAACGATTTTCATCTGGCGCAAGGCGCTGGATCCGCCTTTGGCCTTGGATGACCCGATTTTCCGCGATGACCCTCGAATAGTTTTGAGGCCGAGAAAACGGGTTGTGTAACTTACCAGAGCCCCGTCTCGGGACAGGGAAATCAAGACATGAGGTAATTGCCACTTTTTCTTCCAGGCGGAATTGAGCATGAGAAAGCGCGAATGCCAGGTCAAGCCGATCACGCCCTGACCATTGCCGATGACCGGCGCGGCCTGATCCGCGCGCTCAATCTGCCATCTTGTGGTATATTTAATCAGCACCATATAGGCGGCTAATATCCAGCCGAGGCTCATTTGTACCGCTTTTGATCGCATGAAGCGTTTGAACACGCGGTCTCTCCCTGATATGAGCGCGAAACACACACATAAGGCCTATGAGTTCCAATCACAACATGCTCGATCTGTCTAATCCCGCTGACCGTAAACAAGCCTATCGCGATCTCTATTGGGGTGATCATGGATTTCTGCGTCTGCGTTTTCACAATCGCCACCATATTGGCGGTGAAATGTACCGGGAAAACCAGCCCTCACCAAAAAGAATTGCTCAGCTTGCGGAGCTGGGAACCAAGACGATAGTCAACTTGCGCGGCGAAAGCCCTAAAGGGTTTTACTTGCTGGAGAAAGAAGCTTGCGAAGAACACGGGATTGAGCTGATCAATTACCGCATGTATTCGCGTGACGTGCATACGGTTGAGGCGATTAAAGGCGCTCGGGACCTGTTTGACCGTATTGAATATCCTGCCGTCATGCATTGCAAGTCCGGGGCGGATAGAACCGGCATTATGGGCGTTTTATATAGGCATTTCAAAATGAGCGACTCAATTGAAAAGGCTGTCGAGCAGCTCTCACTTAAATATTTACATGTGCGCCAAGGCAAGACCGGCATGCTTGATTTCTTTTTTGAAGATTATTTGAAATATGCTGCGGATAACGAGATTAGTTTTTTGGATTGGGTGGAGACCGTCTATGATCCGCCGGATGTCAAAGCGCGTTTCATGGCCGGGTGGGCTGGATCAATCCTGACAGAAAAAGTATTGAAGCGGGAATAGGTCTCGTTTCGGCTACGCCCTTGCTTCGCTGAAATTATTTATTCATAGTTAGCCTTCCTTGGGAGGGCGCGCATGACACTCGAGACGATTTATTATATTGGCCAGACAATCGCGGTCGTGGCCATCTTGATTTCACTAATTGCCATCTGGTTTCAAATGAAACAGACTCACCATCTGGCGCGGCTCGAATCTTCTAGAAATATGTGGATTTATGTGTCTGAACGCATGACGACATTGGTCGACGACTCCGAGAAAGCAGAATTTTTTCATCACGCTCTTTATACCAAATCAGACATAACGGACGCGCAGAAAACGCGGTTTTATCTATTGATGAGCAGTTTACTGGTCATGTTTGAAAATGGTTACACCATGCATCAGGCGGGTATGATGGAGGATCATTTCTGGCCGCGTATGCGGCAATCCTTGCGCGATTTTATTGCGCCGCCGCGGGCGCAGCGCTGGTGGGAAATCGCACGGCGCAGATCATTCAGTGAAAGTACCGCCTTTGTTGTTGAGGTCGATAAAGTCCTCTCCGAAATCAATACGGACCTGAAAACTCAATCGGGTTAGCGAAGACAAGAGAGACCCAAAATGCTTTTGCGCCGAATAACTCAACATGTCAGAGATCAGAACTGGTTTGCGGTGGTTCTGGATTTTATCATTGTTGTTTTTGGTGTGTTTATCGGTTTTCAGGTCAATAACTGGAATAATGTCCGTCAGGATAATCTCCGTGAAACTGTTATCCTTAATCAGCTCAAAGATGAGTTCACGGCAATCAAGGATCAACTTGATGATGAACGCGAGCTCGCCCATGAACGCCTGGCGGCAACCAAATATGTGGTCGAGCTTATCGACACGAATACGCAATCCTATAGTGCGAAAACCAAGCAGGCTTTGATCCGGAATATGGGTTTGGGACGTGTACCCAGCACCTCGGCAACTTATCGCCAGCTGGTGGCCAATGGGGATATGCCTCTCATCAGAAATGTCGAATTACGCCGCGCTCTGATTAGCTATCATGACAATATCGATAAAAATGCCTTTTTGTTTGAACGAACTTTGGAAAGCGTTTCAGAATTTTTGTCCACGGATAGCGGGATTATCGTCAACGTAAATGCCGAGCGATTTTCAGATACTAATCCGGATACGATCACGGCCATAAACTGGGAGGGTGTACAGGCTCAGCGTCCTTATTTTGTGAACACATTCATATTCAATAATCTGTTCTTTCGGTTTTACTCCGAAGAATTGAGGATTTCCGACACTATTCTTGAGCTTATTGACGAAGAAGCCCGTTAAGACCGGCCTTACTCCGCGGCCTGCGGCAGGCGTCTATCATATGAGGATGTCAGTTCTTTGATGAAATATTGAATATCGCCAGCGAGTTTAGCATAGCCGCGCTTGCGGACCAGTGTAACCGGGTTGAGATATAGATCGCGGTTGATCTCGATTTGGACAACTTCAACGTCCTCCATTGGGCGTCCATAATGAGAGGCGACATATCCGCCAGCATAAGGATAGTTCCGTGTTACGGAATAGCCCCGCGTCGAAAATAGCTGATCAACCAGGGCAAGCGTTTCAGGCTGACAGGAAACGCCGTAGCG
Organism: Hellea sp.; assembly: GCA_020629135.1. Lineage (GTDB taxonomy): Bacteria > Pseudomonadota > Alphaproteobacteria > Caulobacterales > Maricaulaceae > JACOMS01. Next base: position 6,122 of record JAHDDX010000037.1, read on the forward strand.
ATCACCTAAAATCACGTCAGATCGGCGAGATCCCTGAGCTGTAAAACCCGGCATGGAATGGCAATCTATAACCAATGCATGCCCAAACTGCGTGTGGGCTTCATCGATCAAGTTCTGAAGGGCCTGATGATAGGGAAAATAAAGCTTGTTCAATCGCGGAGTCACAGCCGAAGCGCGCGGATTACGCCGGTAAATCGCCTGCTTTTCAGAAATCATGGTGGGGATAACCCCAAGCCCCATCTCGGCCCGAGCGGTGGACAAAGTATTTCCAGGGCGCCATCGGCGAGGCAACTCATCCGGCGCCCGGTTAACATCGACAAAACAACGCGGGAATCGGGCTCGCAAAAGCGGCGCGCCATAATCCGTAACTTTACCAAACAGCTCATTGACGAAGGCATCTTCATTTCGTCGCAAAATATGTAAGGGTTGGGCAGAGGCCTCTAGCAATGCATCTGGGTATATATCGCCTGAATGCGGGGAGGCGAAAACAACCGGCGAGGTCAAATTCTTTGGCCGCGCTATCTCAATGGGCGACGTAAAGGCTTCCAGACAAGCTTTTTCTATGGCTTGGCGGCGGCGGATCATGAGGTCGATCCGAGGCAAAATATTAAGAGAAGATTGAGGCCATGCTTAGAGAAATTTAACGCCCCGCACATACACTGGGAAAAATTGGCGGTTTTCCCATAGTGATGTATGGCTCCAAAAGTCATATTCAACGCTATAAGGGAGTTTTCGCTGTAAATCTACTGGTGAGCGATACCGCGCGACAAGGGGTTGATCATGGCAACTATTCTTTATGCAGAAGACGACGATGCGATGCGTCGTTTCTTTGAGCGCGCCTTGGAAAAGGCCGGTCATCACGTGATTGCCTGTTCTGACGGCGAGCGTGCCCTTCGGGCGTTAAAATTTGCCGATGGGGCGTTTGATTTATTGCTTACGGATATCATGATGCCCGGAGTTGACGGGATTGAATTGGCCAAACAGGCCGAACAAATTGCGCCCGGGATTAAGATCATGTTCATCACCGGTTTTGCCGCCGTCGCTATGAACGATCCCAGCACATCCGAAAGCGCACCGGTTTTATCTAAGCCGGTTCATTTGCGTCAGCTGGTTGAAGAGGTGGATAAGCTGATCGCAGCTTAAGCCATCGACAGGGCCGGGGCGCTATCCTGACCCTCAATTGCCATAGGCAAAACAAACTGAAATCTTGTCCCCTGGTTTATCCGGCTGATCACGTCAATGGGCGCACCGTGTAAATCCATAATACGTTTGACAATCGCCAGCCCAAGCCCGGATGAATGTTTTCGTTTGGGCGCTTTATCCTGATAGAAACGATCAAATATACGGACCAGATCTTGTTCCGAGATACCGGGGCCGTTATCACTGACCGAGACAATAATTTCTGATAATTTGCGCTTAATCGAAATGGTGATGGTGCCGTTTTCCTGAACTGCATCTAAGGCGTTGATCAAGAGGTTTTCAAGGGCTCGGTGGATCAGACTGATATTCCCGCGGGTCAGGCAGCTTTGTCCGTCTGTTGTGACATCCAGAGTTATTTGTTTTTGCTCTGATAGGGTCTGATAGGTCTGGCCAATATCCTGGACCAGTTCCGCAACGCAGAAAATTTCTGTTTCAGGCAATGCGCTAATCGATTCCAGTTTGGATAACTCAAACAAATCGCCGATCAATACGTTTAGGCGTTTTCCATGTTTTTGCGCGGATTGCAGGAATCGCTCTCGGTCAGTATTCGTCAGGTCAGATTTGGCGAGGACGGTATCAATAAATCCCTGCAGGGCTGATAGCGGTGTGCGCAGGTCATGAGATATGTTGGAAATAAGTTCACGTCTTTGCCGGTCATTATCTTTCAACTGGCCGATTTTGTCGCGAAGTTCGCCTGACATTTTAATAAAAGTCTGGGTCAATTGATCAATTTCATCACCAGTCGTGGTTTTCGCTTTAATTTGAGGTTGGGCTTCAAAATTGGAATTAATCAACCTTTGGGCTTCCCGGTTTAAAGTTCTTATGCGCGAGGTGAGTACGGAAAAAACCAACAGTCCCAAGACCAGGGTTAAAATCATAATTCCCAAAATAGCCAATGCCCCGGTTCGGATCGAATAGCTGTTTCCGATTTCGGCAATTTGTGCCTCATAAGCCCGGCCGCCGAGGATGACATAAATATAGCCTTCCAGACCTTTGGTGGTTTCAATAGGCCAGGTCGAGAAAACCTTGTCATGCCCGCCGAGCGGGTCTGACCCATAAATTGGAAAAGGTCGGGTCTGATCCAGAAATTGTTTTAAGGGTGCTATTTCAACAGATGGGCGGGTTAGGGCGTGTTGAGCGGGCGATTTGTTTAGAACTTTTCCGGTTGGATCTAATAGATATATTTCCGCGGAAGGATTAACGATCATGGCCCGCTCAGTAAGTTGAGAAAGCCCTGCATGATTAATTTGACCGTTCTCAATCAGCAAAGACTGCCCTGAAATATACATGGCGATCGAACCGTTCAGGCGTTGGGATAATTCCGCATGATATGAACGGCTACTTTGTTTAGAATAGGCATAAAACAACGCCCCAGACAGGAAAATGGTTCCCAGCAAAGCCAGACAAAACTTCGCAAAAATTGAATTTAAGCCGCGCATAATCCAGTCTTTGAAAATTTGTAACCCACGCCCCAGACCGTTTGGATTATTTTGGGGTCCGCCGGGTTTTTCTCTATCTTCGCACGCAGGCGATTAATATGAGAATTGACCGTGTGTTCATAACCTTCATGGCCATATCCCCAGACATGGTCGAGCAATTGTACCCGTTGAAAAACCCGTTCGGGGTGAGAGGCAAAAAACTCTAAAAGGGTAAATTCGCGCGCCGTCAGATCAATATCGTGGCCGTTTAACGATACACCACGCCGATCAAGGTCAATGCGCAATTCCCCAACTACAATGGGTTGGGATTTTTCCAAAGGCTTGGTTTCTTTAGTGTTGCCAAGACCGGCCCGACGCAAAAGGGCTTTAGCACGGGCGACAAGTTCAAAGATACTAAAGGGCTTGGAGACATAGTCATCAGCCCCGGTTTCCAGGCCAAGTACCCTGTCAAATTCCGACGATTTAGCTGTAACCATCATAATCGGAATCTGCGGGTCATTTTCTCGGATTTCCCGGCAGACATCCAGCCCGTTCTTGCCGGGCAGATTGATGTCTAAAACGACCAGTGACCAGGCCTCGGTTTGAGCCCGTTTAAGGGCTTCTGAACCGTCAGAAAGAACGACTAATTCATCACAGCAATTTCTGAGATGCAGGCCAAGCAATTCCGCAATATCGGCTTCGTCTTCGGCAATTAAAATTCGGGTGTTGCCCATGTCGTCCTCTCGCGCCTTTTGTTTAGGGCCGACTTTAATCTGAAATTTCACGGGATCATCTCAACTGCGTTCACAATTCTGGGAACAGCCCGTGATCGGGCTGTTCGCAATTATTATTGAGTACGTTCAACACGCACTTGAATTACCGGATTGTCAAACCGGTGCTGATCGGTGAGATCTGATGTCAGTAATCCATCATCCTGGCTTATGACGCCAATATGCATAGTGACCTGATCCGCGCGGTCATCACGAGTGGCATTAAAACCTTCGCCACCGCCCGCCGGGCCAGGAATATGTGCTGCACGCTCGGTATTGGCTTCAGTGCCCGCATCATAGGCGACCCCGCGTTGCGTTATGACATCGCCCACAGACATACCGGATAGGCTCAGCTGATTAATGCCGGTGATCGCATCATTGGTGTTGACGAGCATGGTACTGGTGCTCAGTCGGGCATTTGACAAATCTGCTTCCAGAAACTCGATCGCAATCGTTTCGCTATTGCCTGGGCCGATAGGATCAGAGCCTGAGGCGGACGCTATGGCATTGCTGTCAGCATCAGCTTCCGCCAACAAGTCAGTGTTGTCTCCGCCCTCAGCCAGGAGTTCCAATCCGGCCGTTGCCGGACTGCCGATTTGAAACACCGCATATCCCTCTTGGTGCGCGATAACGGCAACCGGTGATAAGGGTTGGGCATTGGTCAAATTACTGACCGTGACTTCAAAGCCGACCATGGAGGGCGGCGGTGGCGGCGGCGGGGCAGGTGGCGGAACCGGTATGTCTGACCCGCTGTTACAGGCTGCCAATACAAACAGGCTGCTCAAGCCTAAGAGAGCCGATTTTTTTTGTTTTGAAAAGTAAGTCATGGGGCGCTCTACCGGACGGTCAATGTGACGCGAACGACCGGGTTCAACCAACGGTGGATACGGCTGTCCAGGTCACTGGTACCGCCATTGAGATCAGTATCGCCCAATGCCCCCCGGTGAATATGCACGTCGCCATTCGTGTCCGCCGTTGCCGCGCCGGTTCCACCTGTGCCCGTATCACCCCCAGGGGCGGCCGGAATGCCGGGTGCGCCGGGAGCTCCCCCACCAGTGACAAGTTCATCATTGGCTTCGGTCCCTGCGTCATAGGCGTTGACATTGTAAACATAAGTCCCGGGTTCGGTCGGGATAGCGATGGCATTCAGACCGGCAAAAGCATCATTGGTTGGCAATAGCATGGCCACGATGCTCAGCCGGTCATTGGAGGTCCCATCCGTATTCATTGTCAGGCTGGTGCTTTCGCCCGGGGCCAACAAGCCGCCGGCGGGATTGGCGTTTACCGTTGCGCCCAGCGCATTAACATCCGCGAGCAGCCCCGCGATATCGCCGCCTTCGGCCATGGCGCGAAGATTGGCGGAGGCCGGCTCACCGGTGACAAATAGATTATTGCCTTCTGGATGGGCGGCGACCAGAAACGGTGTATAGTAAATTCCATGGGTGAGGTTGGTAATCCGGACATCAAAATCCGTAGCCATTGCGGGCGTTGCGCCCATAGCCGAGGCCGCCAATAGCGACGCGCCGAGTAATAGGGTTCTCATTCTGCTCTCCTGAGTTTAATTGGAAAACACAGGATTGAACGCAATTCTCACACAATTATCACAAAAGGCTCAAAGCTTGATAACGAATGGATATCGAATTGATTGCAAAGGGTAATGTTTGAAAAGGATGGTGGGCGATACTGGGATTGAACCAGTGACCCCTACAATGTCAATGTAGTGCTCTCCCGCTGAGCTAATCGCCCGAATTCCATCGGTCATCCTTGGGAGCAGGCGATATATAACCGCGGCACGGCCTAATCAAGCCTTTTATGCGGGATTCTGGCTTTCATCTTTCGGCTTTGTAATTTTACCCGATCTGTTCAGAGGCTTATATCGCCTGAACGCATTGATATTGCGATGTTTTTGCCGTTTTTCACTATATGATTCGTCTTTTTCAATAAAAATTTATTGAAAAACAATAATATTAAGGCTATAGGTGAGTCTGACAGCATTTCTGTCTGGAGGAGAGAGTCATGAATGCGCGAGCAATAGGGTCATCCCGGCCTAGAAATTTTGGTATGTTACTGCGGCGGTTTTTCGCCTTTGGTTTGCCCCTGCTGGTGGTCTTCGGCGCCGTTGCGGGCTTTATGATTATGGGCGCGTTAAAGCCCAAACCTGAAGAAAAAGAAGAGGTCGTCAAAGCGTTGCCGGTGATTACGGCCAAAGCCACTAAAGAAGATGTGGTTTTGAAAGTCAGCACGCAAGGCGAAGTTCAACCCCGGCAACAGATTAATATCGTGCCCCAAGTCGGCGGCAAAATCACTTATATGTCGCCGAAATTCATTGAAGGCGGTGCTTTTAATAAGGGTGATCTGTTAATCCGGGTCGAGCCAGTAGAATATAATCTGCGCGTGGTGCAGGCTCAGGCTAATGTCGCCCAGGCGGAAACGGTTGTAACCCGGGAAAAGTCTGAAAGCGAAATTGCCCTGCGCGACTGGCAGGAACTTGGCCGGGCTGGGGAGCCTTCCGCGCTAACCTTGCGTCAGCCGCAAATGGCTGAAGCCGCGGCTCGTCTTGAGGCCGCAATGGCGCAATTGGAAGAGGCGGAACTGCAACTCAGCCGCACGGCGATCTATGCGCCCTTTACGGGTCGCGTGATCATGCGCCATGTGGATCAAGGTGAATTTGTCAATGCGGGCACACGTCTGGGCGAGGTCTATTCCACCGCCGTGATGGATGTGAAACTGCCATTGACGAATGACGATTTGGCGCGGGCTGGACTGAAGCTTGGTTTTGCTGAAAGCCGGAATAATCCGGGCATTCCAGTCGCGCTTACGGCGAATGTCGCCGGTGACTATGCCACTTGGCAGGGTCGGATTGTGCGCACAGACAGTCGATTTGATCCAGAGACGCGGGTTCTATTTGCCTATGCGCAAGTGGATGACCCTTTTGGAAAAGGCTCCGCTGACGGTGTGCCTTTGGCGCCGGGTTTGTTTGTAACCGCTGATATTGATGGTCAGGCATTGGGGGGCTCTGTCGTGATCCCACGGTCTGGTCTGCGCGGCAAAGATCAAGTCTATGTCGCCCAATCTGACGGAACACTGACGATTAAATATGTCGAAGTGGCCTCATCTGATCGGGACAAGGTCGTGATTACTGACGGGCTTGTCGCTGGATCACCCGTGATCACATCGCCTATTCGCGGTGTCGCCGAAGGCATGAAGATCGAAGAGGTCGACCGGACCGCCAGCGCGGCCACCGGTACGACCAAAGCGAATTAGAGGAGGCCGACCATGAACGCGATTGTCAAATGGTGGGCGTCCAATAAGGTCGCTGCCAACCTTTTAATGATCATCTGTTTGATCGGCGGCCTGGTGGCCTATGTTCAGATCGAGCGTGAACTTGATCCCTATGTCGAGTTTCCCGGCGCCAATGTTTCCATAGCCTGGCCCGGGGCGTCGCCTCAGGACGTGGAAGAACAAATCGTTGTCCGGGTCGAAGAGGCCTTGTCCGAGGTCGAAGGCGTTAACCGCATGTGGGCCTTTGCCGGTGAAGGCGGGGGCTCGGTCACAGTTGTCGGAAAAAGCAATGTCGATGAAGATCGATTACTGCGCGATGTGAAGCGTCAGGTTGATCAGATCAACACCTTCCCGCCCGCGGCCGAAGAAGCGCAGATCAATCTGTTTCAAAACAGAAACGAAATGATCCGTTTGGCCCTGACCGGGGACGAATCTGTTTCCGAACGCGACCTAAAACGTATGGCGGAAAAAATCCGCCGCGAAATTGCGCTGCTGGGCTTTATTCCGTCCGTTGAATTGTTTGGCGTCCGCGGTGAAGAGGTTTCGATCGAAGTCTCCGAAGAAGCATTGCGTCAATATGGATTGACCTTTAGCGAAGTCGCGCAAGCTGTTCGGGGAACATCGGTCAATGCCTCATCCGGACGTGTGCGTACGGAACTGGGCAATATGCAGATCCGGACCCGGAAGCAGGCCGACAATCAGGAAGATTTCGAAAACATTATTGTTCGCCAGGATGCGAATGGCGCGACGATACGCATTCGCGATATCGCGACCGTGATTGACGGCTTTCAGGAAGTCAATTTGCTGGCCACTGTGAATGGCGACCGGACTATTCTGGTTCAGATCATGAGTGGTCCGCAAATGGACGTCGTGAAAATGTCTGAAAACGTCCACAATTATGTGAATAATATGAAGGATGATTTGCCAACCGGCATGGATATTACCTTTTGGGATGACGCAGCCGAAGTCTATAATGGTCGGATCAGCTCAATCGCGTCCAACTTCTTTACAGGATTATTGCTTGTTTGTTTGACCTTAATGTTATTCCTGCGCCCGAAAATTGCTTTTTGGGTCGCCATTGGTATCGCAACCGCCTTTGCCGGTGGGTTGGCTTTCTTGCCGCTCTTAGGTGTGTCATTTAACTTCATCTCGACCTTTGCCTTCTTACTGGTGATCGGGGTTATCGTGGATGACGCGATTATTGTCGGCGAGGCCATACATTTCAAAACCGAAGAAGGCGATGAAGGTCTCGATGCGGCGGTCAACGGTGCGACCATGGTTTTAAAGCCCGTCATCTTTGCGGTTTTGACAACCATGATATTCTTTGCCCCGTGGATGTTTTTATCTGGCGGAACCAGCGAGTTTACCCGGTCTATTTCGATCGTCGTGATCATGGCGCTGACATTTTCGTTGATTGAGTCCTTGTTCATTCTGCCGGCTCACCTGGCTAATCTGAAACCTGTGAACCCGAAAAGCCGTATCATGCGCTTTCAGAAAAAGATTTCTGACAGTCTGATGTGGGTGGCCAATAATGTCTATAACCCGCTGATCACCAAGGCCTTGAAACGCCGTTATCTGACCGCGTCAATATTTCTGGCCTTTATGATTACCTGTGTCGGTGTGGTTGCCAATGGATATGTCAAATCGACATTTTTTCCGGAACCGGAATCCGACCAAATTGCGATCACGGTAGAATTGCCGGAAGGTACACCGTTCACCCGCTCGCTGGAAGTGCTCAAGCAGATCCAAGTCGCTGAAAAAGAACTGGAGCAGGAGATTGAAGCCAAAGGCGGTGAATTGATCGAGAACTGGTATACGCGGTCTCGTGATCACAATGTCCTGGCGCTTGTCAAATTGGTGCCGCCGGAAACGCGATCCTTAACGGCCAAAGATACGGCTGAACGTCTGCGTGAATTGATCGGCGAAGTGCCGGATGCGGAAACCATTTCCGTGGATTACCGCGACGGCAATGACGGTCCGCCCATACAATATGTGCTCAATGCGAAATCTTTTGAGGATTTGAACGCAGCGGCCGACGACCTGATGGACAAACTCCGCAGCTATGAAGGGGTTTATAATGTCGTTAACGACATGGAAAGCGCCTCAGAAGAAGTGCAGTTTGATCTCAAGCCCGGTGCTGAAGCTCTCGGGATCACCACGGCAGATGTCGCCCGTCAGGTTCGTCAGGGTTTCTTTGGCGAAGAAGTACAGAGACTGCCGCGCGACGGTGAAGATGTGCGGGTTTATGTCCGTTATCCTCAAATCGATCGCCAGTCTCTGGATTTTCTAAACTCGATCCGGATCCGGACCAATGATGGCCGTGAATTGCCATTATCAGCCGTGGCTGAGCTGCGTTTTGAAAAAGGCACCAACCGTATCTTGCGGCGTGAACGTCAACGCGCAGTCATCATCAGTGCAGAAGTTGTTACTGACCGGATTGATGAAATTCGCGAAGATCTCAATGAGAATTTCTTCAGCAATTTCGACGAGCTGCATCCGAATGTCAAACGGGGCAATATTGGCAGAGCGCAGGGTGAAGAGGAATTCCGTTCGGAACTCTTCACCCTCATGCTGATCGCGATTGGCATTGCTTACTTCCTGGTGGCGGTTTCGTTTAAATCCTATAGCGAACCCATTCTGATCTTATTGGCCGCGATCCCGTTCTGTTATTGCGGCATGATTGTCGGACACCTGGTCATGGGCGCATCGATTTCAGTTTTAAGCCTGCTCGGCATGTTTGCCGCGGCCGGGGTGGCCGTGAACGACAATCTGGTCTTGCTGGATTATGTACACCGTCTGCGCGATAAAGGCATGGACGGGGCCCAGGCCCTTATCGAAGCGGGTACGCGTCGGTTCCGGCCGATTCTGCTGACCTCTTTGACGACCTTTATTGGGCTATTGCCATTGCTGACCGAGCGGTCCCTGCAGGCGCAGTGGTTAATTCCAATCGGGATCAGCCTGGCCTTTGGTGTCTTGTTCGCCCTGTTTGTGACCCTGTTCTTTGTACCGGCGCTTTACGGTATCGGTGCTGATATCCGTCGTTTTTATATAGGCGCCTGGAAAGGGAACAAACTGCCGAACTTTACCTCCAGCCTGTCACCGGAGGCCATTCAACCGGCTGAGTAAAACACAGCTTTGAATTCAGCTTATCCCTTGCCCTGTTCCCGTGAACCTTCTAAGTCGCGGGGATGGGGTTTTTCCGTTTTATATCCTTAGTCGTTTTGTTTATGAGCCTCGCGGTTTCTGCGCAGGCTCAGGATGATTTTCGCGCCTGCCGCAATCTTTCTCATTGTCTGGATATCGTCAAAGAACACGGTCCCGATGAATTTGATTATGCGGTGCTGGCGAGTGATTTTCACCGCTTTGGCCCGAAAGGGACTGACCGGTTGATCAAGCTGCTGGCAGATGAAAAATCGGCAGAGAACGCCGTTGATTTTCTGAATTTTGCGCGGCCTGAACTGTCTGAAACTCAGGCTGCCCAGCTCATTCAAAACTGGCCGCAAAGCGGAGGCCAAGCAAGATTGGTGGACTTAATTGCGACGGTTATTTCTCCAGTAACAATTCCTGTTTTTCGCCAGGCCCTTTTATCGGGGGAAATCAAAACAACCAAGACAGCCTTCTTTGCGCTGGAGCAACGGGACAATGCGGGGGCCGTCCGATTACTTCAAGATGCGGTGTTTTCGCTCAAGGACGATCAAATGAACCAGGCCGTGGCTCTGTCAGATGTGATCACCATGCTTGATAAAAAATATGGCGGGGAGACCTATAAGAAGTATGCGTTTGGGCTGGCGCAAGATGACCGGATCAATCCAATGGCCAATGTGGTGGGATTAAAATCGGCCTTATCCATCGAAGGGCTGGATGTGTCTCCGCTTTCCGGTTCAAATATTGTGATGAATGCCTTTGAACGCTCCATTCTTTTGGGGAAGGCTCAGAACTGGGAACATTTCGAACGTTTGGCCTTGGCAAACCCGGGCCCGTGGATGAATTTGGGTCTTAAGCTGAAGGCTGACAACATGGCTTTGTCAAACTCGCCATTGCTCTCTGTGGCCGTCAAAACATCGCCGGAGCAGGCATCGCGAATGATAGAGCGTTTTCTTAAGGTCGACGGGTCCTACAAGGATTTGGCGAATGCCATTATTGCGGCCTATCAATTTGATCCGGATCAGTACGCGGCGCGCATAAACCAAATCGCATCACGTCACCCCGTGAGCCATATACGCGTCCTTTCGCATTTATTTGACGGAAATACGGGCCGTGCAGACCGGATGATAATGGATAATATATCGGGACTACATCCATATTTTTATAAGACCTTACGTCCTGAAAACAATAAGGCACGACAGTGTGCCTTAGAAATTCTGGATCATGCAGAAAGGGTCAACGAAGTCCCGTTTTTTGATTGGACGAAAATACCTGACCGTCCACAATATATGGCGAATAAACACATCCTTTCGGCCTGGCCGCTGATCGAAGGCTGGCTACTTGGGTTTAACAAGGGCGAATGGGGTGGCGGCCTGATATTTGTTTCACATGATATGAAGATGCAGAATTGGTTGCTCAAGGATCAAAACATCATCGCAATTATTCCGTTCACGCCGCCTGCGGGACAATTATACGCCAAGCAATATTGGGTTGTCGGGCAATCATCTTTCGCAGGTGATCGTAATATTTATCGATTGGACCTGAATAGTCGTGATCGATCGATCCGATTTGTGACTCATATACCCGAATTGGCCTCTAATTTTGGTAGAGAGGGTGGAGGAAAGGTTTTAATAGCCGGCTATGGCGACGCGCGTGACGCTCATCCACCATTGCGCGTGTCAACCAATGGCACCTTAACGAGAGCCTGTGAATAATGGCCTATTCTGAAAAAGCAGTGCTCGACGCGCTATCCAAAATCAAAGACCCATTTCACGGCACTAATCTTGTGTCTTCAGGTCGGATCGGCGATTTGAATTACGCAAATGGTCAATTGCGGGTAATTTTAAAAATCGACCCCAAACAGGCCGAGGCCTTTCAGGCTCTGCAAGGTGATATCGAAACGACCCTTGGCGATCTGGACGGGATAGAAAAGGCATCCGTTATTCTCACCGCGCATAAGGCGGCGCCGGAAGTTGGCCGCCGCCCACAACGCAGCGCTAATCCCCATCAGGCCCGTCGCCCGGACGGTTATCAAGGCGACGCCTTTGTTGATCATGTGGTGGCCGTCAGTTCAGCCAAGGGCGGGGTCGGTAAATCCACGGTCGCGGTTAATCTGGCCGTGGCGCTGGCCCGGCAGGGCAAAAACGTCGGTTTGTTGGATGCGGATGTGCACGGTCCCTCTGTGCCGATACTCATGGGCCTGCGCGGCAAACGCGCAACAACCACCAAAGTTCAAGGTCGTCCGCTGATAAAGCCCTTTAAGGCCTTTGACGTTAAGGTGATGTCGATAGGTTTTCTGACCGATGATGATGGGCCGGTGGTTTGGCGCGGCCCAATGGTGCAGGGGGCAATTTCCAAAATGCTCTGGGATGTGGATTGGGGAAATCTCGATGTTTTAATTATTGATATGCCCCCGGGCACCGGAGACCCGCAATTAGGACTGGCGCAGGATATCAAGCCGCGCGGAGCAGTGATCGTCTCGACCCCACAGGATCTGGCCCTGGCCGATGCGCGCAAAGGCGTAGCTATGTTTGGCCAGGTCGATATCCCCGTGCTGGGCATTGTTGAAAATATGAGCGTCTTTATCTGCCCGGATTGCGGATCGTCTCATGATATTTTTGGAACCGGCGGAGCGAAGGCAGAGGCGGAAAAACTTGGCGTGCCGCTGTTAGGGCAGGCCCCTTTACACATGGCAATCCGTCAATCTGGCGATGCGGGCGAACCAATCGCGGCTTCTAAAGGCGAAGAGGCGAAGCATTTTTCTGAAATGGCGGAACGCCTCTGGGCGCAACTAAAATAAGGCGCCCTGAACACCGTCCAGAACAAATTGTACGGCGAGAGTGGCGAGCAAGACGCCCAGAACTCTTGTCAGGACATCCGTAAAGTTCTTACCCATTAGTTTCATCAATGGGCCGGCCGCGAGAAAGGCCAGCCAGGTGATGATCAAAACGGCGGCCAGCGCGCCCAGGATAGTGGCTTCTTGTTGCCAGCCATTGACGTCAGTCTTCAAAATCAAGAGTGATGCCATGGTGCCGGGCCCGGCTATCATGGGGATGCCCATAGGAAAGACGGAAATGTCTTCCGGATCTTCGACCTCTTCGAGCGCGCCTTCAGCCCGGTTCTCGCGTTTTTCGGTGCGCTTTTCAAACACCATATTCAAGCCGATGATAAATAGCATGATCCCGCCAGCCACCCGCAAGGCGTCCAGACTGATTCCGAGTTTTTCAAAAACAAACTCGCCGGCATAGGCGAAGCCAAACAAGATAATCGCGCCGACAAATACGGATTTGAAGGCCATGATCCGCTGGTGTTTGCGGGAGGTTCCATGGGTCAGGGTCGCAAAAATCGGCGCGCATCCGGGCGGGTCGATAATCACAAATAAGACCGCAAAAGCGGAAAGGAATAATTCCAGTTCAACCATGATCACGGGCGTAATTGAGTTTTTTTGAAGATACAAGCCCGCCAGACCTTGAATATCGAAAAACTATACCTATTTGACAATATGATATCATTTTGATATCAAAGTATAACTCTATGGAGAGAGGAGTGTGTCATGAGTGAAATTCGTGAAAAAAATGTGGGATCCATAAGCGGCATCCCGTTTCTTATCGTTTTGATTTTGGGTTTGTTGGGGGCAATTTATTTGTTCATAACGGGCGTGCGATCGGACATGATTGTCCGCATTCTATCCGGTGTATTGCTGTTTTTAACGACATTGTTTTGTGCTTCCGGTCTTTACAAGGTTGAGCCGAACCAGTCCGCTGTTTTGTCCCTGTTTGGCAAATATGTTGGCACGGTCCGCACGCCAGGTCTGCGTTTTAACAATCCGTTTTTTTCCAAAAAGAAAGTATCCTTGCGGGTACGAAATTTTGAAAGCGGAAAGCTTAAGGTCAATGAGTTAGAGGGATCTCCCATTGAAATCGCCGCGATTGTGGTTTGGGAAGTTTCGGACTCTGCTGAAGCTGTGTTTAATGTTGATGACTATGAAAGCTTTGTGCAGATCCAGTCCGAAGCCGCGATCCGCGCCATGGCCACCAGCTATCCCTATGATCAGCATGAAGAAGGGCAGATTTCATTACGATCCCATCCCGCTGAGATTTCAGAGCGCCTGCGTGAAGAAATTCAGGACCGCTTGGCCCAGGCCGGGATCAATGTGATCGAAGCCCGTATATCCCATCTGGCCTATTCACCGGAAATCGCTCAGGCCATGCTGCAGCGTCAACAGGCTGGTGCGATTATCGCGGCGCGCAAAAAAATCGTCGAAGGCGCGGTTGGTATGGTCGAACATGCCTTGGAAGAATTATCCGACAAAGGTGTTGTTGAACTCGACGAAGAACGCCGCGCCACCATGGTCAGTAATCTTTTGGTCGTGTTGTGTTCGGATCGTGCAACGCAACCGGTCGTCAATACGGGGTCCCTTTACTAGGGGTTCCGGGTGCCGGACAAAAAATCATACCCCTTAAGGATCAACGCCGATGTGCTTAAAGCCATGAAGCGTTGGTCCGATGATGAGCTCAGATCGCTTAATGCGCAAATTGAATATGTGTTGCGGGACGCGCTCAGAAAATCCGGCAGACTGCAGGAAAAGCAGGCCAAACCAATAGAAACAGATGTGCAAAAGGAAGAGTGAGATGAGAGATAGACAATGGGAATATAAGTTGATCGTCCTAAAGCATGAAGGCTTTGGGTTGAACATGGAAAAAACGATCTCAAAATATCAGCAAGAGCTTAATCAACTCGGCAAACTAGGCTGGGAATTGGTTGCCCTCAAAGATAGCGGCCTCGGATATCCCGTGGCCTATATGAAGCGGTAAAGTCGCAAAGGCAGATGAATAACAGATCAAATATTCAAATCTAAAACGATTAAGCCCGTAAAACTGGAGTATTGTCGATGAGTGATCGAAAATGGCAACACAAAGTGGTGACCGTGAAAGTCGGTGCGTTTAAGAGTCAGGAAAAAAATGACGCGCTTATTCAAGAGCGTCTCAACCGGCTAGCCGTCGAAGGGTGGGAACTTGTCACCGTTGCCCATCCTTATGGCGGTCATCCCAGGCTCTATCTCAGAAAGTAACCTATTTTCCGCGCAGAACCCGCCAGGTTTTGCGCAATATTTTTTTGATAATATGATAAGGAGAGCTCGCAATTTTGGCGAGCCGTCGGAGACGACGCCAGCGTTTGCGGGCGACGGGTTCATATTCCGGGGTGAGATAGCTGAAAAATGTTTCCGATACTGCTTCCCAGGAATAATTATTCGCATGGGCAGCCGTTTTCTTCCGGTCTAGTTTCAAGCAATCCAGACAGGCTTTTTGCAAATCCTCATCCACGACCCCGGCGTCACTTCCTGGGATGATGTCGATCGGTCCGGTAACGGGATAGGCGGCAACTGGCGTCCCGGTAGCCATGGCTTCAATAATCACCAGGCCAAAAGTATCGGTTTTGGAGGGGAAGACAAATACATCCGCATCGGCAAAATAGCGGGCGAGCTCATCCCCAAATTTCGCTCCGACAAAATGGGCCTGGGGATATTTCTTTTGAAGTTCCGCCATTTGCGGACCATCGCCGACAATGACCTTGGAGCCGGGCAGGTCAAGCTCGATAAAAGCTTCGATGTTTTTTTCTACGGCCACCCGGCCGACATTGACAAAAATCGGGCGTGGCAGGTCCTTATAGACATCCTCTGGGGCAAATCGTTTGTCTGGGCTAAATTGTTCCAGGTCGACGCCTCTTGCCCAAGGGGCCAGATTTTTAAATCCCTTTTCATCCAAAAACTCTTTCATAGACGGCGTTGTGACCATGACGCGTCCGCCGCTATTATGAAAATTGCGAACAAAATTATAAGGAATGGACAGCGGCACAAAGGGAAAGCGCGCTTTGATATATTCAGGAAATTTAGTGTGATAGCTGGTCGTAAACGGCATGCCCCATTTCAGGCAAAGGCTGCGGGCGGCCTGGCCAAGGGGTCCCTCGGTCGCAATATGTATGGCCTCAGGGCCAAACCGGACAATGCGTTTTTCAACATCAGGTTTGGCAAATGGTGCCAGGCGAATATCTGGGTAAGTCGGCAGGGGCATGGTCCAATAGCCATCAGAGGGGGCAATGACCTCAACGATATGTCCGGCCCCGCGCAAAGCCTCGACGGTTTTGGACAAAGTCCGTACGACGCCGTTCATTTGGGGTTCCCACGCATCTGTGACCAGTAAGATCTTCATTCTGTCCCTTTCAATTTCGCCCGTGCATAGGGAAAATTTGTGACAAGAATATATAAATTTGGGGATAAGTGCGGAAAATGAAAGCCTTGGCGGTCCTATTATCTTGAATAATTGATAAAATAAGAGTGCGGCGCTGGGCGAAACCAAACAACTATTGGGCCTAAACCTGTCTCAAATAAGGGCTTTGAGAAAAAATTTTGAGCAACCGCAAAGATTTAAGTTCTTGTTAATAAAAAATTTCCTTTTTTGGCACACAAGGTGTTGACGGATGGGAGCAAATCAACACTATATATAGTGGATAGCCTGTCAGGCTTAACTTTCATCACAATAATCCTGCCATCGGGCTTTGGGGCGCGATCAGGACAGGTTTGGGCAAATTCGAGGGGGCCTTTAGGCCATTTATTAAGGGGGATTCATGTCAGAACAGGTTGGGAACCAGGCAATTGCAACAGATCTAGAGGATCAGGCCTTTGACAGCGTTGAAGAACGCAATCAGGTCAAACCTGCAGCTCGTGCCGGTAAGCCGTCTCATCAGGGACCGCGTGAGGTTAAAATTGCAAAAGTGGTTCAGGACCGAAGTCGCGATGAAAACCTGACAGATTTCGGCAAGAAAACCCTGGTAGACCGCTATCTGCTGCCCGAAGAAACCTATCAGGATATGTTCTCGCGCGTATCGGAAGCCTATGCTGATGACACTGAGCATGCCCAGCGTCTTTATAACTATATGTCCAAGCTTTGGTTCATGCCGGCAACACCTGTTTTGTCGAATGGCGGAGCGCAGCGTGGTTTGCCGATTTCCTGCTTTCTAAATTCCGTGAATGATAGCCTGGATTCAATCGTTGATATCTGGAATGAAAATGTCTGGCTGGCGTCAAATGGCGGCGGTATCGGCACCTATTGGGGCAATGTCCGCTCCATTGGCGAGAAGATCGGCAAAGCTGGTAAAACGTCCGGCATTATCCCGTTTATTCGCGTTATGGACAGTTTGACCCTGGCGATCTCACAAGGGTCGTTGCGTCGCGGTTCGGCTGCCGTTTACCTTGATATTCACCACCCGGAAATCGAAGAATTTCTGGAAATTCGCAAACCCAGCGGTGATTTCAACCGCAAGTCTTTAAACCTCCATCATGGTTTGAACATTACCGACGAGTTTATGGAGGCGGTGCGCCTCGGCACGGAATTCGGCCTTCGTTCGCCCAAAACCAATGAAGTTATCAAAACCGTTGATGCGCGCTATCTGTGGCAGAAAATTCTGGAAATGCGCCTGCAGACCGGTGAACCTTATATGGTGTTTTCGGACACGGTGAATGAGGCCCTCGCCAAACACCAGCGTGATCAGGGCCTTCGCGTCAAGCAGTCCAATCTCTGCTCTGAAATCATGCTCGCGACCGGTAAGGATAAGTTTGGCAAAGAGCGCACAGCCGTTTGCTGCCTGTCATCGGTCAATGCTGAAAAGTGGGATGAATGGAAAGACGAAGAAGGCTTTATCGAAGATATTATGCGCTTCCTGGATAATGTGCTTGAAGATTTCATTCAACGTGCACCCGATGAAATGAATGATGCAAAATATTCCGCCATGCGCGAACGTTCAGTCGGTCTGGGCCTGATGGGCTTCCATTCGCTTTTACAATCCAAAGATATTCCGTTCGAAAGCGCTATGGCGAAATCTTATAATAACCGGATTTTCCGCCATATTCGTCGTCACGCTGATGCGGCCTCTGTGACCTTGGCCGACGAGCGGGGCGCTTGTCCGGACGCGGCTGATATGGGTATCAAGGCTCGCTTCTCGCACAAACTGGCCGTCGCGCCGACCGCGTCGATTTCTATTATCTGCGGCGGCACGTCTGCAGGTATCGAGCCGATCCCGGCTAATATCTATACGCACAAGACCCTGTCCGGGTCTTTCACCGTCAAAAATAAATTCCTTGAAAACCTGCTTGAAGAGAAGGGTATCAACACGTCCGAAATCTGGGGCTCAATTCTTGAGAAAGAAGGTTCGGTTCAGCATTTGGATGAACTCTCTGATCACGAAAAAGATGTCTTCCGGACGGCTTTTGAAATTGATCAACGCTGGGTCATCGAGCACGCAGCGGACCGGTCACCCTATATCTGTCAGGCGCAGTCTGTAAACATCTTCATTCCAGGTGATGTCGATAAATGGGACCTGCACATGCTGCACTGGACAGCCTGGGAAAAAGGTGTGAAGTCACTTTATTACTGCCGTTCCAAATCCGTTCAGCGGGCCTCCTTTGCCGGATCCAATGACAATGAAACGGAAATGGAAAAGAGCATGAAGGCCGCCGCTCCGACAGACTATGAGGAATGCCTCGCCTGTCAGTAATGAGCCGTTTCATATAACGTAAAGAAATCAACTTTCTTTCTTTTAAATTCAAAGCGATAGGGCGGTTTAAGACCTTAGCGTTTTAACGCTCCTATCGCTCAAAAAGAACGCTTGACCCAAACAGGCAATGCAATCGATTTGGCTGCCCTATCGATATTTTTGACACTGGATTTGGGCTAATCTGTTGGCTTTGGCATTCAACAGCGAATGATCGCGATTGAGTTTCTCTCAGATTTCATTCTAAGTAGAAGTGTTTGCAAGGTGAATGCAGTATAAATACGCTAATTCGTTAACGCCAATTTTACCCTAACAATAAGGAAAAATTTATTCTTCTCGCATAGGTTTACCCTTCGAAATTCGTTGTACTAGGGTATGAAAAATTGTTAAATTTCAATTTGCTAACGAAAATATGGCTTCAGATATTGATTTGGGTGAGCTGGATTAATCAGCTTCTAATCAGATCGTTCCAGCCTATTTCTACTGTTATTTTGGCATTGGCGTTCACGCAAAAAGCCTATGCGGATCCGTTTGTTTGTACTGGTGACATTTATCAGGTTCAATCTGGTCAATTACGGATATTTGATCCGATTTCATCGTCCTATGTAGATGTGGGAACCAATCAAGGCGGCTACAACGCGACCGGTTATAATACACAGGACAATTTTGCTTATGGGATGCAGGGCAATAATGTCATCCGCATTCATAGCGATGGTTCAACTGAAGTGGTGTACAATGTCGGTTTCAGCTCATTTGCCGGTGATGTTGACGACAATAACGTTTTTTGGGTGCGGCGCACACCGGGTTCCAGCACCTATTCCGGCATAGATCTGTTAACGGGCAATGTGACCACGATTAATTTAACAGGGCAAACTCAAGGTGCTGCTGATGTGGCATATTTGCCTAATGGCGGTACAAATTACCTAATCGCAGTTTCCGCTAACCGGGTCGGAATTATCAATCTGGATAATGGCACCTCCACCCGAACCAACATAACCGGATTGGCTTCTGGCGGCGGATATGGGGCGAGTTGGACCGATGCGACGGGCCGATTATTCACCTTCCACAACGATAGTGGGGGCATCTATGAAATTTTTAACGTCTTTAGTTCCAATCCAACGGCTGAGTTAGTTGCGCAAGGCGATCCAAGCGGAAGCAATGATGGATTTTCGTGTCCTTTAGGACCCTTTCCAAACTTACCGCCCTTAGCCAAAGACGATGATTTTACGACACCCATTGATGTAGCCGTTAGTGGGAATGTCCTTTTTGATAATGGAAATGGTGCAGACGAAGATCCAGAAAATGGTGTTCTTACGGTTACAACCCCTCAGTTAACAGGACCAGACAATGGAGCTGTCACGCTTAACGCCCTCGGCGCATTTACCTATACGCCTAATCCCGGGTTTTTCGGAGTTGATACATTTACCTATGAAATCACAGACCCAAGCGGATTAACGTCGACGGCAACGGTAACGATCACAATCGAGAAATCCGATATCGAAGTAAATAAGGTTGCTGATACTTCTGGACTATCCAGTCCGGTTATGGCCGGAGAAACGATTGCATATACGATCAGTGTGCAAAATACAGGCAACGTCAATCTTACATCAGTGGGTGTAACCGATACGATTACTAATCAAGCTGGCGATGCCTTGTCTTTGACAACCGGTCCAACATTTCAAAATGCGGATATGGGGTCTGCAGCCGGGAATTTGGTCGCCAATGAGATAGCAACTTATGCCGCGACCTATGTGGTGACGCAGGCCGATATTGATTCCGGTGAAATCATAAATTCCGTTGTTGCTGATGCATCATCCAGTCAGGGTAATGTGACTGACACGATTGACGCGACAGTCAATACGCCTTTGCCGCCGGCCCCTGAATTGACCTTGAGTAAAACAGCTGACGTTACAGCCGATGTGGGCGTCGATGATGTGATTACCTATTCATATTCGGTTGAGAATACCGGTAACATTACGATGACGAATGTCAGTATTTCTGATTCTCATTCGGGAACAGGGTCTTTGTCTTCGATTTCGCCAGGCAATTTGGCTGTTCTAAACGTTGGTGATACGGCCGTCTTCACGGCGACTTATACAATCACCCAGGCGGACCTTGATGCTGGGTTGGACATTACAAATACCGGTACCGCGAATGGAACCCCTGCGGCGGGTAGCTATGCACCTGTTACCGATGATGAAACCGTTACTCTAGAAGCGGCGGCACCTGAGATCACATTTGCCAAAACAGCTTCGAAAACGACGGATGCGGTCGTCGGGGATGTCATTATTTATACTTACACGGCTGAAAACACAGGAAATGTGTCACTGACGGATGTCAGTGTTTCGGATGTGCATGCGGGAACGGGGACTCTCGGTCCGATTAGCCCGACTTCTTATGCCACTCTGGCGGTGGGACAAACTGTTTCATTTAGTGCGTCTTATACGATTACCCAGGAAGATTTAAATGCGGGTGGTCCAGTGACTAATGAGGCCACTGTTTCAGCGGTTCCGGCACAGGGGACTTTTCCAGTTACAACCGCGACTGAATCTGTGGCTTTGATTGCCGCAGACCCGTCGTTATCGATTGCCAAGACGTCGGTTGATACGAGTTATGCGGCGGTGGGTGACGAGCTCGATTATTCATATCTCGTGACGAATACGGGTAATGTTGAGATTTCGGGCATCGATGTTTCTGATGACAAGATTGCCTCAGTATCTTGCCCTGTGACGACTT
>JAHDDX010000105.1 GCA_020629135.1 Hellea sp.
CTATAATATTTTTTTCACTGTCCCGATAGGGGGCAATGACGACCGAACTGTCCGATAGTGAAAAGAGCGGATTTTCTGTGCCGATAAAGATTTTCACGCCGTCTGCATCCTCGGTCAAATCCAATAATTCGATCAATTCCTGTTTGCGCTCCAAATCCTCAAACAGCATTTGGATGCGTTCAATATCGGCCTGAGCATCGATATTTTCAAGAAGCTGCGCTCGGCCTCTTATGATCAGAGAACGCTCCGCTGGCTCACTGCCGCTCCAATCGGCCAGGCCTTGGGCTACGAGGCCGGCGGCAGCCTGATCGATTTGAACCCGTCCCGATTTAATCTCTTCTAGAATAGCCGTTTTGGCATCGGACAAGCGTTTGCCCTTGAGGCGCGCTGACAGAAAATTACCGGCTCGTTCCAGAGAGGCCGGTAACAGCCCCGGCGGTCTGGCCATCAAACGGTTTTCGATCCGGCCATTTTCATAAACGATAATGACCAGCGCCTGTTCCAGGTCCAGATTAACAAATTCCACATGTTTAACCGCATCGCCACCCGCGCCGTCCTCAGGTGTCAGGACCAATCCCGCACCGCCTGCAAGACCGGCCAGCAAGGTCGAAGCCTGTTCAAAGACTTTTTGCGGCTCCTGCAGGCGGGCGAGTGTCTTTTCCAGTCCTTTGCGGTCCGTGGCCGGCAGGTCACCAATCTCCAGTAAACCGTCCACAAAAAGGCGCAAACCCATCTGGCTCGGCAGACGTCCGGCGCTTTTGTGAGGGCTCTGGAGGAGCCCCAAGCGCATCAAATCCGACATGGTGTTTCGGATCGTCGCCGGGGACAGGGAATTGCCACCGGATAGAGATAAAGTTCGCGAACCGACAGGCTGTCCGGTCTCCAAATAACTCTCGACAATATCCTTAAAGATACGCCGCGTGCGCATATCCAGGTCAGACAGTGAAAAATGTTCCGGTATCAGGCTCATTGCGCCGTGATATTTGGGGAATATCTTATCATTTTTCAAGAGAATCATGACGTCGACAAAGCAATCTTATTACAATATAAATCAAGCATGAAATTTAAGGCCTTATTCTTGGCGACCGCGCTGGGGCTCTATGCGCCAAGCGTCGCAAGTGCGGATCAACCGATTTTTTGCCCGGACGGCAGCGTTGTGACCGATTTGGCCTATTGTCCTATAACGTTGGGCTGTGAAGGCCCGCATGCTATAGTGGGGGAAAATTTTTATAATTTTTATATCGCCAATATAACACCAGATTTTGCCGAGTTCGTCCGGGCCTCTGTTTTTAATCCTGACACATCGAATATGAGAATTCGAATGGACTATGTGGATTATTATATATCCTCTGGTGATATCTTTGACGGGGACAGAGTTTTAAAGGCTTCGACGGATAATCAGAACAATCTCTATATTAAAGATAAGGCAGGTGTGCGAGATTATTATTTGGAATGCATGTTTTCCAATATTTTGGGCCATATGAAAACCCCAAACGAGACGGGTTATGCCGAAGTTGAATGGGCAT
This sequence comes from Hellea sp., assembly GCA_020629135.1. Lineage (GTDB taxonomy): Bacteria > Pseudomonadota > Alphaproteobacteria > Caulobacterales > Maricaulaceae > JACOMS01. Next base: position 1,527 of record JAHDDX010000105.1, read on the forward strand.
GTAAGAAACCACAAGGTTGATTTCTTATGCCTTCCTTGTAAACAGTCGGTTTTTCAAAGTTACTCAAAAAGAGATCAGCCATGAGACCAGAAAACCGTGCGCGCGACGCTATGCGCCCTGTGACTTTAGAGGCGGGTGTGTCCCGCTATGCCGAGGGATCCTGCTTGGTCAAATTTGGCCATACCCATGTGCTTTGTACGGCCAGTGTGGACGAAAACGTGCCGCGCTGGATGAAAAGCTCAGGCAAGGGCTGGGTCACAGGCGAATATGGCATGCTGCCGCGTGCCACCCATTCGCGTAACAATAGAGAAGCCGCCCGTGGCAAACAGGGCGGGCGCACGGTTGAAATTCAACGCCTGATTGGTCGCTCCCTGCGGGCGGCTGTCGATTTGGAAAAACTGGGCGAGCGTCAGATCATTATTGATTGCGATGTCATGCAGGCCGATGGCGGAACGCGCACCGCGGCCATCACCGGTGCCTGGGTGGCGCTCTATCAAGCCTGTCAGGGCCTGGTGGATGCGGGCACGCTCAAGGAAAACCCGGTCATGGAAAACATGGCAGCTGTGTCCTGCGGGATTGTCGACGGTGAATGCCGCCTGGATCTGGAATATGTGGAAGACAGCGCCTGTCAGGCCGATGCCAATTTCGTCTTCACCGAAGCGGGCGGTGTGATTGAAGTGCAGGCCTCTGCCGAAGACACGCCTTTTACGGCGGACGAAATGGCCGAGCTGATCCGCCTGGCCGGGAAGGGTGTGTCGGAACTTTGTGCTTTACAGAGAGATGCTGTGAGCGGATGACGTGCCAGATTATGTGGGACATTTCGAAATCGACCTAAGACAGGCACCGGAAACGCGTTGGCGTTTTTCAGAGGCTCAGATTGAAAATGCGGTCAAGCTGGCTGAATTTTAGGTGGTGAGACAGTTGGAATTTAACCCCTAGCATATATGTTGTCGATAGCGATTTTCCTAGTGCCCGTATTATCAGATGTTCTGACTTACCCAATGATCCTTGGAAGACAAATATCAGACGCTCTTCGAGTATTCAGTCGCAAACAGGTTTTTAATGAAGCCGTTGTGAGTTACGCGGGAGAAGCCTATCTTTGTCAACGCTTGGCCTGGATGCGGGGCGTCTCTGTTAAGCGGGCTATCATCGCCGTCAAAGACCAAACCCTTATCTAAACCATCATGTCAAATATATGGGTGATATTCCTGATTATTTGCGTGGTGTTGGCGGGCAGAACGGATTTACTGCAGTCGATCATACAGGTCTCGCCCATAGCCATTTTAACGTTTTCGTTTTTCGTTATTTCCTTATCGGCTATTGCAGTTTTCTTATTCAGACGTCTCTCAACACTTGAGCTAACTACAGCGCTCCGTGTGGGTCTATCTGTTTGCTAAAGTCACTTATTTTGTCACTGTTATTGATGTTGCAGTGGTTGATTGTCCTTCCGGATACAGAGTTTTCGGTCTGGTTTTTGTTATTGGCCGTTTATGCAATTTCAAAAAAATCACTCGTCAATGGTGAAGAAATTGCGCTATTAGCCAACTCAATAACAACCGACAATTGTAGACGAAATTCGACGAGAATGCGGCTTGGGTATTCGGAGTTGTAGCGAGGTCGGTAGTTGAATTTGATGAAGTTTGGTTGAATTAGGTTGTCTTAGAACTGGTAACCGGGAGGTAACCGATCGTCACTTTATTCCCAAAGCAGATAAAACGGAAGAATCTTAACGTCCGAAAACCGCGTGCCCAAATATTTTTATATTCATTGTGAGATCATTAAATATGCAATATGAGGAAATCGCGGCAGGGCCCTTTGGGTTCCCCACATGACCTATTGGATTGTTAATCCCTGTCGCACTTTTCATCATGCTGTTACTGAATTCTATGCAGCCAACCCGCTAGCACGGGAAAAACTGTTTAAGATAGATTTGGTCGTGCCCGATATTTGTGACGGTATATACAATTCGAAATTTTCCCTATTGAGCTTAAAAATATATTTTGGATCGTCTTTACCGACAATTTCCTGATAGCCCATCGTCCATACTGGAAACTCTCTCTTTTCCAAAAACCGTTCGGATATGACCATTACATTTTTGTGACGCTTATCTTTTTTAATACGGCTAAACAAACGTCTAACTTCCTTTTCAGGCCCCTCTAGAAATTGAGTTATACTATCATTGAAAATCAGCAACGTACCCGTTATTGCATTTTTTTTATTGTATACGTGCGATGATATTGCGATTTGCCGGTAAACGTCCCAATCGTAAAGGCCAAATGCTGAACTCATATATGTAAGACTGAATACGCTCATACTGTTCCCCCATGACAACAATATCGAATATAATAACACGATTATTATAGTAGAGTCCGTGACTTAAGTCACGGCTTCAAATGTATCTAATCTTCTGACACCCAAGAACCGCAATGATAAAATTGCCGAATAATTTCTGAATTGTTTAGTTCGGATCGATATTGAGAACAATGAAAAATTGTGATACGGATTTCCTCTATGATGGGGCCTATACATATATTGAAATCTTCGATTACTTTTGCTGTCGCGTGTTGGTTTTACACCCAATCACAAGCTCAAGACCTGACGATATTGGATTTTGAAAAGATTGATTTAGAGGCATATATTTCGGATAATTTTCGACTAGACTTCATTGGAATGTCGAAGCACGAACTGTTTGACAACAATAAGACTGTTCATAGCCTACGACTTATTGATGAGGAAGTCAGACGCAACCAAAATTTTAATTCTGATTTTTATTTTTTTATTGGCGGTAGCTCAGAGGCCCTAAGAATAAGACCAGATGCTCTCATCGATCCGGACTTTTCTAAACTGAAGTATGGTAGATTTGTGACGAGCGGAGACTCACAGGTTGGC
>JAHDDX010000038.1 GCA_020629135.1 Hellea sp.
CGTTCAGGGACGGGACGTTAAGGACTATTGTATCTTAAGGAGATCGCGATGAAGACATTACGTCATCTTGTTCTCGCCGCGTCCGCTGCCGTTTTAGCAGCCTGTGCGACGACAACCCCTTATCAAGCCGCTACAAAACCCGGTGGATTTGACGGTTATTCTCAGACAATGCTGGAAAATGACCGTGCCAGAGTGTCATTTGGCGGCAATTCTCTGACCGATCGTGAAACGGTTGAAAATTACCTGCTCTATAGGGCGGCTGAAATCGCCGTGGAGCGTGGGTTTAACTATTTCACCCTGGCAGAACGGGAAACGGAGGCCAAAAAACGGGCGCATGTCAGCCCGCGCTTCGGTTTATATGATCCTTATTTCAATTATTCATTTTATCGTCCGCGCTTTGGCTGGAGCCCTTATCACCGCTACAGCTATTTCCACAGGCCCTATTACCGAAACCGGTTCAGCGTCTTCGGACCGCGTTTTCATGATCCATTTTTCAATGATTATGACGTTCGCGAGATAACCAAATACCGGGCCAGTGCTGAAGTTAAGTTCAGCCGCTCAGGGGCGTCGGAAAATCCCAATACTTTTAACGCTAAGGAAGTGCTCGAACATCTGGGTGGCACAATTCAATACCCTGAAGAAAAAGCCTAGGCGATTAGTCGCTTCGAAATTTGAGCCGCCTCTGGGCGGCTTTTTTCTGCGCGGTTCAGCCATAATCCGGATCAATACTTTTTTAGCATCAGTCGGATAAGCGTAAGTTCGTTACCAGAGACGGGGCAATGTTTTGCGCATAATTTTTCCTTTCATAACTCTCTCAGCTTTGCTGATGTCATGTTCGGCACAAATTGACGGTCTATCGGGCATGAAGGATAATGAATTAACGGCACAAATGCGGCCTGAATTTATGGCAAGTTGCGACGCTCGACCCGAATATGCTTCGCGAAAACGCGAGGGGACTTTGCCGGAGTTTTGCCAATGTATTTTCGACAGCACTTTGAAAGATCTAAGCGACCCCGAGCGGATCATTGCCGGGATCTATCTGTATGGTGAAAGTGACCCTGATTATGCCAAGCGGTATGAGATGGCCGTGCCAGATGGGGCCATGATGGCGGCGGCATCAGTCGCGATTGATCGTGCCGTAAAGCGCTGTAAGTAATCGAGTATACGGTTCATTTCGCTTAACCGTCTATCCTGCGTCATTTTGCACATTAATTTTGCCTAGTTGCGAATAATTCGCACTTGCGCAAGGCAGCCCAAACGCCTAGATCACCTGTTCTTGAGAATTATTCGCAAAAACAGGTAATTTTAAATGATCCGAACACTTATGAGTGCAGCCAGTGTGTGTGTCCTGTGCTTAACTGGCGCCAATGTCGCCATGGCCGAAGATGGTATCGAAGATGAAGTCATCGTTCAGGGACAAATTTTTCTGGCCAATGAAAAATTCTCGGGCACTAAAACGCCAACGCCGATTATCGATGTTCCGCAAAGCATTTCAGTGATTTCGGCTGACAAAATCCAATCCCGTGGATTTTCATCTATTGCCGATGTTATTCAGACAACGCCTGGTATATCTGTAGGACAGGGTGAAGGGCACCGGGACCAGATTACAATCCGAGGACAAAACACAACGGCCGACTTCTTTATCGATGGCTTGCGCGATGATGTGCAATATTTTCGCCCGCTTTATAATTTGAAGCAGATTGAGATATTAAGAGGTTCCAATGCCATGATCTTTGGCCGTGGAGGCGGTGGGGGCGTGATTAATCGGGTTACTAAAACACCTGAATTCATCCAAGATTCATATGCGTTGACCGGATCGGTCGACAGTCACGGCCGTTACAGCGCTTCCGCCGATGGAAACTTTAAACTCAGTGATCAAATGGCGGCCCGGGTCAATGGATTTTATGAAGGCCTAAACAATCACCGTGATTTTTTTAACGGTGAACGTTTCGCCATAAATCCCACCCTGGCCATAGACGCTGGGGAAGATAGCCGGTTTAATCTATTTTATGAATATGTGGATGATAACCGAACCGTAGATCGGGGTGTACCCTCACTCAACGGCTCACCCTTGAAGGGCTTTGATGAAACCTTTTTTGGGGACCCGGAGTTAAACCGGACTACGCTTCAAGCTCATATATTCCGCGGGCGCCTGGATCATAAATTTGCGAATGACTGGTCTTTTAATGGCACGGCTCAATATGCAGATTATGATAAGCTCTATCAAAATTTATATCCGGTTCGGTTTGATGACACTGCATTGACGACAACCCTGGACGGATACCGCGATATGACGGATCGTCATAATTTGATCCTTCAAGGTAATCTTGTGGGTGAGCTGGGCATAGGTCGGATCAAGCATTTATTATTGATCGGCGCTGAATATGGCGATCAAGCGACTGACAATGCGCGCGCGGACGCCCTATTTACATTGTCGCAAGACGACCAGATCACCTTTGGTTTTACGGATCCTATGCAGGTTCCGGATGTTGAGTTTCCCGCTTTTACCCGGGACCGGAGTTCGGACGTAAAGTTCGCTTCGTTTTACTTTCAAGATCAAATCGATATCGGCGATCATTTCAAACTGATTGGCGGGCTGCGTTATGACCGCTTTGATGTGGATGTGGTCGATCAGATCGAGGTGGCTGACGGTGCCGCTGACGGCAATGACGGTTTATTGGGGCGTGTCGATGAGGAGATTTCTCCAAGACTTGGTCTGATTTACAAGCCGCAAGACAATATTTCGGTTTATACGAGCTATAGCCAGTCTTTCCTGCCGCGCTCCGGGGATCAATTCCTGTCTTTATCCTTGACTTCCGAGGCTCTCGGCCCTGAGGAATTTCGCAATTATGAAGCCGGGATTAAATGGGATTTGCTGGATGACCTAAGCGTCACCGCGGCCTTGTTCCGACTAGACCGGGAAAGCGGTACGACTGTCGACCCTTCAAATCCGGACAACACCATTCTTATCGGAAGTCGGACAGAGGGATTGGAGTTTCAATTGTCCGGCCATCTGACCGAAAACTGGAGTTTTGATGTCGGGTATAGCTATTTGGACGGCAAGGAACGTGGCCGGGTCGTCGGCGGTTCACTCAATAACCGCAATCTTGCCCAGGTGCCGGATCATAAACTGTCTATTTGGAGCCGCTTTGCTGTGACGGACCAGTTTGAAGTCGCCGGTGGGGTCTTGCATCAAGCGGGTCAGTTTGCCTCAATCAGCAATGCGGTGACTTTGCCCGATTTCACGCGCGTGGACGCGGCGGCCTATTATAATATCAGTGATACACTTCGCTTACAGCTGAATTTGGAAAACCTGTTCAACACGGATTATTTCCCGGACGCGCATAATGATAACAATATTTCGACCGGAAAGCCGCGTTCGGCCCGCTTAACCCTTACCGTCAAAGGCTGAAAAAATTCCATTAGACTGCTTGATTTTTGAGCTGTGGAAATTATGTATAGGCAGCGTTGCGCAAGCGGCGCCGCATTTTTTCAGTGTGACCTAAAAATTTTCCGCCAAGAGGTAAACTATGTCAGGCTTCCAAGGCCATAACTTCAATGATCGATTGCAAGCCCAAAAAGAGGCTAAGTTAGCCATGCTGAAGCGGGCCAAAGAAAAGCAAATGGATCCTGAAGCCAAGGCGAAAAAGCTGGCAGAACGGGCCGAGCGCAACAAACGTAAAGCCGAGCGTGAAGCTCAGCGGGCCGCCGAGCGCAAAGCCGAGCGTGAGCGTCAGGAAGCGGAAAAGGCCGAAGCTGAGCGTAAGAAAAAGATCGCTGATGAAGCCCGGGTCAAAGCGGCTGAAGAGCTTAAGAAAGCGCAAAAAGCGCGGCGCGATGCCAAATATGCAGCCCGCAAGGCCAGAAACCGACGCTAGATCTTAGGCGTTATCCAACGTTTTGTACATGACATGCGCATCCACAAAGCCCTGGGTGGGATGTTTAAACGCTTTGGGTAAAGTCCCGACGATCTGAAACCCGAATTTCTTCCAAAGCCGTATCGCGCCTGTATTGCTGTCCACAACAAAATTATACTGCATGGCCAAATAGCCCTTTTCTTTCGCGAATTTTAGCGAATGTTCACACATCGCCGTTGCCAGGCCACGGCCTCTTGCCGCGCTATCAGAAATATAGCCGCAATTGCAAACGTGATCTCCGCCGCCAAGTTGATTGGCCTTTATATAATAAGTGCCGACAATCTGATCATCTAATTCAGCGACAAAAGTCGTTTTTTCGTCAGACAACCAATAGTCCAGCGCTTCGGATCGGGTCAGATTGTTGGGCAATGAATAGGTTTCGCCCGCTCGAATAACCGGTTTGATTATATTCCAGATACTTTCCTGATCTTCCGATCGCGCTATGCGAATAGTGATCACGGCTTATACCTTCCAGCCCCAATGCAGGGCGGCAATGCCACCGGAGTAATCCTGCCAACCCACTCGAGCAAACCCGGCCTGTTTGATCATATCGGCAAAGGCGTCCTGCTTGGGGAAGCGCCGGATGCTTTCGACCAGATATTGATAACTATCCGCATCGCCGGCGAGGACCCCGCCGAGTTTTGGGATCACATTAAAGGAATAGGCGTCATATATTGACCGTAACGCTTTTGTGGGAGGGGTCGAAAATTCTAACACATATAAGCGCCCGCCTGGTTTTAAAATTCGGTAAAACTCAGACAAGGCTTTGTGGCGATGGGTGACATTCCGTATCCCAAAGGCGATCGTCACGGCATCCGCGACATTTTCTGGCAAAGGCATTTTTTCCGCATTAGCGCAGACCCGCTTTAGGGCCATGTCTTTATCTCTATCCGGGTCGATACCTGCCAGAAGCATTTCGGCATTAATATCACAGATCAAGGCTCGCGCAGGCTCACCACCGCGGCGAATGCGTGCCTCATTTGCTCGTGTGACAAATCGGCGGGCCAGATCACCTGTTCCGCCAGCCACATCCACCAGAAGTTCTCCCGGCTGCGGATTGACCTTGGTTATGGTCAAGTCTTTCCAGACCCGGTGGATACCCAGCGACATGGCGTCATTCATCAGGTCATAATTAGAAGCGACACTGTCAAAAACCTCGCGTACGCGCGATTGCTTTTGCTCTTCCGGGATATCATCATATCCAAAGTCGATTGTCTTTTTGCTCATGTTCGCTATCTGTCACAATCAGTTGCAAATTGGAATAGGACATCATGCCCGAACTTCCCGAAGTTGAAACGGTCCGTGCTGGACTGGCCCCTGTCATGGAAGGCCGGGTATTTGAGCGCGTGATTTTGAACCGTCCCGATCTGCGGTTTCCGTTTGGAGATGATTTCATCGGTCGGGTGCAAGGCCATACTCTGACCCGGCTTACGCGGCGGGCCAAATTTTTGCGCGCCGAGCTGAGCTCTGGGGATCGCCTGTTTATGCATCTTGGCATGACCGGCAATTTCAAAATTAATCCTGAAGCCCCTGCCAAACACGACCATGTCGAGTTTGAGATGAGCGGCGGCAACCGGATAGTGTTTTCGGATCCACGGCGTTTTGGTTTTATGGAACTGATTGCACCGGATCAGAATTCCCGCGTCGATCATATTGGCCCGGAGCCTTTATCTAACGGGTTTAGCGCTCCGATATTGCGGGCCGCTCTCAAGGGACGAAAAAGTAAGATCAAAGCGGCTCTTCTTGATCAGCGCATCGTAGCGGGTCTTGGCAATATATATGTCTGCGAAGCCTTGTTTCGAGCCGGGATTTCGCCGCGTCGGGCCGCGGGACGATTAACCGTTTCGGAAACTGAAAGCCTGACCGGGCACATAAAAGACGTTTTGAATGAAGCCATTGCTTCAGGCGGATCGACCTTGCGCGACTTTGCCAATGCAGAAGGTGAGCTTGGTTACTTTCAACACAATTTTGATGTTTACGGAAAAGAGGGCGAGCCCTGTGCCAAATGTACGGCGCCAATTAAGCGGATTGTACAAAGCGGTCGGTCGAGCTTTTATTGTGGAGCCTGTCAAAAGTAACGCGTCAATATCCAACTATTTGTCGCGTATAAATAAGCTTAGCGAAATTACGAGCAGCGTCGGGGCTCCGATCAAGAGCAGGGATTGGGTCTGCGTCAAATGCCAACCCTGCATGGCGCCCCACACAGCCAGAGGTGCCAATAATATCAGATCAAACCCGGTTCTAATCTTCCACAAGATAAGGCCGCCAAGAGCCAGAACGCTTAACCAGAGCAATGGGCCGGACAGATTGGTGAGATCATGGACACCGCCCATATTGGCGCTCAGAAATAATAGCGCGGTCAATACATATAAAATAACCAGCAATTTTCCCAGTACAGTACCGATTTTATAGGTCAATTTGGATTTCATCAGCTTCACCAATTGTAAATATTGGTGGGGTTTAGGCTTTTTTTAGCGTCGCCGCCAGACGGGATTCTCCTTGCCAGACCCCATGGGCCTCCTCTAAAAGCCGCCCAAATTTTAAGAAAGAGATTTCATGACTTATGAAATGATTGAATTTACCCGCGAAGGCAGTGTCGCGAAAATTCGTTTAAACAGGCCCAAAGCCTTAAATGCACTCTGCAATGATATGATGAAAGAAGTCGCCCATGCTTTGGCGGAACTGGAAACAGACGATAATATCGGATGTGTGATCCTGACCGGGTCGGACAAAGCCTTCGCCGCCGGCGCTGATATCAAGGAAATGCAGGATAACGCTTATCTGGATATTTATAAAAATGATCCTTTTGAGGCTTATGCGGGCGCCATAGAACGGTTTCGTAAACCGATCATTGCGGCGGTATCTGGCTATGCGCTGGGCGGGGGCTGCGAAATTGCGATGATGTGCGATTTCATTATTGCAGCCGATAATGCCAAATTCGGCCAACCCGAGATCACATTGGCCGTTATGCCGGGAATTGGCGGGACACAACGCCTGACCAAGGCAGTTGGCAAAGCCAAGGCGATGGATATGTGCCTGACCGGGCGAATGATGGATGCGGAAGAAGCTGAACGGGCCGGTTTGGTCTCGCGTATTGTACCACTGGATGAATTGCAGGATGAGGTGATGGACGCAGCTAAAAAGATTGCTGCTCAAAGTCTTCCGATCGCAATGATGACAAAAGAGGCGATTGATACCTCATTTGAAACGACCTTGGCCCAGGGAATTCATTTCGAACGACGCCTGTTTCAGAGCATGTTTACCACTGAGGATCAAAAAGAAGGCATGTTAGCGTTCATCGAGAAACGAAAGCCACATTTTAAAAACAAATAAAGGGCGCAAAAGGGCCGTAAACAGGTGTTGACGGCAGGTGAGTCGCTCGTTATAGGGCGCGCTTATGAATTTATCCGGTGAAAACCGGACATAGAGGATATTATGGCAAACACGAAATCAGCTAAAAAGGCCGTACGGGTCATGGCGCGTAAAACGGCTGTGAATAAATCACGCCGGACAATGGTACGTTCGTCTTTACGTAAAGTCGAAGATGCGATCGCAGCGGGTAACAAAACAGACGCACAGGCCGCCGTAAAAGCGGCAGAGCCGGCAATGATGCGCGCTGTGAGTAAGGGCGTTTATCACAAGAATACGGCCGCTCGTAAAATTTCACGCTTGAATAAGCGCGTCAAAGAGATGAGCTAGTTCCAAGCGTCATTTCAAATGAATTGACCGGGCCTTAGGTCCGGTTTTTTTATGCCTGACGGCAAGGATCGATACGCCAAAGTTGCAAGGCACAAGGTATATTCTGTTTGGCGGGTATCCGCTGGAGAATCGTGATTAACGTTTCGCTTCAGAAACGAAAAAAATGAATTTTTTTTGAGGTCTAATTGTCTGCGAATATTAGCTTTTTTAGAGTCAATAAAAAAGAGTATCGACTTTGCAGTTTTTATCCGTTGACGGGTCGATTTCAGGACGTTTAAAAGAGCCTTCAGATCAGAGCTGAAAAGGCCATTTTGATCGGAGGGGACACCTGCTAGCTCAATGTTCAATTGAGTTGCAGTATCCAAAATATTGAATAATATCAAAGGGTTATGTGGACCCTGCGGGTTTGTGGTGGAGTGAAAGCGCGTGGGCTCTTCGCGGGACGATATTGAATTGGGTGATAAAACCAAGCCCGACCTCTTCACTGGCGAAGCGCCGGTCGAGAGCGCCCATAAAGCATGGACTTTGGTGCAAAAAGACCTGGCCTATGCCTTGGGTGCGAATGTCCATCGATCATGGACCGCCCGGCTCCATATTGCAGGCGCTGATGAGTACAAGGTCACCCTGAGCGCGCCCAGTCGGTTTATCGCCAGTAAGATTGAAAGTGCCTATGCAGAAGAGTTGCAAAGGCTCTGGAATAAGCATGATCTTGTACTGCCACCCCGACAAGTTGTTATTGAAACTCACGGCGCGGTGCCGATCAAAAAGTCCGTGGCGGCGAAATCATCAAGTCAGCAGCTAGCAGAGCGGCCTCAAGCTTCATTTTCCGCGCCACCCGCAAAGTCCACGTCTCGGAGAGATCGGTTCACTTTTGATAATTTTGTTGTCGGGTCGACCAATGAATTTGCCTATGCCGCGCTTCGGCAAGCCGTCTTTCAGGAAGACACACAGTATAATCCCATCGTGATTCACGGGGCAAATGGGATGGGAAAAACTCACCTCCTATATGCCACGCTGAACGCAATTGAGTCCTCGCGTACGGATTTGAAAATCCATAAAATTTCCGGAGAGCAATTTGTCAGTAAATTTGTCGGCTCTTTCCGGGGTCAGTCGGGACGTGACGGCATAGAGAGCTTTAAATCCAGCCTGCGCGATGTTGATGTGCTCATGATAGATGATGCCCATTTTGTGACCGACAAACCGGGATCTCATGAAGAGCTTCTTTTAACCCTGATCGCTTTGGTGGCTGAAGGTCGACAGGTTATTTTGACCATGGATACCCATCCGGACGAGTTATCCAAGGCGTCAGACCGTTTGAAATCTTATCTTATGGGCGGACTCGTATGTAAAATCGGTCCAGCTGATTACGAAATGCGAATTCGTATTTTGGATCGGTTGATTGCCTCCCATCGGGAACGGGCTAATCCAAATTTGGTTATCCCGGCACCGGCCCGTGATCATCTGGCCGCGCGCATAAAAGCGACGCCGCGCGACCTGGAAGGTGTATTTAATCAGGTCGTTGCCAAGTCTGAATTCCTGGGCAAACCGATTACAGTTGATACAATTCAGGAAACCTTATCGGATTCTCGTTATTCTTCGGCCCAAAAACTGACGGTTGACAGGATCCAACGCACAGTTGCCCAAGCCTTTAACATCACAATGGATGATATGGTGTCCAAGCGCCGGGCCAGAGCGATTGCCCGACCACGTCAAGTGGCGATGTATTTATGCAAGCGCCTGACGACTCGGTCTTTGCCCGATATTGGCCGCCGATTCGGCGGGCGTGACCACACAACGGTTATGCATGCGGTGAAGCGCGTGAACGAATTACGACAGGATGATGAAGGGTTTCACGCAAAGGTTGGTGAAATCGAATCGCAACTGCGATAATTGCATAAAAATAGACCTTCAAACCTCTTGGCTTTTTCGTGTTCTGGGCTAAAGTGCGCCGCACGAAACGCCCTCTAAATGTATAGTCGGAAAATGTGGGCCATTTGTACGGAAAATGAGTAGAACGCCATGAAATTTTCTATTGAACGCGCCGATTTACTAAAGGCCCTGGGTCATGTGCAAAGCGTCGTTGAACGCCGCAATACGATTCCGATTTTGTCCAATGTCTTATTGAGTGCTGAAGACGGGCAAATCACATTGGTTGCGACAGATCTGGATATTGAAATTTCCGAAAGTTCAGAGGCTAAAATTGACGCGCCTGGTGATGTGACAGCTCCTGCGCATACCCTTTATGATATCGCTAGAAAACTACCAGACGGGGCGCAGGTATCTTTGCAAATCAATAATGAAGATCGGTTGGATGTGGATGCCGGTCGGGCGCATTTCACCCTCCCGCTTTTACCATCCGGCGATTTCCCAAAAATGACAGCCGATGGTTTTAGTCATAATTTTGTTGTTTCCGCTGCTGAGCTTCGGCGCCTTATCGATAAAACGCGGTTCGCCATCAGTACCGAAGAAACGCGCTATTACTTAAATGGAATTTATATGCATGCCCATGAGGGCGCTTTACGCACCGTCGCGACGGATGGGCACCGTTTGGCGCTGAGTGAAATGGGTCTTCCCTCCGGGGCAGATGGCCTGCCTGGAATTATTATTCCGCGTAAAACCGTTGCGGAAATTCGCCGTTTGATAGATGGCGGCGAAGGCGAAGTCAGTATTTCGGTTTCAGAGGCAAAAATCCGCTTTCATTATGGCAGTGCGGTGCTGACGTCTAAGCTGATAGACGGGACATTCCCTGATTATGATCGGGTTATTCCTAAATCGAATGAAAAAGAGCTCGTTATTGATAATGCCGTGTTCAAAGGCGCGGTTGATCGGGTAGCGACCATTTCCGCCGAAAAATCCCGGAGTGTCAAAATGATGCTGGACGGAGATAATCTGGCGCTTGTTGTCAACAACCCCGAAAGCGGCAATGCGCGCGAAGACCTGATGGTCAATTACGGGGCTGACGCTTTGGAGATTGGGTTTAACGCCAAATATCTTTTGGACGTTGCCTCTCAAATCGAAGGACGCGACGCGACTTTTTATCTGGACGGCCCCGCCTCACCAGCGCTTGTCAAAGATAGCGAAGACGAGGAAAGCCTGTTTGTGCTGATGCCGCTGCGGGTCTGATTTATTCGTGCGATTTATTGAACGCCTGCGCCTGACCGATTTTCGCAATTATACCGCGCAGGATCTTGAGTTTACGGGGCGCCCCGTTGTCTTTTTTGGGGCCAATGGCGCCGGTAAAACCAATATTCTTGAAGCCATTTCCTTTTTGTCACCCGGTCGGGGTATTCGCCGAGCCAAGGTGGAAGACCTGGCCCGTCGCGCCAATGGTCAAGTCGCGCCCGCTTGGGGCGTAACGGCGAAACTTAATATTGACGCCGAAGAAACCCAATTGGCGATCGGCCAGGTCCCTGAACGCCCCCGGCGCCGGATTGTTCGAATTGATGGGCGGAATGCGACAGGGGGTGAATTAGCCCGACTGATCAACATGATGTGGCTGACCCCGGCGCAAGACCGGTTGTTTACCGGGCCTGCTTCAGATCGGCGAAAGTTCTTGGATCGATTAACGCTCAGCCATGCCCCGGATCATGGCAGTGCTGTGGTGCGATATGAAAAATCCCGGTCTGAGCGCGGCAGGCTGTTAACTGATGGGATCAGTGATGCGGCCTGGTATGATGCGATTGAGAGGGATATGGCCGAAACCGGCGCGCAAATTGCCTTAAATCGTTGTCAAACTCTTGAACGATTAACGGAGGAAATCGCCGCTCGTCCTGCCGGAGAGTTTCCCAAAGCACAAATTGCCTTGGAGGGGGAGATCGAAGCCTATTGTGGCGATGACCGAGATCCCAATGAGGTTGTAGATTTTGTCGCCGGAATGTTACGAGAAAATCGGGATCAGGATCAACGGGCCGGTCGTACTTTGCGCGGCGTTCACAAATCCGATCTGGTTGTCCATCATTGTGACAAATCAATGCCCGCTGCCGACTGCTCGACAGGTGAGCAGAAAGCCTTGCTCATCGGGCTTGTTTTGGCACAAGCGCGGGCCCAGGCCGCCCATGCGCCTTATTTATTGCTGGATGAGGTGGCCGCACATCTGGATATTAACCGCCGCGCCGCCTTGATCGAGGAGCTTATTGATCTGGGGACGCAGGTTTTCTTGACCGGTACAGACAGATCATTATTCGATGCTTTTGAGGGTCGTGCCGAAATGTTTGAAGTGAGCGCAGGTCGAGCTGAAATCGTCTGACGCTAACCGTTTAATTTAGCTTTTAACAGGTTCATCAGGGTGGCGACATGAGCGCGTAAAATATCGCCGTCATCAATTATGCGCGACAAAGACCAATATCCTTGAGCGGCGATTACCAACCATTCCGCGATGGCCTGGCGTTCGGCGTCGCGAATATAGCTGGATTGGGGCTTGAGTGCATTGTCAAATCCGCGCCTTAGCCGTTGATTATGCGCGGATACGGCCTGCCGGACATCGGGGTCATGGGGTGCGGTCTCGGTCATCGCGTTAGCCATATGGCACCCTGGGCCGGGCAGGCCAATGGCTTCAGCCAAAGCAATCTGGGCCTCAAAATAGGCTTCAATGTCTACGAGATTAGCGCCTTCGGCCTCAACCGCGGCAAATGACGGGTCAATTACAGTGTCCTGATAGGTTTGAAATCCGGCAAGATAAAGGTCTCGTTTGCTGCCGGCATCCTTGTAAATTCCGTGACGGCTGACCCCAGTCGAGCGCACCAAATCATCCATGGAAGAACCGGCATATCCGTAATGCCAGAAGTGATGCATGGCATCCTCGATCAGACTTTCTGGCGTATGGGCGGGTTTGCGCGGCATGATGTATTATATCAGAACAATTGTTCTGCATCAAGTCAAGGGCGTAGAAGCGTGGGTAAATCCCCGAGCTGACCCGCAGCTTCTTTGATAAAAAAGCTCTGCGCCGGGCGGACTTTGTCTATTATGCCCAGTCCCAACCGCCGGGCATGTTTGATCGGCGCGATACTATTTGAAAACAGGCGGTTGAAAATATCGGTTGCTCCGGCAAGGATCCGGTTGTCCGCATTCCGCCAAAGTTCATATTCCGAAAGACAATTGCTCAGGTCCTGCCCCGTATCAAAGGCGTTCATAACGACATCAGCAAGGGCGGCCGCGTCGCGCAGTCCCATATTCAGGCCTTGTCCGGCGATGGGATGGATCGCATGGGCCGCGTCACCGATTAAAGCCAGTCGGTTGTCCACATAACGATCCGCCATTTGCATTGATAAGGGATAGGCCCATTTCGGGGCGCACAGGCTCAGTTCGCCATACATGTCGCCAAACCGTCGCGATAACTCTGAGAGAAACGCCTCATCTTCCAAGGCCATGGCGGCATCGACGGCGCGACTTTTATCCGACCAGACGATGCTGGAGCGATTTCTCGGCAATGGTAAAATTGCAAATGGGCCACTTGGCAGGAAAAGCTCATGGGCGACGCCGTCATGGGGATATTCATGGGCAATGGTCGTTACTATGGCCTTTTGATTATAGTTGAGCGTTTCAACACCAATGCCCGCGTGACGCCGACAATAGGAATTGCGGCCATCCGCAGCGATCAGGATCGATGCGCTCAATGATCGTCCATCGGCCAGAGATATGTCGACTTTGGTCGTCGATTGATCAAATCCTTGTATTCGCGCCGGGGCTATTAACTTGATGTGTTCAGACTCCATCGTGGCATTAAGCAAAGCCAGTCGTAAATGCCGATTTTCCACCATATAGCCCATAGGGGCGTCACCGGCATCCTCGCTATCAAAATGCAATGTCAGGGGTGAAATGCCCGATTGCAGATCGCCATCCGCAATCATGATATCTGTTATAGGTTGCGTCTGTCCGTCTAGACGGTCTGCGATCCCGAGATGTCGATACATCTGAAAAGAACTGGCTGCGATGGCTGACGCCCGCCCGTCAAAGTCTTTGTTCAGATGAGTATTAGGGGCTTCCGCATCAAATATGATGACCGAGGCGCCTTTATGGGCGCAAGCCAGGGCCGTGGTCAAACCAACCAGCCCGCCGCCAATGATGATGATATCTGCATCTAAAGACATGGTCTAAGATTACGCGGCTTGTCGTTAAATTGCTATGAGACGTTTTGACGAGGCTTACCAGCCGCCGCCGCCGCCTCCACCGCCGCCGCCGCCGGAAAACCCGCCGCCACCACCGCCTGAGGAACTGGAGCTTTGAGGTTGCGCGTGCTGTGCGCTGGATGTCAGATTAGACATCATATTGCTGGTCATTTTCGACATACTGCCGAAATCCTGGTAATTGCCGGCCGACCAGGTCGGATCATAATTTTCGGCTTCGACAGGCAGGGTATTTTCAAAATGCTTGGACCAGGGTTTTTCCACGCCGAGAGCCACGGCATAGGGAAGCAATTCTTCATAACGATCCACGCTCATGGGCGGAGGTTGGTTGCCGTGAATGTCGACAGCATCGAGTTTGGGTTTCTCGGCCGTTTTAATGAATAATTTCAAACCTTCTATTTCGCTCATGACTTTTTGCCCGCGTATTGTCGGCGCGGGCATTAGAAAAATGAAAAAGATATTCAGCACGGCCAAAGCCGCGAGCATCAAAACAAAGCTTTGCGGCGCGGTTCCAGTGAGCTGAGAAAAAGCGAGAAAAATCGAAATTGCTGACAAAATTATACCTGCCGCAATGTAAAGCCCATTATAACGATAATATTTGGCGCCAAATTCACGGGATAAATGTTTCCCGTGCTTTGTCATTGCACGGGTAAAGGTCGCATTATATTTTCTTCTAAGGGTCAGAGTATCGGATTTATATGATCCAAACAACTTATCCATTAATACGGCTTCGTCACGGGCCATAGGGTTTTCATGTCCCCTGAGGTTGTCTTGACGGACCAGCGTTGTGATCTTCTTGCCGGCATCGATGTGCAGGCGTTTCTTTACGCCCAGGCTAATCAACGCAGCCATCAGGGCCGTTGTTCCCCCCATACCTTTGCGGTGAATATGGGCAACCGCCGCTGGAGAGTAATTTTCTGGTGGATGATATCTCGGAAAAACAGGATCCTTGACCGGGTCTTTGCCCACCTTAAACCAGCTGCGAAGATAGTAACCCAGGACAGCCAGAAATGAAAAAGCGAGAATAAATGAGGCCCCGTTCAGAAGCCACCAATGGTTTATCATCTGCAGGTTGGTTTGCGGTGCTATAACTCCTTTGGCATATCTTAAAGAGACCGTCATTCCCTCCCGAACTCCAAGAGGTTTGACCGTTTGGACCGTAGTGATTTCACCAGCTTGCCCAAAAATAGCATTGGTTTCTCGTGATCCGTAACGTCCCGTGGCGACATTTCGCTCTGTTAATTTGGCGCCTTCAGGCATTATAAACTTGGCGCTGGCGCTCTCGATCGGAAAATTCCAATAGCTTCCAGTAACATTCCAATAGATCTCATCCGCATCTGAGAATCGGCGGATCTGATTGTCCATTTTATAGGTAATTTCATAGGCATGAAGTTGATGGGGAAGCATCACTGAGGGCTGACCTATGCGGATGCGTTTGACATTGCCTTCGAAGCTGGTTTTGAAGCTCTCGGATTGGCCGTTTCTGGAAACAGACAAAACCTCGATTTTTTGCGGGAGCTTGCGGCCCTTATATTCAAGAAATCGCGGAATATCGCGGAAAATACCGCGTCTGATTTCTTTACCCTCTACATTGACCCTAATCGTTTCTGTAATGGTGAAATCGCCCGATCTATCGACATTCACAACCACATCAAAGCTTTGAATTTTCTCCTCAGCAAAGGCGGTTCCGGCCAACAAAATCAGACAAAGCGTCAGCCAAAAGAGATAAAGGGCACGCATATTAGCCTCCGAATTCCACATCAGGCAGCACCGCTTCCTGCCCATCGATCTCGAAATATTCTCTTTCGGAAAAGCCAAACGCCCCTGCGATCAGGTTCACCGGAAAGCTCTGAATTTTGGTGTTTAACTGACGGACCGCCCCATTATAAAAGCGCCGCGCCATTTCAATTTTGGTTTCTGTATCGGAAAGCTCTTCCTGCAGGTTGAGGAAATTGTCACTGGCTTTCAGATCAGGGTAGTCTTCGGCGACGGCCAATAACCGGGACATCGGTCCGTGTAAAGCGCTTTCGGCCCGGCCTCGGTCTTTAGGGTTATCACCGGCGGCCATGGCCGTGCCGCGTTTTGCGGTAATATCTTCAAATAATTTCCGCTCATGCTTGGCATAGCCCTTTACCGTTGTCACAATTTGCGGAATGAGATCGGCTCGGCGTTTAAGCTGCACGTCGATATCCGACCAGCCGTTTTCGACCAATTGTTTTGCGGCCACGAGCATGTTGTAAATAATAATAAGCGCAAGCGTGATGACGCCTAATACGACAAGTAAAATCAGCATAGTCTCTCCCTACACCTAAAATGTAGGGAGGAATTTCAGTAATTTCAAATTATTCGCGACGAAATGGGATAAAAAGGACCCAATCCAGGCGCGCAGGCGCTGTGTCCTGATATTGCGACAAGCCAATTGTCATATCATCATGCCCATCCCGAGGTTGGGCCGTATAAGTCTTAAATAGTCGGTCCCAGACAGACAGATTAAACCCGTAATTACTATTGGTTTCCACAGGGTGCACCGAGTGATGAACGCGGTGCATATCCGGCGTCACAATCAGGATCCTGAGTAGGCGATCGAGCCAAAGCGGCAGTTTCAGATTAGCATGGTTAAACATCGCCATGCCGTTTAAAATGACTTCAAAGATAATGAC
This sequence comes from Hellea sp., assembly GCA_020629135.1. Classification (GTDB taxonomy): domain Bacteria; phylum Pseudomonadota; class Alphaproteobacteria; order Caulobacterales; family Maricaulaceae; genus JACOMS01. The sequence goes on from JAHDDX010000038.1 coordinate 16,399, forward strand.
GGCCAATACGGATGGCCCTAACGCCCAGACGACCGCACATTTATAGAGCATAGATAAAATTATCTCGACCGGATGAAATCTGAGAGCTGTTGTCACATCAAAATCCCGGTCGGCATGATGGATTTTGTGAAACCGCCAGAGAAAAGGAATTTTGTGGATCGCCCAATGCTGCACATAAATTGACAAATCTAGAATGATAACGGCGACAGCAAATGTCAGCCAAACCGGCGCGCTGAACTGATTGAGCAATCCCGTTCCGGTTTCGCTCGCCCAAAGGGCCGTGCCGACCGCGGTTAATGCGCCCAGAGCCCGCACGGCTATTGTATCCAGAATGACAATAGAAAAATTAGTCAGCCATCGGCCGAATCGGGGCAGGGCGCGTTGACGGCGTGGCCACAGGGTTTCCGCCAGGAGTAAAACCCCTAACAATCCTAAAAACACCGATAACCGAACCACAGCTTCAGACATGGTCTGTCCATAGACGCCCCGGCTCAATTATCCAATCACCTTTAGTTGTTTTTGAATTCAGTCTGGGCTAAATCACCGGGCAGAATCGGAGCGGGCCATGAGCAATAAAAGAATATGTCTGATCACCGGCGCTTCAGCAGGGATTGGCGCCGCTATTGCCCGCGAATATGCCTCTCGAGGATGGGATCTGGCGCTGACAGCCCGACGCGAAGAGCCAATGGTAAAGCTGGCCAAAGAGCTGAAAGCAGATTACGGCGCGACCAGTCATATTTTCGCGCTTGATCTATCCGAGCCAGATGCGACCAAGGATTTGATGGCACGTTTGAAGAAGAAGGGTCTGCATATTGATGGCCTCGTTAACAATGCGGGTTATGGCCATCCGGGCTATTATCTGGATAGCGAATGGGAAGATCACGCATATTTCTTGCAATTGATGCTGCGGGCCCCTTGTGAATTGGCGCGGGCCCTGGCCCCCGCAATGGCCAAAAACGGGTTTGGACGGATTATTAATGTCGCCAGCCTGGCGGGTCATGTGCCGGGATCCCGCGGGCATACTTTATATGCTGCAGTGAAAAGCTTTTTGATCAAATTTTCACAAAGCCTGAATCTCGAACTTGAAAGTGATGGCGTGCATGTTACTGCGCTTTGTCCCGGCTTTACCTATAGCGAGTTTCATGACGTCAATGGGACAAGAAATTCCGTTTCCAGGCTTCCAGATTATATGTGGATGAGCGCCGAAGACTGCGCTGAACAGGGAGTTGAGGCCTGCGAACGTAATCGCGTTGTGTTTATTCCGGGGCGCGTGAATAAATCGATTGCTTTGCTCGCCCGTTTATTGCCGGAACCCATGGCCCTTAAACTTATGGCGAAAAACTCCGAACGTGTCCGGAAAGGCCGATAATATGTCAGACGCCCGATTATATGTAGCCCTGGACTTGCCCAGTATCGACGAGGCGCGCGCCATGGTTCGGCAATTGGGTGATAAGGTCGTGTCTTATAAAATCGGATTGCAATTATTGCCATTGGGCGGAACCGATCTTGGGCGGGAATTGACCGCGCAGGGCAAGAATGTGTTTTACGATTTCAAATTTCACGACATTGACGCCACGGTTGAAAAAGCCACGCGGTCTGTAGCGGGTCTTGGCGGGAAATTACTGACGGTTCACGCCCGTCCGGACGTCATGCGGGCGGCCGTTAAAGGCCGTGGAAATAGCGATTTGAAGATTTTAGGGGTGACCGTTTTGACCTCGCTCGACCAAGCGGCTCTTGAGGCTATTGGATATTATAATACGCCTGAGGAATTGGTCATGCGCCGCGTGGAACAGGCGCTGTATGCGGGGGTAGACGGTGTTGTTTCAAGCCCGCTTGAGGCTGCGCAGATTCGTGCGCAAGTCCCGGATGATTTCCTGATCGTGACACCGGGTGTTCGGTTGAATAGCGATGCTAAGGGGGATCAGAAGCGGGTCGCTACTCCGCAGGATGCGCTGAGCGCAGGCGCGTCACATTTAGTGGTTGGTCGACCAATTACGGCGTCCCCGGATCCCGGAAACGCCGCCACATCTATTCTAAAAAATATGAGTCTTGCGACTTAGAAACCGCAGACAGGTCTCGGCATTGGGCCATAAAGCGGGCTGCCACAAACAGGAGCGGGCGCTGGCATATAAACCGGAACCGGCACAGGCGTTGGAACCGGATAACGTACGTAAATCACCGGACGCACCACTCGTATATATGACTGAACGTGGACAGGCGTTACGGTCGGTGCCGTTTTACAAACATTGTAGCAACCGAGTACTTTTCCGCCTTCCGGATTGTGAACGCTGACAGGACATTGAGTCGGGCAAAGCCGCTCATTTGGGCCCATACCGGCAATGCTTAGATTTGAAACATTTGACCGTGTGGTTGAAAATGGAACAATTTGAGGCGCTGGCTGATGATAAGACATAGCCGAAGACTGAAACTGATAGCTGGATAGACCCGGCATTGCACCTGATCCACAATAAGGCCCTGTATTACAACCGGCATATGCGGCGGTTGATAAAACCAGAGTGGCAGCGGCCGTCGCGGCAGCCTTGAAAAGACGTGAAATGGACATTTTAATAACCCCTGTTATTCACCAGATTTAAGTTTGCTTTTATTTTTAGCGCCCGGGCAAGTTGTTTCCCGCCTCAGGCGAAGTCGTACCGCGCCCCGCGCGGCACGAATTTATGAGCCGTAGCGTCTCGATACAGGTCCGCCGGCCAGTATATGGCCACCCGACATAGCGGGTCCCGCCATAGGGGCGGCCCCCATGGGTGACGCGCATCCAATTGGCATTGGCGTCGGGACGCCGATGACCTGACGCTCTACATTTACGCTCTGACCACCGCGCTTACAAATGACCTGAGTCGCCATTGTGTTGCCAAACTGGGTTGGACCGGAAACTTTTTCCCAATGCTCGCCTGTCTGCATGGTATGAGTAACTGTTCCGATCGGGCGAGGCGCGGGCATAGGAGCGACGCGAGGCGGCGCAACATAACTTAACGGTTGGGCTACGGGTGCGCTGACGACATTTGTCGGGCGTGGCACCATGCCACCGGATACAACGGGCTGTGGTTGAGTACGTCCACTGTTTAAGGCGGCCATGGCATTGTCCCAGCTGCGATCCACAATTGATGTTGGAACATGTGCAATACCTGGAACGGTCTCAAGTGAACCATAAACCCGCGGTGTATGTGTCACAGCAGGTGGTGCAGGTCGTATAGATGGCATAGCAACAGGTGCTGCTTGCGGTGCCGCCTGACGGCAATATTGTGTTGAAGTTGGATGACAGCCGCCTGTGAATTTAGACGGGAAGTCGCTTAGACCAACAGTCTGGCCTTGGCCATAAACACGCGTAATTGAAACATTTGGCGCGCCTTTGAACTGAATAGTTCTGAGGTGTCCCATCGGGTTTGCCGTGTGCACAGTAACCGGATCAACCACATATTGCGGGGCCGGCATGACACGAACAGGTGTTCGGCACTGATCCATGGACATGCCCGGGGCACACTGAACGACCGGTTTAATATTACATTGCGGCATGGGTGCCCCCATTCCACATGATCCCGCGATAGCCGGAGCCGCGCCCATTAAGCCTGCGCTCCCAAGAGCGGTTAAAGATAATACCAGTCGACGCATTTGCGTACTCTCCCAAAATTTTTCCGCTTAATGCGGATCACCTAAATTCCTTCGGGGACGGCCCTAAAAATCATAGGCAATGCCGCCGCGTTCCCAGTCTCCAAAGCGGGTTGGTTCCTCGCCTTTCGGACCATTTTTTTCACTCGGTCGTTCAGGGTTTTCGGCGGCGTTTTGGGTGTTGTTCCGAGCCTCGGCTTCTTTTAAGGCCCGAATGGCTTCGGGGCTTAATTTCTTTCCGGGCGCGGCATTTGCAGGTCTCTTATCAGACATGCCCCAACCTATCGCACTCTTTCCCCTCGCGTCAAACCTGGGGTTTGCCCGAGATGAAGCCGGATTTATTCCGGCCCTTGGTCCAGTGTGGTACACAAGGAGACATAAAATTTCATTAAAGCGCCGTTTGGAGTTTTTTAATGAATCAAGTTTGAAGACGTCTCTGGATGTTATGCATAAACTTTGCTAGCGCGGGCCGATGAAACCATCAGATCAAAATCCTGAAGCGGCCTCGGCCAGATTTATCGCAACAAAGGCGATTGGTCGGGTGTTAGGCGAGGGAATTCAGCTTGAAATCGCCCTGGAACAACAGACCGGATATTATGACCTTAGCCCGCGCGACCGGGCCTTTGCCAGATTGTTAATTTCATCAGTGTTTCGACGCCTGGGCCAGATTGACCTGGTTTTATCAAAGTTTTTAGACCGAGACCCGCCAGCTTTTGTTAAAAATGTTTTGCGTTTGGGTACGGCGCAAATCCTTATATTAAAGACTCCGGCCCATGCGGCAGTAGGTGAAACCGTTTCTCTGGTTAAGGGGCATAAAAAATACCGAGCATTTTCGGGGTTAGTAAATGCAGTATTACGAAAAGTAGACCAAAAAGGAAAATCAGTTTTTGCGGCGTCATCCCCGCAAGACAACCTCCCGCGTTGGATCGCCCGGCGCTGGGAAAAAGCCTATGGCAAAGCAGCCATGCGGCGCATGGCGCTTCAATTAACGCAAATTCCGCCTCTGGATATCTCGGTAAAAAAAGATGCAAGTGATTGGGCGCAAAAACTCGGCGGTGAGTTATTGATGGACCGCTCTGTGCGATTAAGTGAAATTGGATCCGTATCTGAATTACAAGGTTATGAGGACGGGGCCTGGTGGGTGCAAGACCTTGCTGCGTCGCTTCCAGTCGCCAGTCTAGGCGATATTTCGGGGCTCAAAGTGCTGGACTTATGTGCGGCACCGGGGGGTAAAACACTTCAGCTAGCCGCCAAAGGGGCCGAACTAACAGCGCTTGATCGCTCAGGGGCGCGCCTGAAACGCGTGCATGAGAACCTCAAACGAACCGGTTTGAAAGCCGATATTATCGAAGCGGATGTATTGGAATGGGATGATCCCAACCGTGACTATGATATTGTCTTGCTGGACGCCCCCTGTAGCGCGACCGGCACTTATCGTCGTCATCCTGATGTATTGCAGTCCAAGTCGCCAAAGCTGGTGTCAGATCTGGTGAAATTACAGGACAAATTGCTCGACCGGGCGCAGGAATGGGTCAAGCCGGGCGGTTTATTAGTTTACTGTACTTGTTCTCTTCAACCTGAAGAAGGGGTTGAGCGCGCGCAAAAATTCTTAGAAAAACATGACAAATTTGCTCTTAATCCGATAACTTCCGACCAGTTTCCAGACCTGCCAAATGAAGCATTTTTAGACGGTATGCTCCAAATTTTGCCACATTTCCTGTCCAGTAATGGGGGCATGGATGGTTTCTTTACTGCTAAATTTGTTTGTAATTTCTAGCGTTTCGTAAAGGATACCTTCACTTTTCTTTGGTCTAAAGCTTGCAAAGGCCAAAGCCAGTGTATCAAAATGGGAGGCTCACTATGAGCATGAACTATTTATCGCGCAAAGCCGCATTGCTAACAGTAAGCATTGCAGGACTGACAATTTCAGCTTGCGCATCAAACGGTCATCAGGACGGCCGCTATGCCAGCGTCTATGATTATGAAAGCGGTGGATCTTGTGCGGCAACCAGTAGCTGTGCACCGGCACCTGTTGTTTCAGCACCTTATGTTGAGCCAGCGGCTCCGCCTGTTTATGTCGACTGTAATCAGTATTCGAATATGGGATGTGGACCTACGGTTGCGGTTCAACCTGCGCCCGCTCCGGCTCCGACCTATTCATCAGGTACAACTTATTCTTCTGGAACAACCTATTCATCCGGTCCGACTTATTCGTCAACGACGACAATGGGCGGATCTGTAGATTGTCCGGCCGGAACAACCCTGCAAAGCGATGGCACATGTCTGCAGGGAAGTTCATCTTATAGTTCCTCAACGTCGACTTATTCATCCGGTTCGTCGTCATATTCATCAGGTAGCAGCTATTCATCCGGATCAAGTTATTCGTCTGGTGCGTCGCAAGCGGACTGTCCAGCAGGAACAACATTGCAGAGCGACGGAACCTGTATGCAGTCATCCAGTTCGTCTTATACATCTACAACGACAACTTCGACTTACACACCATCAACAACCACGGCGACGGTTTGTCCAGCAGGTACGGTGATGCAGTCGGATGGATCCTGTATGCAAAGCTCGTCAACTTACGGCGGATATACGTCCTCTGGAACTTATACGGCGAATGATTACTTGCCGATCCGCAAGTAAACCTCGTTTCATAATTTTCAAAGACCCACCGCCTGTCGGTGGGTTTTTTGTTTTCACAGGTTCGTTTTGTGCTATTAAGGTCGGCCATGACAAATTCGACCAATATGTTTGAACCTATTTCATTTTCTCTTTGGCACAACAATCCAGCAGAGTTCGCCAAGGCGTTAGGCGATTCCTTTCGGGAAACCGGCTTTGCGGTTGTAAAAGATCACCCGATTTCCCAAGAGATTATTGACAATAATCTGACGGCAACAAAGGCATTCTTTGCCATGTCAGACGCTCAGAAAAAGGGGTATTTTGAAAAGGACGGTGGCGGCCAACGGGGATATACGCCTTTTGGGACCGAGAACGCCAAAGGCGCGGCGCAATCTGATCTGAAGGAATTTTGGCATACAGGGCGACGTCTTGAGGATTATTCCGGCGCTATGAAGGAAACGCCTTCTGTCCAAGAGGTGGAAGGTTTTGATCAGGCCACCTATTCAATGTATGAAGCCATGGACGGCTTTGGACGTCAGCTATTAAAAGCCATTGCGATCTATTTGGAATTGGATCAGGACTGGTTTGAAAACACCGTAAATGTCGGAAATTCAATCCTGCGCCTCTTGCATTACCCGCCGCAAAAATCTCCGCCGCCTGAAGGCACAGTGCGGGCGGGCGCTCATGAAGACATCAACGTCATTACGCTTTTACTGGGGGCTGAAGAAGCGGGTTTGCAGGCGCTTCATCGGTCTGGGAAATGGCTAAGCGTCAATCCGCCCAAAGGCGCCTTGGTGATTAATTGCGGCGATATGCTTCAGCGTTTGACGGCGGGTTTATTGCCCTCCACAACGCACCGCGTATTAAACCCCTCAGCGGAGCGGGCGAAATTCCCGCGTTATTCAACGCCGTTTTTCCTGCATTTCAACAATGAATTCCTGATCAAACCCATGGACAGCTGCATCGAGCAAGGCGGCCAGGCTGAGCCAGCTATAACCGCTGGGGACTATCTGATGGAACGACTAGTCGAAATCGGATTGGTTAAAGAAAAGAGTTAAATTCCTCCGCCAAATCCGACCAATAGGCCAGCAATAGCTGCATTTAAAAGATTGGCGAGGGAGGCTGCGAGGACGGCCTTAATTCCCATTTCCGCGATATCTGGCATTCTGTCTGGGATGAGGGTTCCCAACCCGCCCAGTAAAATTCCGATCGAAGATAAATTGGCAAATCCGCATAAAGCAAAGATCAAAATAACGACCGTATTCGGTGAAAGGGTTTCCTGGATTTCGCGTAAGGAAATATAGGCGATGAACTCATTTGTGATGATTTTTTCGCCAAAAATGGACCCTGCGGTTACGGCTTCGCTCCAAGGCACGTTGAGCAAGTACATAAGAGGGGCAAATATATAGCCCAATATAGTTTGGAGGGTCAGGCCATCCAGTCCGACAAAACTCCCAACCCACCCTAATATACCATTGATCAAAGCGATCAGGGCAACAAAGACCATGACCATAGCCCCGACATTGACGGCCAGTTTAAGCCCTTGTTGGGTTCCAGCCGCCGCAGCCATTATCACATTGCGGTGCCGGTTTTCCTTATTGTCTGCCATGGCGAATACGGCTTTGATTTCATCTTCGGTAGGCGGAGAATCCGGCATGATAATCTTGGCCATTAAAAGAGCGGCTGGCGCGGACATAAAACAGGCGGCGATCAGGTAGCGCGCATCAATCCCCATGGCGATATAGGCAAGCAGAACCGATCCCGCGATAGAGGCCAGTCCAGAGACCATCAATGTGAACAATTCAAATTTTGATATGCTGGGCAGATAGGGTTTTAGCGATAATGGGGCCTCTGTTTGCCCGACAAAAATATTGGCGACTGCATTCAGGCTCTCAACGGGCCGGGTCCGGGTGATGAATTGAAGACCACGCCCAAATATTCGGACGATAAACTGCATCACTCCGAGATGATATAAAACTTCCATTAAAGCCCCAAAAAAGACGATGACGGGAAGGACTAGAACCAGAAAGCTGAATTCATTATTGGCCACATCCGGAACAAGACTGCCAAACAGGAAATTGATCCCTTCGCCCGAGTAATTCAGAAGCGACTGAAACCCGAGCGATAAGGTTTCAAGGACTGATTTTCCCCAAGGGGTGAACAGGACAAACACAGCGATCGCAATTTGCAGCCCAAAGGTTGGCAGGATCGTACGCAATTGAATAGCTTTGCGGTTGCTGGACAGGGCGTAAGCAATCAGAAAAATGGCCAAAATGCCGAGCAGGCCAAAGGCTGGATGGTTCATGGGGTCCCCTATGGGTTATGATCTTTGAGATAGCTTTGCCATGAATTGATCATGCTGTCAGCCTGCTTTTCTATTTGGTTCAGATAGGTGTCCTGAGAAATCACCTCGGTCACAATATGTCGACAAGGCTCAGTATATTCTTCGTGGCTTGGTCGGACATGGTTGATCAATTGATGTTCAACACTTTCAGGTGTGCGACCACGCTCGCAAATATCGCGTTCGCGGCGTCGAGCAAATCGAAGGTCTTCATCACAATCCACGAAATAGGTAAAATCAAAAATGTCGGCGGCATCAGCACGACCCATAACAAGAATGCCTTCCAAGATGATCATGGGGTGAGGTTTTACCAATCGGGTTTCATCCTTCCGCGTATGCGTATGAAAATCGTAAATCGGCATGTGGATGGACTGACCTGATTTCAAAGCCAGCATATCCCGGATGAGCAAGTCATAATCAATCGCTTCGGGGGCATCAAAATTAGGCAAGGGATCGCCCGGATTAATTATTTTACGAACGTCGTGATAGTAGTCATCCTGGCTTAGGGCGATACACTGATCGGTACCCATCTGGTCCATTAGGAACCGCGCAAGTGTGGTTTTCCCGGAGCAGGACCCACCTGTAATTGCAATCAGACAAGACGCCATTTTAAACCATATGTTGCGCGCTAACTATCCGAGTTTTTTACATTTTTATTGGCGAAAAGCGACTGTTTTTCCAAAATTCACAATTCGTTAACGTCATTTTCTAGGGAAATTTAAAGCCTGTTTCTTCACCGAACATTTTTGATCGTCCTTTAAAGAGAATTCCAACTAGAAAAACCGATTTTGGGACATAGGTGAAATCGTGAGGCAAAATACGCTCATTACGCTCG
>JAHDDX010000039.1 GCA_020629135.1 Hellea sp.
AAGCGCCTCGGCATTGGCCGCGAGGCGGACAAAATCAGTGATTTGTTCATGAACGGCTTTCGCAAGTTTTTGCAAATTACCATTCCGCTGGCCGTGTTCGGATCGATCACATTAGCCTTGAATTCACCGGGCGGTGCGGAATCGCTCAAAGGTCTGATCCCGCTGGTCGGGGTTTACCTAATCACCTTCTCGGCCGTCTGGGTTATCATGATCATTGTGACCTCTATGGTGCTGGGCAAAAATCTCGGCTTTATCCTTCGCGCGGTCTTCCCGCAGGCTGTCGTAGCCTTGTCGACCTCGAGCTCGATCGCGACCCTGCCCGCCACCAAACTGGCCTGTGATCAGCTCGGCGCCAATGGCGATGAATCCACACCGTTCTTTACGATCGGCGCAACTATTAACATGGTCGGAACCCTGATGGGGCTGACCCTGCTATCGCTTTACGCCATGAGCGCCTATGGGCTTGATGTCACCATGACTGATCGCATTGTGGTCGCGCTTCAGTCTATGATTTATTCCGTCTCGGCGGCAGGTGTACCGTCAGCTTCTGTCGTGCTGTTACAGGACATCCTAACGTCACAGGGCGTGTCCGCGGAATATGCGACCTATGTCACCGGCCTGATTATCACCCTGGATACGTTGATCCTGGATCGTCTGCGGACCATGCTGAACACGCAATCCGATTCCATGTCGACCGTTTCCGGCCTGCACCGTTATTATAAAAAGCCAGAAGTGCTCGGAGAGGGCTAAGCCCTTTCCACAAACTGCTTAGTGATCATGCCCGCAGGATCCGCCTGCATGGGCATGTCCGTGAGCAAGCTCTTCTTCCGTCGCCGGGCGTTTCTCCGTGACCTCAATGTCAAAATGCAGTTCGACACCGGCAAGCGGGTGATTGCCATCAATAAAAATCTCGTCATTTTCAATCTTCATCACCGTGAATACTGGCGCGCCGGGTTCGGGCTGAGTCTGAAATTGATCCCCGACTTTCAACTGCGCGTCCGGTGGAAACTGATCCTTGCGCACTTTCAGGCGCAGCTCATCATTTGCGGGGCCATAGGCCTCGTCCGGTGAGAGGACAATATTCTTTTGATCACCGACACCGAGGTCCGGCAACGCCTGGTCAAGTCCTGGCACAATATGCCCGCGCCCCAGCATCACCACCAAGGGCTGCCCGCCTACAGAACTGTCAATGACAGTGCCGCTTTTATCTTTCAGCGTATAATGAAACCCCATGACAGTCGTTTCGCTCATGACCAGACCTTTCTATTTAAACTCGCCCGCCCGTGACACGTTTTCGAGAAGGCTGCAACTCTAAACCGCTTTTTAGGATTTAGCGGGCAGAACGTCATTATGGAAAAGTGGTGCTTGGGAATATTAATCGGATTTAGTCTGGCACTGGCAAGCTGTGCCAGTGCGCCCAAACCTATTGCGCCCCCTAGTTCGCCCGTTCAATATACGCCTATTCCCGGTGAGCTATCGCTCCCTGACCGGGTGGCCTTTCGACAAAAAGACCCGCGCTGGGCTCGTGAAACCCTCGGCGGATCCGGCGAACCATTGGAGACCGATGGCTGTCTGGTCACCGCCACGGCCATGGCACTCGGCAATCTGGGTTTTGACACCGATCCAGGGGACCTGAATGCCCGGCTCAAACAAGTGGACGGCTATACGGCGCGGGGCTGGCTGATCTGGGCGGGGATTGACCGCGCCACCCAAGGCCAGGCCACGGCGCGTTACCATGACAGCGTCAGCGACGATTTGATCGGTGAGTGTCTGCGCGACGGGTTTTATCCGCTCGCCAGTTTTGATCTGCCGAACGGACGTACCCATTGGGCTGTCATCCTGCGAAAATCCCAATATGGCTATCATATGCGCGATCCGCTGCATCCGTCCAAACAGCCCTTAATCTTCCCGCAAGGTGTTGACGGCTTCAAAGCCCTCAGATGTGTCGGGCTAGCTGAGTAGAATTCCCCTGAGGCGGGTTTTCTGTGTTATTCTGGCATTCCTGACTTATAGTAAACTTGGTCACAACACAGATTACACAAACGGGGACAGTCTATGACAGGCTCAACGCAGCGCACACCATTTTCGTTCAAACCTTTTATCGCCAGTATTCTTCTGGCCTTATCATTTTGTATGGTTATCGCCATAACCGCTCCGCTTATGGCGCCAAACGCCGCGGCACAGGCCCCCAGCGATATTTCCAAAGCCTATTTTTCATCCGGCTGGTTCGAAAAAGCCGGGTCCGGCGAATGGGGCGAATTCGATGCCCAAGGTAATCGGCGTTATACCTTCAAAGAAGTCCGCAGAGATAATGACAGCGTCTTTTTATATCTTAAACAACACGGGGTGAATATCGAGATCAATGCCCGTGAAAACCGGATCTATGCGGAATGGCCCGGACAGGCCCGTCATGTCATGCATACCATCACCAATATGGAAATAATGGCCCCGCCACCAGCGCCGCCCGCCGCACCGCCAAGCCAGCCTCCATCACCGCCTTCGGTAAATACCGGGGCCACCACGGCGACCGTCGCAAGTGCGACCTATAATGGCGGCGAGTTTATTAAAAATCAGGGCCAGTGGTTGGAAATTACATCATCAGGTACCCGCTATAATTTCAGCGAGCTTGGCCATGATCAACGCCATGTATATCTTTATGATGGGACCCGCTCAGCCTTTGTTATTATGGACCTCAGCGCTCAGGAAATCCGCTATTCTAATGGCGGGGCGGTTCAACATCTTTATGACGTTTCCGAATTTTCCGTCATCAGCGAACCGGAACCACCGGTGAGCCCACCCGTCACGCCACCGACACCGCCAGGCGGCGGCATTCCTGAAGCCCCGAAAATGACCACACTGGAAAAAGCAACCTGTCTAGCGACCGGTGGCAAGATCGAGAAAGCCGGTATCTTAGGCGCAGAACGCTGCACCCGCCCTTACGGGGATGGCGGCATGGTCTGTTCCGATAGCAGCCAATGCCAGGGCAAATGCCTGGCCGGTACGGATGACGCGAATAAAACCGGTATCACCGGCACCTGTCAGCGAACGGATAATCCTTTTGGCTGCTTTGCCGAAGTCAAAAACGGAAAAACCGAATTCGGGCTTTGCGTGGATTAACTTGCGCAGAGGCAATTCAAATTTGATCCACTAAATTCACTGATATGTCGGGCCTAAAGGCCCGACTATTTTTTTGGATTAGTCTCCGAATTCATTTAGCTGTTGACGCATCGATGGTCGATGCATATATCGCCGATATGACCAATGCTGTTAAAATTCCGGATTTCTCAAGCGCCAAATATTGGAACAACACCATCAAAATGAGCTTGTCTAAATTCTTTATCCTGTGCGTTCTGCAAGATGAAAAGCTGCATGGTTATGATATCGCGAAACAGGTCGAAAACCGCACCGAAGGCTGCTGCACGCCGGCGGAGGGCACAATTTATCCGGTTTTAAAGCAGTTTACAGCCGGCGGATATGTAACTTTTGAGTCCGAGGTCGTGTCCGGTCGAGAACGAAAAATCTACACAATAACCCAAAAAGGTCGGGACGCCTTTCAAGTGGCTTTGGGAGAATGGCTCAAGATCACCAAATGCCTGCAAGACTGCGAGTGCAACACCGCCTAAAAATTTACACTAAAACCTCGATGTTCGATGCATTGAGTGAATTTATAATGAGATAACCCATGTCAGAAAACTCAAATATTTTCCAACCCGCCTTTGACGCGCCAAGCTTTGATAAACTTGAACCTTTGAACTCATCAGAACACCCGCCTCGCATTTTACTCTTATATGGATCCTTGCGCGAACGGGCCTTTAGCCGTCTAACTATTGAAGAGGCGGAACGTATTTTACAAGATATGGGCGCGGACACCCGGGTGTTTAATCCTGAAGGTTTGCCTTTGGTCAATGAGGCCGACAAAGACCATCCCAAAGTCAAAGAACTTCATGATCTCGTCAAATGGTCGGAAGGTCAGGTCTGGTGTTCTCCTGAGCGGCACGGTGCCATGACCGGCGTGATGAAAACCCAAATCGATTGGATCCCTTTATCGGATGGTTCGGTACGGCCGACCCAGGGCAAGACCCTGGCCGTGATGCAGATCGAAGGCGGCTCGCAATCTTTTAACACGGTCAATCAACTCCGCATTCTGGGACGTTGGATGCGGATGTTGACCATTCCCAATCAGTCTTCGGTCGCCAGAGCCTATCAGGAATTTGATGAGAATGACCGTATGAAAAACTCGTCCTTTTACAACCGGATTGTCGACGTCATGGAAGAACTGATAAAATTCACGATATTAACACGTGACCGAAAAGACTATTTGGTCAGTCGGTATTCAGAACGAAAAACTATTCTTCAAGGCGGCCAAATTAAACAAAAATAATAGCGGGAATAGAGTCGACTCAAGCTTCACCTGGGCGGTTATACAGATAGGGGCCGCCTGGCTGTGCATTATACCATGATCCAGTCGGCCCGCCACGTTGCAATAATATATACTGATTCCAGCGAAACTGAAACGACATCCCTGCGAGGAGTGGCTCGACATTGTGGCAAGCAGCTTGGTTTCAGCTTAATATGCGCATCAATGATTTCTAACTTAAGCAATGGACTGAGCTTTAAAACAACCTAATTTTGTAACGAAAAAGAAACCGCCAAAACATGAAAATTTCTTCCATTGGTAACACGCAGTTTTGCAAAATCCATATTTTTTTCATAACTATGCGCCTTTTAAGATAGGGCTAAGCGCTCATAAAATCCGCCAAAACTACGAGATTGATCCGTCAAATGTATTTCAATAATCCAGTGTCGCGCGCGCCCCTTTGGATCTAAACCCGATAGGGATGTTTTATTAAGCGGGGAAATGTAAAGCTCTCGGGAACGCCCGGCCCATAAAAAATGTGAAAACTCGCCCACAATATGCCCCGCAATATGACCACCAAATAGCCACCCCCTTTTTTCCGAACACTCGTGTGCATATTGATATAACTCCGCACCCGTTATTTCCGGCTGGTCTTTTAATTTCCCTGAGACCTGGTTAAAAATTAATGGCAAATCGGCGACTAATTTTGCTTTTTCAGTATTGTTACCTATAAGGTATGTCTGCCCAATATCAGCTTCCCAGCCTTCAAAAACCGGGCCTAAATCGACAAACACTAAATCACCTTCCGCAATCGTTCTGCTGTCAGATATATCATCAAACGTGCACAGCGTATTTGGCCCGGATCTTACGATTTGTTTGTGCCAATGCTGAACGATTCCATATTCATTTTTTGCCAGTTCAAAAATTTCTTTCGTCGCATCGAGTTCAGTAATTCCCGGTCTCAAAATCTTTTTCGATTCTATTTTTTCTAAAAGCGAAAGCGCTTGGTTTTGCGCCTTCAACAGTTCGGTTTTACGGTTGATATATTCTTGAGAGTTCAATTTATCATTTCCATTTTTTATTGTTTCATCCGCCACTTAAACTGCATTAGTTACGACTTATCGCATTGCCACAGCTTGAACTTTGACTTTCGCGCTAAAAGGAAGCTCGGCTGCTTGATAGATTGTTCGCGCCGGTCGAGGATCGAATAATTGGTCAAATAGTTGATTAACCTCAAAAAGATCCCGGTTTAAATTTATGAATGCCAGGTCAACAAACACAATGTCCGAACGAAGAAAACCGGCCTCTTTGGCAATAAGGAAAACGAGTTCGAACGCGCGAGCCGCTTCGTCTTTCGCGGAACTTGCACGATAACCGTCATCATATAAGGCGAGCTGCCCCGAAATGTAACAGCTATTCCCGATCACAACGGCATTAGAAATGGGCGATGTAAGAGCAGGAACCCCAGGAACATCGGCAATGAATTTTTTGGACATCTATTCTCTCAATCGTTGGAATATTATGCCTGCGTTTTAATTGAACCCAGCATTTGTGAAGGACGGAAAAATCTACTTTATTTGCATGGAATAAGATTCCCTCTTAGGACATAAACCCAGCAGGATTTCCCCGATTTCAATACGGTTTTGACGCGTTCATATTCTGCGACCTCATACCCGTCTGACGCCGCTAATTCGCTTTGTGTTAATTGGAATTTTTTGCCGGAAACCACATCGCTTTTATAGCCGGTAAAAATAGCTACCGGGTGATGTTTCAAGCCGCTTTTACGGATAACCTTTATATCTGAGATTTCGACTGTGCTCAGTCTATACCCGATTAAATGGTCTACTGTTCCATGTAACAATCGCCCATAGGTTTCTAGCTGCACAGTCTCCTGCTGCAAAGTCCCGTATGTAAATAAGTATTCCATCATTTATCTGATATCTGGTTTATTTAATCTGTTGATAATGACTTGTATTCGTTATCTGTGTTGTCTTAAATGACAAAATGATATCAAAAATCGACAGTTTTGTTAAAACCCGTCCAATAGAAGTTCTTCTTTTTAATGGCGTGAATCTTTTGGATGTATCGGGCCCTGTGCAAGCCTTTTCAGAAGCACAGGTTAATGGTCGAAAACGCTATTCCGTGCGCTATGTTTCCGTAGACGGGAAACCAATTATGACACAATGCGGGCTAAAGCTTGTGCCCGAGGGACGTTTATCCGCAACGAATAAAAGTGATGACCTTATCGTACCTGGCGGAATCGGCGTGAATGCCTTGCTTCAGGATCAGGTCGTATTGGATATTATCGTAAATAGGGCTTCCAACGTGCGTGGTGGGAGGATTATTTCAATTTGTTCTGGTGCCCTAATCCTGGCAAAATCAGGCATTCTTGATGGCCTAACCGCAACAACACATTGGTCGCGATTAGAAGAAACGCATGAATATGAGAATGTTCATTGGGATCTAGACCGTATCACTACAACGAATGAACGCATATTCACGTCTGCGGGCGTAACGACCGGCATCGATCTAGCGCTCTCTATCATTCGTAAAGACTGTGGTTCGTCTTCCGCCCTGGAGGTCGCAAGGGAACTCGTCGTTCAACTTCGGCGTGTCGGCGGTCAAAGCCAATATGCTATCCATTTAGCGGGACAGTTTTCCAACGACGATAAATTAACCCGGCTAATTGAAAATGTGGTATCGCGGCCAGAATTAGATTGGTCATTGAATTCTTTGGCGAAATCAGCCGGTATGAATTCACGCACATTAACCCGGCGGTTCAAACGCGAGCTGAATAGTACACCCGCGCGTTTTGTTGAACATGTGAGAGTTGACCATGCTAGAGAATTAATCCTGGCCAACCTTCCGTTGAAACAGGTGGCCGTTGATAGTGGCTTTGGGGACCTGCAACGTATGCGCAGGGCATTTAAACGGCGATTTGGCATTAATGTGAGTGATTATGTCAGCATATTCGGTTAGATCAAACTCGTAATTTCTACTCTGTTTAAATATAAAGTAGAATTGGAAATACGATTGCTTCAAAATCGCCTCAAACAAGAATTCATACAAAGGTCTGGATTCATAAAATACCGCAACAAAAACCTAGGCTCTGCTCTATAAATAGATCGATGATATTCTGATCGAAGGTCTGAAATGGCATCGATAAAGTCATGGCGAGACATTTGCTCTCTTTCAGAGGTTCACCTTAAATATCTCCCCGGTACAGAAATTCAAAAAACATGAATAAGTTCTTGTTTTGTTCTTTTTTCTTTTATATAAGGTTTCTGGGAGAGCACATGGTTGCACATATTTCGACAGTCGCTTTTGAAGGCACAAATGCCCGGCATATTAATGTTCAGGTTCAAATCGCGTCTGGTGGTAGCGGATTTTCAATTGTGGGGCTTGCTGACAAAGCCGTTGCTGAAAGCCGGGATCGGATATGGGCATGTTTTTCCTCCATTGGCGTCGAGCTTCCCTATCGTCGAACTGTAATTAATCTGGCCCCTGCCGACATTCCCAAAGAAGGCGCCCATTATGACCTGCCCATTGCATTGGGTCTACTCGCCTGTATCGGTGCGGTGCCTGAAGATGCATTGATGGATTGGGTCGCCATTGGTGAACTCGCATTAGACGGTACCATAACTCGTGTGCCTGGCGCGTTACCGGCCGCCATGCAGGCCAATGCGGACGGTCTTGGTTTGATTTGTCCTGAGGCCAATGGACCGGAAGCGGCGTGGGCCGGTGATCTGCCGATATTGGCCCCTCATAATCTTATTCAATTGATCAATCACTTTAAAGGCACCCAAATTTTGAGCCGACCCAGTCCCGGGGCTCTGCTCGACGATCATGATGTGCTCGACCTAAAAGACGTGCGCGGGCAAGAGACGGCCAAACGCGCTCTCGAAGTCGCCGCGGCGGGCGGGCATAATATGTTGATGGTCGGCCCACCGGGGTCTGGCAAATCCATGCTCGCCGCCCGATTACCGGGACTATTACCGCCCTTAACAGCCCGAGAACTCCTGGACGTTTCCATGGTACATTCAGTTGCCGGATTGCTTGAACGGGGACAATTATCACGTCACAGACCTTTCCGTTCGCCACACCACAGTGCGTCCATGGCGGCCATGGTTGGCGGCGGTGTTAAGGCCAAGCCGGGCGAAGCTTCATTGGCGCATCGCGGGGTTTTGTTTTTGGATGAACTTCCCGAGTTTACGCCACAAGTCCTCGACAGCCTGAGGCAACCTTTGGAAACCGGAGAGATTTCGGTGGCGCGGGTTAATGCTCATGTGAATTATCCGGCCAGTTTTCAATTGATTGCTGCGATGAATCCCTGTCGCTGCGGAACCGCCGGTGCAGACGGTATTGCCTGCCGACGGGGTGAACGCTGCGCCATCGATTATCAGGCTCGCATTTCGGGTCCGTTTATGGACCGGATCGACATTCAAATTGATGTACCTGCCGTGACGCCGGCTGATCTTTCCTTACCGCCCGCCTCGGAAGGCACAGCCGATGTTGCCGACCGTGTTGCGAAGGCCCGACAGATCCAGATCGAACGCAATGGCGGTCTGACCAATGCGGACCTGCCGACCAACCGGTTGGATCATGTGGCCGAGCCCGATCGGGAGGGGCAAAAATTATTGATCCAGGCGGCGGAGACCTTGGGCCTCACGGCCCGCGGTTATCACCGTGTTCTTCGACTGGCGCGAACATTGGCGGATCTCAATGGCAGCGAGTCAATTCGGCGCATTCATATCGCCGAAGCTTTGTCCCTTCGGCGCGCCCGCAAGGGACTTCACACAGCCGAACACACTAAAAAAGCGGTATTTTGAAGTTAATTTGCTCCTCAAGTTATCGTTAAAATAGTATTTTAACTGGCGTTTTTAATCGAAATTTCGGCCAATTTTCCGTCATTTCACCCCATTTGGTAAGACATTTTTTAGATTAAGCACCCACTATGCCCGATATCTAAGCTGATCAATCGGGGCACAACGAGGTTATTCATGTCGCCAGACGAAATTTTTGCATCCCAAATGTGGACCTGGCCGGATCCCATGTTAAAGCGCGATGCGCAGGGACGGGTAATCGTTGTCAACGCAGCATTTATCCAACTTTATGGCGGACAGGTTCAGGACTGGACCGGCAATCCGGTCACCGGATGGCCTGCACCCTCACAAACTGAAGGCGAAAGCCGGTTCGAGGCGCGCATACCTAAAACAGATGGAAGTGAAACGGTCTATGATTGGCTGGAAGTCACTCTCCCAGATGGCTCCGCTCTGTCTTTTGCGCGGGATGTCACCCAATTTGTGGGTGCAGCACCTATGCCGGCGCCTCAAACCCCGCCTGTTCAGGAAGTGCCCTTTGAAACTTACGCGGAACCACCGGCGCAAATCGCTGATCCGGCCATGTCGACACCCCCCGTCCACACCGGTCAGGAAACCGACGCGCTGAGCGCCAATTCCTTTATTCCGCAAGCTGAACTTCCGAGCGAACCGCCTGCAATCCCAAAACCGATTGAAGCTCCGGCACCCCCCGTGGTTGCCCAGGCTCCGGCCCAGTTTGAGCCAGAACTCCCTGCTATGCCGGAAGCCCCCGCGGTTCCTGAGCCACAAATGCCTGCATCCCAGGTTTATACACCGCCAACCGCCCCCGTGGTACCGCCTGAACCAGCAGCGCCTTACACGCCTGTTACGGCACCGCCGCCAGCACAGGCCTATGCGCCGCCTCCACCTGTTGCACCAACAATTCCCCAAGCACCCGCAATGGGCGCTATTCCCGCGCATCCGGCTCAAGACCCGACGGCCCCGCAGGCTCAAGCCCCTGTTCCGCAGGTTCCGGTGGCCGCTGCGCCCCCGCCGGTTACGCCAACACCTCCGATGCCGCCCGCACCGGTTATGCCTCCGGTACAAACGCCGCCACCTGCGGCCTCCGAGGATCGCCCCTATGAACGACGGGCACTTCCAATTGAGGATGATGACGCGGTTCTTGGAAATAACTGGCGCGATGCCGTTATTGCCAAAGCCGTCGGCGTTGAAGATCTGGCCGAGAAGCGTGAAGCTGAGCAAGAAGCCGCCCGTGAAGCGGCCGCCGAACAGGAAAAAGCCGCCAAAGCAGGGACTGGTCCCAAGATTTTATTGGCCGAAGACAATGCGATTAATGCCCTATTGACTCGGACCTTACTCGAAGCCGAAGGGTGTGTTGTTGACGTTGTTGAAGACGGTGCTCTCGCCGTTGAGGCGGTTAAAAACGCGACCTATGACATGATTTTCATGGATATGCGCATGCCGAATATGGACGGTCTTGAAGCGACGCGAAAAATTCGCGGCCTGGGTATGACAGGAGACAAACTCCCAATTGTCGCCTTAACCGCCAACGCCTTTGATGATGATCGCAATGCCTGCTTTGATTCTGGAATGAATGACTTCATGACCAAGCCGGTCGCCGCAGAAGAATTGTCTGAGATGGTCAAAAATCATACGGGCGGCGGCGAAGCCCGCATGGCCAGCTAACCTGTCCAAGAATTCATAGACAAATACTAAAACTTTAGGGCAATGTATCCCCAACACAGGGGATATTATGTATAAAAATACCAGTTGGGGTCAGGTGCTTCAATCCTACCTTCATCCCAAAATGCTAGGCATGATGTCACTCGGTTTCGCCTCCGGGCTTCCATATATGCTGATTTATTCTGAACTAGCTTTTTGGATGCGCAAGGAAGGCGTCGATCTTTCTGTAATTGGTTTCTTTGCCTGGATAGGCTTAGCATACACATTCAAAGTATTCTGGGCGCCGTTGGTTGACCGCTTATCAATTCCATTCTTGACAGCAAGAATGGGGCAAAGGCGTTCCTGGATGCTTTTCGCAATCATCGGAACATTGGTTGGCATGTTAACAATAGCAGCTTCCGATCCGTCAACTTCGGTGAGGCAGCTTGCCCTCGGGGCAGTTATCTTGGCAACGGCTGGGGCCACCCTTGATATATCAATTGATGCTTGGCGCATTGAAGCCGCCCCGGGTGACGATCAAACCAATATGGCTGCCGTATATGTATTAGGCTATAGACTTGCTATCATAGGCGCCGGCTTTTCTTATATAGTTGCAGGGCTTACAAATTGGAATATCGCCTATCTGGTAATGGCCACCGTAATGGCCGTTAATGGCCTTATTGTGTTTTTCATTAAAGAGCCATCACGCGGCGCAAGGCGTAAGGCACGATCTCTTGGTGAAGCAATCAAAGAGAATGTAATTGATCCGTTCTTTAGCTTCGTCGGTCGGCTTGGTCCATGGACACCAATCGTCTTTTTGCTCGTCGCGACCTATCTAATTAGTGACAAAACAATGGGACCTATGGCCAGACCCATGTATCAAACAGTGGGATACACGGAGATTCAAGTTGGACTGGTTTCAAGTTTCTTCGGCCCATGGCCTGTTATTATCGGCGGTTTTATCTCTGGCGCCATTTCAATAAAATTCGGCCTTATGCGATGTTTAATAATTGGGTCGATATTGATGGTTATCACTAATGCCGCTTTTGCTTGGTTATCGACCATTTCTGATCCTAAAACGATCTATTTGTTTGTGACCGTTGGGGCAGACAATTTGGCTCAAGGGTTCGCCGCAACAATATTCATCGCCTATTTGTCCTCACTTTGCGATTTAAAGTTTGCTGCGACCCAGTATGCATTTCTTTCCGCATTGTTTAATTTGGTAGGAAAAACAATGTCTGGCTTCACGGGGATAATGGCTGATAAAATGGGGTTCGAATCCTTTTTCTTATTTTCTGCGGCACTCGGTATCCCAGCAATTATTTTGGCGATTGTAATACTTATCTTTGGCCCCGATGCCTCCAAAGGCATTCGCACCCGAGAAAACCCATAGCCAAGAACATACTAACACTTGCATGTGACGGGTGAATCGGCGAATTTGCTCGCCCATGAATGCGCCCTTGAAATCCACCGACAAGTCCACTCGGGTTACACCGATGATGGCGCAGTTTTTGTCGATCAAGGCAGAGGTCGGCGAAGATATTTTACTCTTTTATCGCATGGGTGATTTTTACGAACTTTTTTTCAATGATGCCGTTCAGGCGGCCGCCGCCCTTGATATCGCGCTAACAAAACGCGGCAAACATGACGGTGCTGACATCCCTATGTGCGGGGTGCCGGTTCACGCCTCTGAAACCTATCTTCAGCGCCTGATCAAGAAAGGGTTTCGGGTCGCCGTTTGCGAACAAACCGAAAGCCCGGCCGAAGCCAAGAAGCGGGGTTATAAGGCTGTAGTCAGGCGCGAAGTTGTACGAACGGTAACCCCGGGAACTTTGACCGAAGATTCTCTGCTGGATGCCCGCAATTCCAATTACATTGCAGCCGTATTTCGGTCATTAAGCGGAGACACAGCCTTAGCCTGGGCCGATGTCTCAGACGGCGCGTTTCAAGTCTGCGATATCGACGCCAACCGTCTCCCCAGCGAGATTGCCGCGCTGACACCGCGCGAATTGATCTTGCCGGAGAACTTATATCAATCACCAGAATTCATTGCGCAGATCATTCTACCCGATAGCGCGCTTACACCTCTGGCCGGCACCAAATTTGATCGGCGAAACTGCGAATCCCGCCTTTTGGAAACTTTTGATGTCAAAAGCCTGGATGGATTTGGCACATTTTCAAATGCGGAAATTTCGGCGGCGGGCGCCCTTGTTGATTATATTGCGTTGACACAGGCGGGCGACCCTATTCGGTTATCCACACCCAAAAAACGTCAATCATCCGGTTATGTCGCTATAGATCCCGCCACCCGTGCCAGCCTTGAGATCGACCGGACACAACAGGGAAAGCGTCAGGGGTCATTATTATCTGTCATCGATAAAACTGTGACCGGTCCGGGGGCGCGCTGCCTGGCAGACCAACTGTCTCGGCCATTAGTAGATGTGATTGCGATAAACCATCGGCTGGATGCCGTGACGTTTTTTGTTGATCAGGTCGATTTACGCAATCTGGTACGTGATCGATTAAAATCCGCAGGTGATATGGCCCGCGCCGTCAGTCGTATTGCGCTTGGACGCGGTGGCCCGCGCGATATTATTCAGATTGCCCGAACACTGGATACGGGCATCGCCATCGCTTCAAGTTTAAGTCAGCAGGCTAAGGACATGCCCGACAATGTTCAAGAAATCTGCAGCACCCTGGCCGCAATTTCAAAAACAGATATCGGTAATTTGAAATCAGATATCGAGCAGGCCTTCCAAGACGATGTCCCCATGTTGGCGCGCGACGGCAATTTTATTGCATCTGGCTGGAACGCAGATCTCGATCAGTTTAAACAGCTTCGCGATGACAGTCGGAAAATCGTCGCTGGTCTACAGGCTGAATATGCCAAAACGGCAGATGTCCCGACCTTGAAAATCAAGCATAATAATGTCCTAGGCTATTACATCGAAGTCACGCCAAAATATGCAAATCAAATGTTATCCCAAGGCGATGACAGTCTGTTTATTCACCGCCAGACACTGGTCAGCGGAATCCGCTTTACGACGACGAAACTAGCCGATCTCGATGCGCAAATATCAGGTGCCGGCGACAAGGCTTTGGCGCTGGAACAGGAAATTTTCTCGCAGTTCGCGACTCGCATTACAGATCTGGCCGAGCCCTTAAGGCTTTGTGCAAATCTGTTGGCTATCTTGGATACCCAAACAGCTTTGGCCGAATGGGCCCAAGAGACAAAGGCGTGCCGGCCTAAAGTCGATGATAGCTTATCTTTTAAAATTGAAGGCGGGCGTCATCCCGTGGTTGAACAGGCCTTGAGAAAAGAAGGCGCTTCCCCGTTTACGGCCAATGACTGCGCTTTGGATGCCAGCGGAGACAAAGCGCCCCGCCTGACGATAATCACTGGCCCCAATATGGCCGGTAAATCAACATATCTTCGCCAGAATGCTTTGATGATAATCCTCGCTCAAGCCGGAAGTTACGTGCCTGCAAATGAGGCTCATATCGGCGTGGCCGATAGCGTGTTTTCACGCGTCGGGGCGTCTGATGATTTATCCAAGGGACGCTCAACCTTTATGACGGAGATGATTGAAACGGCAGCCATCCTGAATTTGTCAGGCCCTAAAAGCTTTGTCATATTGGATGAAATCGGGCGCGGCACGGCCACCTTTGATGGCCTGTCAATCGCTTGGGCGACCGCGGAACATTTGCACGGCGTTAATAAAACACGGGCCCTGTTTGCCACCCATTATCACGAACTTACAGACCTGGCCGAAGATCTAAACCATGCGTCAAACGCCTGCCTTCACGCCAAGGAATGGGACGGCGATCTGATCTTTCTGCATGATGTTCGCCCCGGCGCCGCTGATAAATCTTACGGCGTTCAGGTGGCTAAGCTCGCCGGTCTGCCGCAGGCAGCGGTCACCCGCGCCCGCGCTGTTTTGGACATGCTTGAGGATAATCATGATCAGGCTCAGGACCGCTTGGGTGGCTTGCCACTCTTTAACGCCAATCCAGTGCCAATCAAACAAAAGCCCTCTGAAATTGAAATGGCTTTGGACAATCTTGACGTCGATGACTTGTCACCGCGCGCCGCGCTTGATTTGTTATATGATTTGAAGTCCAAGCTGGGATCAAAGAAGCGGTAATGGCCCGGCGCCCCAAATTTCCAAGGCGCCGGCGTCTATCAATTCCGGATCGGGGGCATCGCTCGGATTTAGGCCAGGCCCAGCTTGACCTTTATAATAACCTTGAAGCCATTGTCATAAATTCTGGGAGTTTCAGACCAAAGCTTTTGGACGCGCTCAAAAACTTCCGCGCTCAGGCCCTTGACGATATACAAAGTCGGTTTGAAGCCGGACGTCTAGATGGATTGGAAACCGCGCATTTGATCGCGGCCATACATGACACGCTTATTCAATCCATTTTCAAGCTGGTGACGTCTTACATAATAATTGCCGAAAATCCGACAGCCGCCGAGCACATGGCGGTCTGTGCGGTTGGTGGTTATGGGCGGGGGGAGATGGCCCCGGGTTCAGATCTCGACCTATTGTTTTTACAAGCTCATAAAAAAGGGTCTGCCCATACGGAAAGCGTAACCGAATATATGCTTTACCTGTTATGGGATATTGGGCTGAAAGTCGGCCATTCGACCCGTTCAATTGATCAATCTATCAAGCTTGCTAAGTCAGATCAGACCATATTAACGGCATTGCTGGACTTAAGGTTTATTTGTGGCGACCTCGATCTCGCCCGTGATCTTTATACACGATTTCGACGCGATATCGCCAAAGGTAAAGGTCGCGCTTATATCGCGTCCAAACTGGAAGAACGCGACATTCGCCATGACCGGGAAGGAAATTCCCGCTATGTGATCGAGCCCAATATAAAAGAAGGCAAAGGCGGCCTGCGCGATTTGCATGTTCTTTATTGGATTGCCCGGTTTTTGGACAAAGACGGCAAAATCAATGATGCACACCGGGCGCAGGATTATGTTGAAATGGGCCTGTTTGATAAAGCCGCCGCAACCCGATTTATTCGCGCCGCGGATTTTTTATGGCGCGCGAGAATTCACTTGCATTTTGATGCCGGTCGCCCCGTCGAGACGCTCTCTTTTGACCGCCAGATCACCTTGGCCCGTAAAATGGGTTATGCATCGGGCCGGGTCGAAGAGGCGGTCGAAAAATTCATGCGCGAGTATTTTACAAATGCCCGACAGGTCGGCGCCTTGACCCGGATTGCCTGCGCTAAGCTTGAAGCCGAAAAATCCTTATTGTTGCCGAAAGGGCTCGATGCCTTTTTACCTAATTCGAAACGCAATATGAAAGAAACGGGATTTATTCTCGATCATGGTCGCTTGATGTTTAAAGACCCTCTGACCATTCGCGAAACGCCTTCACTTGTTTTGGAGATATTTGAAATCGCCGGACGGCGAAATCTCGATATTCATCCAGATGCTTTTGCGGCCATCGCCTTCCGGCGCAACCTCATAGACAATGAATTTCGACGCGATCCGGAAAACGCGAAAATTTTTCGACGGATTTTGCTGGGTTCCAAAGCCCCTTATGCCACTTTGAAAGTTATGAATGAAAGTGGCGTGCTTGGACGCTACCTGCTTGAATTTGGCGGTATCGTCGCCCGGACACAATTTAATATGCACCATGCCTATACGGTCGATGAGCATTCTTTGCATTTGGTCAATCACTACCATGATTTTGAGTTTGGTGAGATGAGCGAGTCCCACCCACATCTCAGCACTATTATTGAAGGGTTTAATCAAGAAGAACGGTTTTGCCTTTATATGGCCTGCCTTTTACATGACACGGGCAAGGGGCAAGGTGACCAGTGTATTGAAGGGGCTCGATTGGCGCGCCGAGCGTGCCGCCGTCTCGGATTATCCAAGCCGGAAACCGAAACCATTGCCTGGCTGGTTCGCCGCCACCTGGACATGAGCGAGACCGCCCAGCGCCGAGATATCTCTGACCCGGAAACCATCGCGAACTTTGGGGCGCTTGTCGGATCAATGTCTCGGCTTCGCATGCTCTATGCTTTGACTGTTGTTGATATCAAAGCCGTTGGGCCCGGCATATGGAATGATTGGAAAAAAGTATTGCTGCGCGAACTTTATGACAATACGGCGCGCTACCTGCAGGGACAAGTCGACCTTGAACCGGAAGCCCTTGCCATGGCTGTTAAAGAACAATTTGCCGAACGCCTTCCCGGCGATATGGCTTCGCGCATATCTCCTATTACAAATAGTTTAAGCGAAGGATATTGGAACAATTTTGATATGGCGGATCTTGTCCGGCATGCGCGCTGGTATGATCAACTTGTCAAATCTGGAAGCCGCTCAGGCATATACATTCGTTTGGATCGTCCTAGAGATATTACTGAGCTGTGGGTTTTAGGAGAAAATCGTCCAGGACTTTTCGCGGATCTGACCCTGGCCATAACCGCATCAGGCGCCCTGATCGCGGGCGCCAAGCTTCACACCGATCAATCAGGTCAGGTCATGGACGTATTTTATCTTCAAAACACCGAGCATCTGGCCTTTGGGCGAAAAAACACCCGGATATTAGAGCAATTAAGGGGGCGGGTCGAAAACGCACTCAATTCCAATGTGGATGATCTCGCGCTTAATACCCCCAAACCAACCCGGCGAGCCGCCGCGATTCCAGTCGCCCCGATCGTGCGTATTTTGGACACTAGCCGTGAAGATATTTATATTATTGAAATTGAAGGTCGAGATCGAAAAGGTCTTCTTTATGATCTCGCCAACACGCTTCACGCGCAAGATCTAGATGTTCTGTCCGCACATATTGAAGTGGTGGGAACGCGGGCCATCGATGCTTTTTATGTCCGCCCCAGAAACGCAGCCCACACCGCGGATATAAAACGCAGCCACATCAAATCAGGACTTAGAAAAGTACTCGAACCTCAGCAGACAGCGAGTGCTGCATGAGGCTGATTAAATCCACAGCGATCATATCTTCCTTAACCATGGTCAGCCGTGTCCTGGGCCTAGTACGCGATATTTTAATCGCCAATTTTCTGGGCGCCAGCCTTATCAATGATGCGCTGATTACGGCGACGAAACTCCCTAATCTGTTTCGGCGCATGTTTGCCGAAGGCGCCTTTAACGCGGCCTTTATTCCGCTTTACGCCCGACGCCTGGAAGAAAAAGGCGATAAAGCCGCCAATCAATTTGCCGGCGAGGCCCTATCGGCCTTATTATTTATTGTCGCCCTGATTGTGATCGGTTTTCAGCTGACTATGCCCTGGACACTTAATATTATCGGCGGCGGGCTTGAAAAGATCGCCGAACCCGGAACACGGTCCGTCTACGACCTGGCCGTTCTTTATGCCCGGATAACTATGCCATATCTTCTTTTGATGTCACTCGTGGCTTTGTTCTCTGGAGTCCTCAATACGCGACATTATTTTGTCGTCGCGGCTTTTGTTCCGGTTCTATTGAATGTCGTTTGGATATCAATTTTGTTTTGGGCCTCGCAAACAACCATACCGCTTGAGACGCTCGCACTATATTTAAGTTTTGGAATGACCTTTTCGGGCCTGTTGCAATTGGGCTTGCTGATTTGGGGCGTACGCCGGGCCGGCATTCGAATCCCGTTTATGCGGCCACGGCTAACACCGGGCGTCAAAAGACTGGTGGTGCTGGGTGTCCCCGGAATGATTTCAGCCGGGATCACGCATATTAACATCATGGTCAGCCATTTTATTTCAACGTTCCAGGAAGGCGCCCCAAGCTGGCTTTATTATTCCGACCGTCTCTATCAACTTCCCCTTGGCATTATCGGTATAGCTATGGGCATTGCCTTGTTACCCGCCCTGTCCCGTCGACTGCGGGCCGGAGATGATAGCGGGGCTATGATGTCTTTAAATCGGGCCATCGAGATTGCGGCTTATCTGACTTTGCCCGCCACCATGGCACTTGCAGTTATGCCGGAATTTCTAATTGGTGGACTTTTTGAGCGCGGCAGATTTGGCCCAGAAGATACGGCCCAAACCGCCAAAGCCTTAAAGATGTTCGCCTTTGGCCTGCCCGCTTTCGTTTTGTTGAAGGTTTTAACGCCGGCCTTTTTCGCCCGTGAAAATACAAAGACACCGATGATATTTGCAGCCATGTCAGCCCTCATCAATCTCGCCCTGGGCGCCTATTTGTTTTTCACTGTCGGTTTTTACGGTTTAGCCTTGGCCACAACAATAGCCGGGTGGAGCAATGTGCTTTGCCTGATTTACATTTTACTCAAGCAATCTCACCTGGTTTTTGATAACCGGTTGAAATCAAGACTTCCACGTATTCTGGCGGCCTCCATTATAATGGGAATAGCTTGCTGGTTCCTGGGGGCTAGAGCGCAATCTATGCTAAGCGGGCATATTTTAAACGATTATACTTTACTGCTTTTTGTTTGCGGTGCCGGTCTGTCCCTTTACGTCGTATTCGCCTTTTTATTCCGAGCTTTTAACATAAATGACTTTAAAGACGCTTTTCGCCGCGCCTCATAACCCTTGCTTCTTTTCACGGCACTGATAAAAGCCGCGCGAAACAAAGATAGGTCATATTATGAGCGATGCGCCACAAGCCTATGCTGGCCCGGAACGGGTTTTCTCAGGTGTCCAGCCGTCAGGGTCCCTGCATCTCGGAAATTATCTGGGAGCATTGAAGAAATTTGTCGATCTTCAGGAAGATCATGATTGCGTTTATTGCATTGTGGATTTGCACGCTGTCACGGTCTGGCAGGATCCGGCCGACCTCGCTCAACAGACCCGCCATATTGCGGCGGCGTTTTTAGCATCCGGTGTCGATCCCGAAAAAGCTATTATTTATCCGCAATCTCGCGTCGCGGCCCATACAGAACTGGCTTGGTATTTTAACTGCGTCGCCCGGATTGGGTGGTTGAACCGCATGACACAGTTCAAAGACAAGGCGGGCAAAAATTCTGAGAAAATGTCGGTGGGGCTATATGATTACCCTGTCCTGCAAGCAGCAGATATTCTGGCCTTTAAAGCTACCCATGTTCCGGTCGGCGAAGACCAAAAACAGCATCTTGAACTATCTCGTGATATTGCCGCCAAGTTTAATAATGACTTTAAAGCCCCCGGTTTTTTCCCATTGCCAGAACCTTTAATCAAAGGGCCGGGCGCACGCATCATGTCATTACGTGACGGCACCAAAAAAATGTCTAAATCCGATCCATCGGATAATTCCCGGATCAATCTAACCGATAGCGCCGACGTCATCGCCAAGAAAATCCGCAAAGCGAAAACCGATGCGGGGGTCATGCCGGAATCAAAGGATGAATTGAAAGACCGGCCGGAAGTTGACAATCTGGTTGGCATTTATGCTGCATTGTCTGGGCAGTCGGCCGAAGAGGTTTTAGCTGAATATTCCGGACAGGGTTTCGGCGTGTTCAAACCCGCGCTTGCCGATCTGGCTGTCGCCAAATTGCAACCGATCACGGAGCTGATGAACCGGTATCTGTCAGATCTGGACGAAATTGACCGAATCTTATCGGCGGGCGCAGATGCTGCCGCTAACATCGCAAACCCAATCGTCGCTGATGTGCGCGACGTTATGGGATTTTGGAAAGGCTAGATCATGCGCCGCCTCATCATATTGGCGACCATTGGCGCCCTAACAGCCTGTTCGGATACCCACACAAAAACCCATGAAAAAGCAACAGATCATCTGCCCGCTATGGAACAAGGTATTGTAATTTCTAACGCCATGGTTCGACCACCTTTTCCGGGCCGAACTATGACAGCTGGCTATATGCAAATTGCAAATGGTGGCCCGGCTGATCGCCTGATCGCCGCGGAAAGCGATATCGCTGAACGCGTTGAAATTCATACCCATAAAATGGAGGACGGGATCATGAAAATGCGCAAGGTCAACGGTGTTGATCTGCCCGCAAATGATCACGTTCTATTTGCCCCAGGCGGTTACCATTTGATGATGTTTGGTATAACTTTAGACGAAAACCAGAGCGATGCCTCTATCACCTTAAAATTTAAGAATGCGCCGGATCTGACCGTGATCGCCGAGATCGCGGACCCAATCCTGGATCAGCCGATCAAATCCGAAAGCCATGAGGGCCATTAATCGAGGTTGAGAGTTTCGCCTGCCAATTGCTTAGCCCTGATACTTTCTCGAACCGCTTGGAAATGCGTTAAACGTTCTTGAATGGACGGATGTGAAGACCCAAGTTCGGGCTCACCATGCGGATGGGGCGCCTGTGCCCAATAAGATATGGCCCGGTCAATATCAAAGCCTGCGCGTTCTAGCATGATCAAGGCCATCCGGTCTGCTTCCAATTCCAGTCGTTTGCTTGGCACCTGATCCATATGCCCGGCCATGGCATGGGCCATTTCATGCGCGACAACCAAGGCCAGATTGACATTGTCAGGCACGGTCCGCATCAATTCGGAAGTGATCCAGACCTCCTCACCATCTGTATGCCCATTTATACGTTCGGAGAAAAATACATTCACTGGATAGCCGCAAAGACGTTCAGGGCTTGCAAAATAGCTATGTCGTTCACCGCCGCGTTCCACAATTAAATCAACTGTCTCAGCCTTAAAGGCACGCGCAGAGGCAAGATTATAAAATTGCGAAGCCGTCTGCCCACGCGGAAAATAGGAACCGTTTAAACTGATCAATATATCCCCGATCTGCAGACCGAGTTGATCTGCCGGAGAGCCTTGCCGAATGGTTCGCAACGACACGGCATCAGACGCTGGCAATAGAACCCGAGCAACATCACGTAAATGTTCCGGATAATCCCAAATAGTGTGCACAGTGAAGCCGAGCGAGTGCATCTGGCGAGGACACAAATCCACATTAGCACTTTGCAATTGATACGCCACCCGTTCCAAACGGCTATTCAAGGCTTTATATTCATCCAGAACGGCTTCGAAAGTTACCGGTTCATCAATGATTTCAGATTCCAGCGTTTCAACGGACTCGGCCTCAGGGGTGGCCGCGACACCACAAGCGGACAAAATTAACAAAGCTGATAAAAGCAGACGTTTCATGATCCGGCCTTTGATCGAGGATTAGGGATCAGATCAAGGCCCTCATCTCTTTTAGCCTGAATTTCATTTCGAGTTGTTTCAATCAAAACAGCCCGGTTCGGAAATGTGGGATGGGTTTTGGCCTTGTAAATAGGTTTTAGGCTTCGCCGCGCCAGGCGGCGCCAAATGTCTTCGACATTATTCAAGTCAAATCCAGCGCGAGCCGCATAGTAAAGGCCAACATAATCCGCCTCCGCCTCAAAGGGGCGGGTATAACGATGGGCCAGACCGGATAGAATAAAATTGGTTATGCTTTTTCGAATATGTCTATGAGTATTATGGGCAAGTTCATGTCCGATCACATAGGCTAGCTCGTCATCCGAATTGACAAATTCCATCATACCCGCTGTGACGACAATAGATTTTCCGGTCGCATAGGCATTGATAGCCGATGTCATTCTAAGACTTAAACGATAATCACAACGAATGTCCGGATTAAACACCATGGACATTGTCTGGCCGTCCTGTTCGATTATCAGCGGCGTTCGGGACTCAATCGCCTTTCGCAGTGCTTTATCCCGACCTGACAAAGCCTCACCATTTTCAAGTCGAATAATCGCCCCTTTTGTGACGCCGGCTTTATCAGCCGGTGAACCCGGACGAACAAAGACAACCCGTGGGGTTTCATCAAGTCCAAGCTCGCGCTCCGCCGTGGAGCGCAGTTTTTCTGGATAGTCATCCCGGCTTTGAAGGGTCAATCCAATGTCAGGCCGGGTTTTTTCGCAATAATCGACATTTTTAGCGAGAATCGGATCCGCGACTGCAACGAACCGCGCCCGCTGTTTGTCTATTTCGCTAAAAATATCCCGGGCCTGCTGGGCCTGTTCCTTTTCAAACTGAAGGCCGTCCATATCTGGTAATTGGGTACTCAGACTGGCACAGCCCCCTAATAGAACTAAATATATCCAACTCCATTTCATAAGGTCATGATGCGGGTCGGGAAATTTAGGGTCAAGCCTTAGACTCAGATTTCGCATCTAGCCCTTGAAGCTTGCCGCAAAAATCTCCATTTAGGCGTTCAATAGGAGAACCAGATGTTTATCCAGACCGAAGATACGCCGAATCCGGCAACTTTGAAGTTTCTGCCGGGACGCGACGTCACTGGCGAGGGCCGTCCCCCTGTCGACATTGTGCGCGGAGATTCCGTTGCCCATGCGCCACTCGCGGAAATGCTGTTTATGATCCCGGACGTGGAACGTGTCTTTTTCGGGTCTGATTATATTTCGGTGACAAAGTCAGAAACCTCTGAATGGAAACACCTCAAACCCGCCGTCCTTGGGGCGATCATGGATTTCTTTGTCGCGGGCGGGACACCGCTTACAGAACAGATCGCGCAGGAGCTTGATGAGGAACACGAATATGAAGGCGAAACCCTCGAGATCGTTGAACAAATCAAAGAGCTAATCGAACTTCGGGTTCGTCCGGCAGTGGCACAAGATGGCGGTGATATTGTCTTTAAACATTTTGACGATGCCGACGGAACCGTTTTCCTTCAAATGCGCGGTGCCTGTGCGGGATGTCCCTCGTCGACCATGACATTAAAGTCCGGGATTGAAAACCTGCTCAAACATTATGTGCCCGAAGTGACACGGGTCGAACAAGCCCTGTAAGTGCTTTCACTTGGTCTGGATACGACGGGCGCCTGGTGCACGGCGGCGCTAGTAAATGAGGCCCGCGTCATTGCGGCAAAGTCTGAAAATATCGGTCGCGGTCATGCGGAGCGTTTGGCCCCTATGGTGCAGGAAATTTTTAGACAGGCGGATCAAACCCCCGCCAACCTTGACCGAATTGGCGTCTGTACCGGGCCGGGCAGTTTTACGGGCCTGAGAGTCGCCTTGTCCTTTGCCAAAGGCCTGGCTTTGCCCCATAAAACTCCAACGCTGGGTCTATCAGTATTGGAACTGCTTGCGTTTCAAGCCGATCCCAACGCGCAGAAAAAAGTCGTCAGTATTAGTAATGTTAAGCGCGGCGAAGTTTGCTGGGCGGTTTATGAAAGCAGCCAGGAGATTTCACCGCCACGAATACAATCGATTGAAGAAGCGAGAGCCGCAATAACACACATTTCGGCGGAACTGGTCGTTGGTGACGGGGCTGAGTTAATCGGTCTCAAGTCTGACCACAAAATCGTTTCCGGGCCTGTGCTTGCCTGGCTTGCCCAACATAATGATCCGGGCCTTTATCCTGCTTCCGCATTTTATTCCCGTGCGCCCGACGCCAAGCTTCCGGGTGGAATTGACCCTAAACTAACTGCCCACACATGATCCGTGAACTTCAAGAGCAAGACGCGGCGGCGATGGCCCGCTTACACGCAACAAGTTTTGACCCCGCCTGGCCAGAGGCGGATATGCGCGCCCATATTGAAAACGATCTTGTCATTGGAAACGGAGCGCCCTTAAACGCTATTGTGATCTTGCGTCTGGCGGCCGACCAAGGCGAAGTTCTGACCATTGTAACTGACCCTGAATTTCGCGGACAGGGCCTTGCCCGGGCCATATTCGAAAACGCCCAACGGCGTGCCAAATCCGAAGGAGTTGACATTCTTTTTTTAGAAGTCGCCGAAGACAATGAAAACGCATTGACGCTTTACCGAGCGCTTGGCTTTGAACGCATTGGCCGCCGCCCAGCCTATTATCGGCGAAAAAAAGGACGAGTTGCCGCTCTGACCTTTCGTAAAAAACTGGACGACTGACCCACGCAGCGCTAATAAAGTCACAAATCGAAAAGAGAGATCATGCCAAGCTGGATTGAAAAAAAATGCGCTGAACGCGGGCTGCGAATGACCGATCAAAGACGGGTCATCGCCCAGGTCTTATCCGATTCGGATGATCATCCGGATGCGGAGGAACTTTATAGTCGCGCGGCCAATGTTGATCCCAAAATTTCGCTGGCCACAGTTTACCGCACGGTCCGTTTGTTCTCAGATGCCGGCATTATTGAAACCCATGATTTCAGGGACGGACGCGCCCGTTACGAAGCCGCCGATGTTGAACATCATGATCATTTGATCGATGTGGTCACGGGTGATGTCATTGAATTTGTCGACGAAGAGATCGAAGAATTACAAGAACGCATCGCCAAAAAACTCGGTTATGAACTGGTCGACCACCGCTTGGAGCTTTACGGCAAGAAGATTTCCTGATCCGGGGTTTATGTGCCGCTCGACACTCTAAGCTTTAATCCTAACTATATAAAAGCTCTCGACTTTTTTAAGGCGAAGACCAATTACCAGCCCACTCCGCTAAAATCGATAAACCCTGATATTGGCCTTTCCCTGCTTGCTAAAGACGAAACGAACCGCATGGGTTTGGGGGCATTCAAAGCTTTGGGCGGGCCTTATGCAATAGCGCAAATCATTGCCCAAATCTGGAAAAACGAAACAGGCGAATCCCTGAGCGCAGATCGCTATGCTGATCCTGACATTAAAGCTTTTGCTGCGGAACGGACATTTATATGCGCCAGCGCCGGCAATCACGGCATTGGCGTCGCTGCGGGCGCAAAGGCATTAGGAGCCCAAGCTCGAATATTTTTAGCCGACACCGTCCCGGATAGTTTTGATGCTCGTTTGACATCCTATGGCGCAGATGTTGTTCGATCGGGGGCAACCTATGAAGACAGTATTGCGGCAGCAATTGAAAGCGCGAACCGCGATAACAACATCTTACTTCAGGACGGGACCTGGCCAGGATATACTGAAATCCCCAAATTGATCATGGAAGGCTACACCGTTATCGC
>JAHDDX010000040.1 GCA_020629135.1 Hellea sp.
CAGGCCGATCCACCTTTCCGTATAAATCGGCGTGCCCATCATAAGCCGGTGCAATCCGGCCAGAAGCGCAAAGCCCCCGGCGACAAAGATCGCGGTATAGTTTTTGAATTGAATATTCACGACCGGATCATCTCATAGCGCGGATTGCGTGGCAAGGTTTGGCCCGCCTCAATCGCCCCCTCATCCGGCGCTCCGCGCCACCTTCTCCCCGGGGGAGAAGGGACTTTAAAAGGGAGCCGATCTTACTCTCACCCCTGTCATTCCGGACGCGAACACGTTCGCGATCCGGAAGTTCGAGACAGCGGGGTGCTATATGACTAAATTTTCTCGAGGTCCCGATCGGAATAGGAACCACCCTCATCCTGAGGTGCGAAGCCCATCGGGCGCAGCCTCGAAGGATGCTCCGGCGGGAACACTATGTTCAGATAGACCCTCCTTCGAGACATTCGCTTCGCTCATTCCTCGGGATGAGGGTGTAAGTTTTTCTAACTTTCGTGTGCATTGCCGCGTGGCACCCCCTGAGCTAGACTGCGTCAAAAGGAGAGACTTATGAGCGACGTCAAAACCGTATCTTCCCTCGGGAATTTCAGTGTCAGCCTGGCGGTGAAAGATATTCAAAAATCCCGCGCCTTTTATGAGGGGCTGGGTTTTAGCGCCTATCACGACAGCGCCGATCAGGGCTGGTTAATCCTGACCAATGGGTCGGTGATTATCGGCCTGTTTCAGGGCATGTTTGAAGGCAATATCCTGACCTTTAATCCGGGCTGGGGCGAGATGGCCCAACCGATCGAGGACTTCACGGATGTGCGCGATATCCAAAAGGACCTCAAGACCAAGGGCTATGCGCTCGAGAGTGAAGTGGACGAGACGGGAACCGGCCCGGGCAGCTTTATCCTCAAGGATCCGGACGGTAACACCATCATGTTCGACCAGCATGTCTAGGGGTTAGAACAGCAGTCCTCACCCCTTGTCACATGCTAAGCGTGTGTCTGGACCTGTTTTACAGCTGGTTTAGGTGCAGATATTCTGATCTGGCTATAGCGTTGTAGCGCAAACATGAGGGTGAAATGCATCACGCCCAGAACCATCGCCATAAAGCCGATTTTGACGCTTAGAAATTCCAAGGCCTCGGTCCAGCTATACGGGCCTTCGCCGGATATCCGCATAGTATAGGATACAAATCCGATATTGATTAGATAAAATCCGACCAGCAACATGTGATTAATCGCGTCTGCGAGAAGCGGTTTATCGGCGTAATTTTCCAACAGAAACACCCGCCCGTTTTTGTGAAGCGTATGCCCGACCCAGACGGTGAGTGCCAGGCTAAGCCCAATATATCCCAAATAAGTATATCCAAGCATGAAATCCTCCCTTGCTTTTTCAATTTACAATGTTAATTAGCTAATAAGCTAAATATCTTTAATCATCTTTTAGTTAGTTAGTCAATTAGCTAATTATAATTTTTTGGAGCTCGTCTTGGATAAGATTTTTTCCGCTCTCGCTTCGACCCCTCGTCGCCGCATCCTAGCCTATTTGTCAGCGACCAGTTTAACCGCCGGCGAAATTGCCGAGCGCTTTGATATGAGCAAACCGTCTTTATCCAAGCATTTATCTATTTTGGAAAATGCAGGGCTGATTACGCGCGAGAAAAAAGGTCAATTTGTGCATTATGCGCTTAATCCGGCGAATTTGACCAATACGCTCAACGGGTTTGTGCAGCAGGTTTGCCCAGTCAGCATTCCGCTTCGTAAGGAAAGCGAGGATATTGCGACCAGCCGGGAAAAAGGTGAAGGTGAATAAGCCCAATATCGATTGAACTCCCATAACAACTGCCCATTGCCTTTCTACCATTTCATCCGCATAATATGCAAAAAAATGCATAGGGGAATGAGGCATGCCGGAACAGGAATATGATTATGTGATTGTCGGCGCAGGTTCGGCGGGATGTGTGCTGGCAAACCGACTATCCAAGGACCCCAATAATTCAGTATGCCTGATCGAGGCGGGGGGTACTCATAAAAACTGGTCTGTGTGGGTGCCTATGGCCTCGCTCTTAAACATGGTCACCAAGCGCCGAAATTGGGCCTTTGAAACCGAGCCTCAAAAAGCACTGAATAATCGTCAGGGCTATCAGCCACGGGGCAAGGTTCTGGGTGGCAGCTCCAGCCTCAATGCTATGATTTATATTCGGGGCAACCGGTCTGATTATGATCACTGGGCCTCGCTCGGCAATGAGGGGTGGAGCTATGACGAGGTTTTGCCCTTTTTCAAAATGCATGAAAACCGCGAAGCCGGCGCCGATGAATTTCACGGCCAGGGCGGGGAATTAAATGTTGCGCCCGTTAACAGCCCGGGATCGATCAACGATATTTATCTTCAGGCCTGTCAGGACATGCAAATGCCGATCAATGCCGATTTTAACGGGGCCAATCAGGAAGGCCACGGCATGTATGAAGTCACGCAAAAGGGCGGCGAACGCTGGAATACGGCGCGGGCCTTTTTGGACGATATTATGGACCGGCCCAATCTGACCGTTTTAACTCAGGCCCTGACGGAAAAGGTCGTCATTGAGGACGGACGCGCAACGGGTGTTCAGATCCGGCAAAAGAAACAATCCAAGGTGATTAAGGCCAAGCGCGAAGTTATCCTATCTGGCGGCGCCTTTGGATCTCCGCATATTTTATTGCTCTCCGGGGTCGGCGCGAAAGACAAGCTAGGTCCGCATGGGATCGCGCAAATTCATGACCTGCCAGGTGTCGGCGAAAACCTGCAGGACCATCCGGATTTTATCCTCGCCTATGGCAGTCCGATTAAAGACAATATCGGCTTTTCAATATCCGGATTTGTCCGGCAAGGGGGTGAAATTCTAAAATATATTCGAAAGCGCACAGGCATGGTGACAACCAATTATGCGGAAAGCGGCGGTTTTGTTTATGTTGACCGTAACGAGCCGGCCCCGGATATACAATTTGTTCTGGTTCGGGCCATTGTTGATGATCATGGCCGCAAACTGCATTGGGGCCATGGCTATTCCCTGCATATAACAGTGATCCGCCCTGAAAGCCGCGGGAGTTTGTGGTTGAACTCAGCCGACCCCGAAGTCCACCCGGCGATTGACCCCGCCTTTCTTGAGGATCCGCGCGATATGGAGAAATTGGTGGCTGGCACAAAGATCGCCCAGCGCGTTTTAAAATCGCCCGCCTTTGATGCGGTTCGCGGAAAAGCCTATTATGCCTCCGACACCGAAGATGATACGGAACTTCGCGCTGATATTCGCGCCCGGTGCGATACGCAATATCATCCCGTAGGCACCTGCAAAATGGGATCTGATCCTATGTCCGTTGTCGATGCGCGTCTTAGGGTTCACGGCATTCAAGGTCTTCGCGTCGCCGACGCGTCGATTATGCCGACACTGGTTTCGGGCAATACAAATGCACCCGCCATTATGATCGGTGAAAAAGCCGCCCATATGATCCTCGAAGATCAAGGAGCTTCAGCATGAGAAATTTAATTCTTAGCCTATGTCTGTTTCTCGCCGCCTGTCAGGCTCAAACCTCATCACAAACAGATATTGCGGACTCCGCCAGTACGTCAATTGATGTCTCGGATGCTGTGGTTCAGAAAAATCAAGCCACTCGAAATTATCTCGACTTTGAAGATCAGACAGATTTTGAACTGGCCGAACGGGGATTTATCGCCAGCCTGCCGGACGGTGTCATCAACGACGAAGGCGGCAATGAGGTCTATGATTATGCGGGGTTTGATTTCCTGAATACAAAAGCGCCCAGCTCAGCCAATCCCAGCCTGTGGCGACAGGGACAACTTAACGCGAAACACGGCCTGTTTGAAGTCACCGAAGGGATTTATCAAATCCGCGGATATGACCTGTCTAATATTACCTTTATTCAAGGCAATACGGGGTGGATCGTTGTCGATCCTTTGATCACCAAAGAAGCGGTCACTTTTGCCAAACGATTGCTGGATGAGCAGCTCGGCGAACAGCCCATTCGCGCGGTCATTTTCACCCATTCCCATATCGATCATTATGGGGGCGTTCGCGGCCTGATATCCGAAGTGGATATTGCCGAGGGTGTTGAGGTCATTGCACCGTTGGGGTTTGTTCGTGAAACCGTAAGTGAAAATATATTAGCGGGCAATGCGATGAGCCGGCGCGCCTCTTATATGTTTGGATCGCTTCTACCGAAATCTCCTGAAGGACAAATAGGCGTCGG
This sequence comes from Hellea sp., assembly GCA_020629135.1. Taxonomy (GTDB): domain Bacteria; phylum Pseudomonadota; class Alphaproteobacteria; order Caulobacterales; family Maricaulaceae; genus JACOMS01. The sequence goes on from JAHDDX010000040.1 coordinate 4,233, forward strand.
CCTCGGCCAGGGCATTTCGTCAGGTACGCCGGGATTGGTCCATCCGACCACGACCATCGATCACACGGGACAGACGCTGAATGTCGACGGCGTGGACATGGAATTTATCCTCACCCTAGGGGCCGAGGCCCCCAGCGAGTTCATGTTTTATCTGCCGCAATTTAAGGCCTTTTGCCAGGCCGAGATTATCAATCGTACCTTGCACAATATGTATACGCCGCGCGGCGCCAAAGTGCGGGATGGTCGGCTGTGGAGCCAATATATCGATCAGGCGATTTACATGTATGGCGACAAGGCCGAAATTTCATTTGGGTCCCATCATTGGCCAACCTGGGGACAGGATGAAATCGTTGAATTCTGGACGGGTCAGCGCGATTTATATCGCTATATCCATGATCAGACCTTACGTCTCGCCAATCAGGGCTTTACAATGCATGAAATCCCAGAGCGATTAAACCTGCCGGATGGCATCGCCAAATCTTTTTACAATCGCGGCTATTACGGCACGGTGTCACATAATGCGAAAGCTCAATATCAGCTTTATTTTGGCTATTTTGATGGTAATCCGGCCAATCTTGATCCGTTAGGTCCCGAAGCCGCCGGCAAGAAGTTTGTCGAATATATGGGCGGTGCACACAATGTTATCGCCAAAGCCCAAGCCGATTACGACAAAGGCGAGTTTCGCTTCGCGGCGACAGCGCTAAACCATTTGGTGTTCGCTGAGCCGGATAATCAGGCGGCCGCAAATCTGCTGGCCGATATTTACACCCAAATGGGATATCAGGCGGAAAGCGGGTCTTGGCGTAATTTCTTTTTAACGGGCGCCCGAGAGCTCAGAGGGTCTATTGAACAATTGCCAACACCCAAGACCGCGTCAGAAGATATGATCCGGTCATTACCGCTTGATCTGTATTTTGACCTTTTGGCTGTGCGATTAAACGGACCGAAAGCGGCCAAAAAGGATCGTAAACTGAATTTCGCGGTTTCAGATACGGATCAAGACGCCTTGTTGATCATCAGCAATGGCACGCTTCATCACCGCATGGGACAAATGGATGAAGACGCACCGACACTGACGTTAACACGGTCTGCGCTCGACCGGATAAATTTAAAGCAGGCCAGCATCCGCGAACTCATGAAAGAAGGATCGGTATCAATTGATGGGAATCCATTGGCGATCAAAGGCTTCTTTGACCTGATCGAAGAACCGCCATTCTGGTTTGAAATTGTCAGACCTTAGGCTTTGCCTTAAACATCAGTGATGATTAATTTTAAAGATGACTACAGTATCGGCGCGCATCCGAAAGTTCTGGCTGCCATTCAGTCCGTCAATGACACCACCATGCCTGCCTATGGCGAAGATCCGGTTTCTGACAGAGCGCGCAAGCTCATCCAAAACCAGATATCAACTGATGTTGACATTTATTTTGTTACAGGGGGCACTCTGGCCAATCTGATCATGATTGCCGGTGCCTTGCGCCCACATGAGGCGGTCATCGCCCCGGAATTTGGTCATATCAACACTCATGAAACAGGGGCCATCGAAGCCACAGGACACAAAATTATTCAAGTGCCAAGCCAGGACGGCAAGTTAAATCCTGAAGCCTTGATCAAAGCCTATGACGAAAACACCATGCCGCCCCACATGGCCAAGCCGCGCCTGGTTTATATTTCTAATGCGACAGAAACCGGGCGGGTTTATACCAGGTCCGAGCTAGAAAAACTGAGCCAGATATGTCGCGAGCGTGACCTGTATTTGATGATTGACGGGGCCCGTTTATCGGCTGCACTCGCCTCGCCTATTAATGATTTAAATTTGTCAGAAATAGCGAAGCTGGCGGACATGTTTTGGATTGGAGGTACGAAAGCCGGAGCACTTTTTGGAGAAGCCATTGTCTTGTCTAATCCCGAACTTAAACCCGATTTCGACTTTCATGTTAAACAGCGCGGCGCACTGCTATCCAAAGGTCGATTTCTCGGCGCGCAATTCGAAGCCCTGTTCTCTGAGCATTTATATATTCAAAACGGAGCCCACGCTAATCAAATGGCTCAAAGCCTATCAGAGGGAGTGACATCAAAAGGGTTTCCTTTACAGGACACAACAGAATCAAATCAGGTCTTTCCCATTTTGTCCAATGACAAAATCAAAGCCTTAGAAGATCGGTTTTCCTTCTATCATTGGGCGAATATTGACGCGGATCAAAGCATCATCCGCCTGGTGACTTCATTCACCACACAAATTTCAGATGTGGATGAGTTTATAGACGCGCTTTAACGTTCAAATGTCAGGGACAGTGTCACTGGCACAACTGGACTGATCTGATCCAGACCGGCTAATCCGCGCAGGGTTTCAAGCCCCTCTTCCATGCCGAATTCTGTCGCGTCGAGTAAAAGTGGGGCTTTATTGCTGACCACGACTTTGTTCAGCCCCAGTCGTGTAACCTGGACATAAAAATCCTGTTCCGACTGAAATCCCGCGAGACTTAAAGTTAGGTCAAGTAAAACGGTTTCACTCTCGCCGACTTTCAAGCCTTCAAATGCCGCCATATCGACCTCGGCCTTTGCCGATGCAACCGGATACTCGCTGGTCTTAAATACATGATCCCGCATGCGCGGATCGCGAGTATCATTATTTGTATCGACGCTTTCCATGTTGATTTCAAAATTTGCAACGCCCTGCGGCGTGACAACGCCGCTGATTTCTCGAAATGTATTGATCTCGCCCAGATCCCCATTTTTAACGGTTACATAGGTCATGCCAGATTCACTCGCATCCAAAATCCAGGGACCCGTGCGTTCAATGTCTTCTGAATTATTTGTGCATGCGACCAAGCAAATAGCAGCGCCCATCAAAACAAATTGTCTAAACATGACTTTCCCGCTCGAAATTGTTTCTGAACTCAATCATAGCTCAACTAATAGCAAACGGAAATAAACTTTACGGCACTAAAACCCACTGCGGATACCCGCAGTGGTTAATCATAGGCTGAATATGAGCTATCCGCGACCGCGAATACGGTCCCATGTACGGCCAAACCAACCTTTTTTCTTGCCCTTGCCTTTGGCGTTAGCAATGTCTTTTTCAGACTTACCCCGGCTTTTATATTCTTCATCGCTTCGACCGCGCTCATTGTCAGCCCGGTTTTCTCCGTCTCGGCGGTGTTCATAAGACCTTTCTTTGGCCTCTTTGGCACGTTCACGCCCATCAACTCGGTGATCCTCATCTTGGCGGTGCTCATAAGACCGCTCTTTGGCCTCTTGGGAATCCTCTTTGGCTCGTTCAGCTCGCTCTTCAGCGTCTTCACGGGCTCTTTCCGCCTGATCTTCCGCGGTTTCACGAGCGTCGTCAGCGCGGTCCTTTTTCTTTTTGACCCATTCTTTTTTATCTTTGACCTTGTTTTTACCCTTACCTTCTGGCGGTTGGGCAAAGGCGAGTGTACTGGCGCTTAGAGCAAGAACAGCGCCAATAATTAGTGGTGTGAAAAATTGCATCCTGACCTCCCAAATTCACGGCGCATTAACTTTAATCCCATGAATATCGTCTGAATAGGAATGATCCGCGACTTTTAGCGACGTTCAAACCCGCTCAATTCGTTGTTTTTACAACCTTTTTCACGCCAAATGCGCATTAATAGTGTATTTACCTTGGTCCTCACCTTTCATGGATTTTTGCCACTTTATCTAGTATTTCCAGATCAATATTCGACTGTTGTTGGTAGTGTGGACATGACTAAAAAGACAATAAATCGCTTGAACGGTTTGATACGAAATTATGCACGGGATAAATCCGGACAATTTGCCATTTTATTCTCAGGCAGTTCGTTCCTGATTTTAATGGTTACCGGCTTTGCGATCGACCATTCGTCAGTCACCCATACAAAATCAAAAGCCCAAAATGCACTTGACGCCAGCGTAATGGCCGCGGCGCGCATTTATCAACTTGAAGAAAATCAAGGTAAAGCCCGACTTTTTGGCCAAGATGTTTATGACGAACACTGCGCCAATCATGGGTGCGATCGCTCCAACGCACCGGTCATTTCCATTGCGGACGGCGGAACTGACGGGTTTACGGTTTCTGGTCAAGTCAGCGGGGCGGTCGATCCCTATATTCTTGATATCGTCATCGACAAAAAGTTGACCTATTCAGTCGAGTCAGAAGTTAGTTTCGGAGAAGCCTCGGGATATAATGACATCTATTTTATCCTCGACTGGTCGGCGTCTTTAGGGATTGCCGCCACGCCGGCAGAAATGCAAACCTTGAAAGACCTGACAGCCCCCTATGTCTCAGGCATGGCCGCTGCTGCCGATGGCTGTGCATTTGCCTGCCATTTTGACGAATCTTTTATTCAGCCGGAAATCGGTGGCACTGTGGTGACAACCTATGAATTTGCTCGCGCTAATGGGATAAATCTTCGCGAGGACGAACTGGCCGATGTCACCGAACAGATTATTGACCAGATTTTTACGGAGGCCTCATTAACGACACGGGTTGGCGTATATGCGGTGAGTGACAGCCTGGCAAAGGTCGAAGAAGTGACCAATATTCCGTTTGATCTGTCGACCAGTTTGAACGGACTTGCACTCGATAAACATGGAACCCGGTTTGATACGGCCATGCCTAGTGTCACCATGCAAATTGGCGCCAGCGGGGGCGGGACCAGTCAGAATGATACGAAAAAATTTGCCGTTTTAGTGACCGATGGACTGAATAATAATTACAGCGCCGGTATCATAACCGGCCCGTTTCAATCCTCCTATTGTGATGGATTAAAAAGTAACGGCGTAGAAATCGCCGTACTGCATTTGCCTTATCCGGATCTAAACGGCCAAGCCTGGTATGAATGGTTTGCCGAGCCCCATCTTCCCGCTACGCAATCTGCTTTAGAGGCCTGCGCATCAGACGGTCTTTACTTTCAAGCCAGCGAAACCAACGATATTTTGGGCGCCCTGGAGGCCATCACAGAGGGCCTGATCGAGGGCGAAGCGCAAGAATTGGCCTTCGTCAAGTAATCTGTATCAGTATCAATTCAGCGATATCCGCCCTAAAGGATAGACTTGGCATCATTTTATTTATAGTTGCCCCTTGATATTGGCGTTTATTTTCGGTGATTATGCCGAGAAGAAAAACGATCTTCCCTTTTTATTGAGTTTCAGAGGGCCATGGCCGACATATTTATATCATATGCGCGTCCCGACCGTGCCCAAATAGAAAGGCTAGGCGCGGCGCTTGAAGCAGATGGCTATACAGTCTGGTGGGACCGTCAGATTGTCGGCGGTGAAGATTTTTATGAGGCGATCGAACGAGAATTGACGGCTGCAAAGGTTGTTATCGTCGCCTGGTCTCAACATTCATTTAAAAGTCGGTGGGTTAAAGACGAAGCTAGCGTTGCTGCTGAAGCCGGTAAAATTATCGCCCTGAACCTGGACGGTACCGAGCCGCCAATCGGATTCAAACAGTTTCATTCTCTAGATGCATCTGATGATCCCAAGCGGTTTATGGAAGAATTGAGAAAGGCCATAGAATTAAAGCTGGAAGGTGGATCACAAGAATCGCCTGTGACACGGATCTCAGCTCCTGCCAGGCGGACATCCAAACGCACTCCGGCGAGCTGGTTAATGGCTGGACTGGCGCTATTATTTCTAGGCGCGTTTATCCTTAATCAGTATGGGGGTCTTAAAAATGGACAGGTACCTAATATATTAGGCGCCAAAAACCCCGCCCCGGAAAAATCAATCGCTGTACTCCCATTTGCCGATATGAGTGAGAATGGTGATCAGGAATATTTTTCGGATGGGGTCTCTGAAGAAATCCTCAATGCGCTTGTCCGTGTCCCCAATCTAAAAGTCGCGGGACGCACCTCATCCTTTTATTTCAAAGGACAAAACCTGGATATCAGAGAGATCGCCAACACATTGGATGTTGCCCATGTTCTGGAAGGGTCGGTGCGGACTCACGAAGATAAGGTTCGCATAACCGCCCAGCTGATCCGCGCGAAAGATGGATTCCATATGTGGTCGCAAACCTATGATGGGAGCTTTAAGGATATTTTTATTTTACAGGAAAAAATATCGAGAGATATCGCAGAGGAGCTGGACGTCATTCTCAATGTCGATCCTGATTCTCGTTTTGCTATTGGCCTAACAGAAAACAAAGATGCCTATGACTGGTATTTGCAAGGCCGAAATCTTTCTCTGTCTTCCTATAAAGCGAATGATTTGTTTGAAGCGCGCAGCCTGATTGAACGGGCGGTCAAACTGGATCCAGAATTCGCTTTGGCATGGGCCGAATTGGTTCGGGTGAATGGCCAAATTGCTGCCTTTGTCCCTACGACATCGCAGCCTGATCTACTTGCTCGCGTTAAACATGCGGCCGAACAGGCAATACGAGCCAATCCAGATTTGGCCATGTCCCAACTCGCCATGCAACGTTATTACCGCTATTCCAATCAGCTTGAAAAAGCGACGGAGTTCGCCTTGAAAGCCGTAGAGCTCGAACCTGACAACGCGGAAATCAACGGCGTCGTAGGGGATCACTATTCCTATTTGGGTCGAACTAATGACGCAATTCCTTACCTGCAACGCGCCAGCGAACTTGATCCTATGCGAACGGATCCTTGGCTCTTCCTATCTGTGAACCGTCATATTCAAAGTGACTTTGAAGGTTCAGACCGAGCGGCAAAGCGCGCTGTTTCCCTTGGAAATTTTGGGGGTTATACGGTCATGGCCGATAACGCCTTTGTCCAAGGAAATCCAGAGCGGTCGGCTGAAATATTTATGGAACTTTACGAAGCGGCCTATAATCAAATGCCCGAAGACCTGCGGGCGCGGCATTTATGGGACGCCACGGCCCGAGCCTATTACCAAAAAAGTCAACCAGACATTGACGGTTTACATGGTCTGGTAAGGCTTAGACTTTCTGTTGCGGATCCAGAAATTAACGGCTTTTTACTGGCTACCATGGCCCGCACGGGACTGATCCCTGAGCTTTTTGAATATTGGGGAAATGCTGGGGGCAGTAATTCTCTCGTCGGAACCATTCTTTGGAGCGACCTGGAATGGGCAAAAGCCATTCGCCAACACCCATCCTTTGCAGATTTTGCCAAAAAATTCGGTTATCTTGACGAATGGCAAAGCAATGGCTGGCCTGATAAATGTCGTCCTGTTGAAGGCACTGAAAACGAATTTGAGTGCGATTAAAACGCGAGGCGCTATCGCCAGGCTTTATCCTTCAAAATAACACTCGCTGCATTATGCCCGGGAGCCCCGGTAACACCGCCACCCGGGTGGGTTCCGCTTCCGCACATATATAATCCTTTGATCGGTCCTCTATAAGAACCATGACCCAAAACAGGGCGGGCAGAAAATAATTGATCCAGACTCATTCTTCCGTGGAAAATGTCGCCGCGGATCAGGCCAAAACGACGTTCAAGATCAAGCGGGCTGTTGATCTGACGCCCAATTACAGATTTCTTAAATCCGGGGGCAAACCGATCAACCGTCTTGATAATATGGTCGGCAACCTGTTCGCGTACATCATCCCAATTCTGCCCGTTTGGAAGGTCATAATTAAATTGCTGGCAGAACAGGCTGGCCACATGTTGGCCCTTGGGGGCCAGGGAATTGTCCAGTGTCGACGGAATCAGCATCTCGACGATTGGATGGTCCGACCAGCCTTTGGCCTTGGCGCTAACCCATGCCTGATCCATATATTCAAGATCAGGGCCAATGATTATACCCGAAGTCAGGAAGTCATCATTGTCCGGTTGATGTTTAAACTTTGGTAATCGGTCGAGGGCCACATTCATACGAAAGGTCCCGGAGTGCGAAGCATATGTGTCAATGCGCCTTTTGAAATCCGTATCCAGATGTTCGGAGTCGATCAGACGCTCAAACAGGGTTTTGGGATGCACTGACGATGCGACGATACCCGCGCCAAATTCTTTTCCATTGGCCTGGACACTGACTGGACGCCCATTTTTGAAATTAATCTTTTCAACCGAATGTTCGGTCAGGATCGCAACACCGGCGGCCTCGCAGGCCCTGCGCATGGCCTGGGTGATCGCGCCCATTCCACCTACCGCATGCCCCCAGGCCCCGGGGACGCCGGCCGCCTCACCAAAGACATGATGCAATAAGACATAGGCCGTACCGGGTTCATTGGGCGAGGCGAAGTGACCGACTATGGCATCAAAGCCAAACAGGGCTTTGACGGTCGGATGGTCAAAATAATAGTCCAGAATCTCTGTGGCGCTTTTTGTGAAAAAGTCGAGCAAGTCACGCTGGGTTGCCAGAGTGAGCTTTCGCATTTGGTTGCCCATTTTCAAAAGCGCCAATACATCCGACAGACCACCGCCCGCATTCGGCGGCACCGCGAGAATGAACTCTTGAAGCAAAGCCACGACATGCTCCAGCATAGCTTCATAGCGATCATAATTTTCCGCGTCGCCTGGTGACAGACGTTCAATCTCCCGGCGGGTTAATCCGTTTCGACCGGCCAGCATATACCCTTCTTTGAAGGGAATATAATTATCGATCTTTCTGAGCACGACCTCCAGACCATGATCGGCCAGAGCCATGTCCTGAATAACTTTGGGCTGCAAAAGCGAGACCGTATATGCGGCAACGGAGTTACGAAATCCGGGATGAAACTCTTCGGTAAAGGCGGCGCCACCGACCTCATGGTGGGCTTCGAGAATACAGGTTTTAAGACCTTTCTTGGCCAGATAATAGGCGCAGGTCAGCCCGTTATGGCCGCCGCCAATAATAATCGCATCATAATGTGTCATGGTCGAAGGCTAATCACAAAAATAAGATCAAGAAAAGAAAAAAACTATTGGCAATAATCAGGTTTTATTGCGCTGTTTTTGCGAATAAATTCGACAACATCCGCTTTCAGGGTCGAATCTCCGTCAAAATATTTTGAAAAGAATTTAACGGCATCAATATGGTTCATATCTTTATAAATTTTTACCGTCGCATTGCCACCGCGTTCGGTGATCTCTGCAGCCAGTCGTTCGGCATTTTGAGGATAGACCGACCTGTCTTTATCTCCATTAATCAGTAAAATAGGCGGAGCCGGATTATGGGCCTGATTAAGCGGCGCGTCCTTCGCCGTAAATCGGTCGGGGAATATCGTGATATAAGGTTCTTCCTTAAGTGGGACGATGCCAACTGGCCCAGCCAGACTGATGACCCCTGAAATAGAGGTGCAGCGATCAATATTTTCGTCTTCCAGAAATTGCGGATCGAGCGCCGTCATAAGGATGTTATATCCGCCCGCCGAATGTCCCATCAAAAATATCGGGCGGCCAGAATATTCACGAGCGGTCCAGGCCACGGCCTTGGTGGTATCGATCACCGGGTCTGGAAACTTGATTCCAGGATGTAACCGGTAATTTGGAATGACGGCTGTCAGACCGGCACGGGTCAGGCTTTCGGCCATAAATTTGTAAATATCTTTGCTACCCTCTAACCAACTGCCACCATGCACAAAGACCAGCACCGGCCCCGTCTCAGCCCCGTCCTTTGGGCGATATACATCCAGCTTCAGGCGCTCATGGTCGGCAAAAGAAATATCGGATGATTTCTCAAATCCAGATGACGGCGTCACGGAATTCAAGAGCTGCACAGGTGCGCAGGCGGCAGTGATGATTAATCCCGTCAGCGCGACCAGGCCGAATAATATGAACTTCCGGGCTAACAACAACTGTCTCTTTGGGACGGATCTGTTGTCACTTTTGGTTTTCCTAATTTGGTTTCCGAGGGGTCGCGACGACGCACGCCACAATCTGAGGCCGGCCAGTCTATACGCTCTGTCACCTCAATTGCAGGTTCGATGGGAATGAACTGATCCGCATAGGGCTCTTTTTTCAAAAGCTTGAAGGTTTTTTCGCAGACGGCAGAACGTTCGCCGCGGCGAAACACATGACCATCATCATCTTGCACATTGCGCCATGGACCTTTGTAAATAACGGCTTGGTTTTTCTCAAGACACTCGCCTTGCTTGCCCTTATAGGCCAGATAGGTCGCCGATCGATATTCAATACCGTCGACAATCTGCCAGGGTTCTAATTCTAGCTTATCCAAAGTGATACCGTGAAAACCCGCCTCTTCCAGCGCCAACCCAAAATCCTCTTCGGTCAGGGCGCCTGAGATGCAACCAGACCATAACCGCGCATCATTTTTCAAGGCCTCAGGACTGTCTTCATCCGATACAATATCAGAGACAGCCACGCGGCCTCCAATCTTCAACACCCGAAACATTTCAGAGAATAATTGTTTCTTTTTTGAATCTGATACGAGGTTCAAAACACAATTGGAAACGATTACATCGACGCTATTATCCGGGATCAATGTCATCTCGGATTTGATCCGCAATATTTCTGTTTCCATCGCCTCCATATCCGAAGATGAAGTAACGGGGTTTTTTGAAAGCCATTGATCCAATACGTCCAGGTCCAATTTCAAATCCTCGATGTGACCCCGCCGAAACTCAACATTGGAATACCCAATTTCATCTGCTACAATCGGCGCATTGCGACGTGCCAGCTCCAGCATATCATCGGTCATATCAACCCCAATAACCCGGCCTTCCGGCCCAACAATCTGTGAGGCAATAAAGCAGATTTTGCCCCCGCCCGAACCCAGATCCAGCACCACATCACCTTCGCGCACATATCGCGACGGGTCCCCGCAGCCATAATCTTTGTCGAGGACTTCCTGCGGAATAATCGTCAAATATTGCGGATTATAATCCACCGGACAACACAAAGCGGCTTCGACCGCCTGAGCGCCTGCGGCGTAGCGAGATTGAACTTCATCGCGGACATCTGCATTGGTTTCATGTGCGCCAGTTTCACTTAGACTTTCCATATTATCCACTTTCGAAAAACGTTTTGTGTCATCTACGCAATCCTCAGCTCAATCCCAAATGACGGTTTCGTGAGAAACCCAATTACGGGCTACGTTAAAAAGATAAAATAATATAGTGGCGCTGAAACAATGATTCCGAGTATCGCCTGCCAACCATATTTTGAGTTTTCATCTAAAATATTAGGGCGTTCCTCATTTAGTTTTTCTACTTGCATTACCACCGGGACAAACGCCAATAATGCTATCCAATATACTGCAATTGATGTCCAGAGAGGCACGTCAAATTCATCGATCATCGCCGAGCAAATGTTTAATAATAAAATGATTGTCGCTAATGGGATGGCCCAATTTTTAAACCATTTAAAGCCCTGCTCGGATTCCCTCGCCATTCTGGGAAAAAGCGAAAAATTTGTGATTACACCGAATATGGCCCGCCAAGTTGGCCATATTTTCTCACCTTTATGCACCCTTACCCATCGCCATTGTCGGAACGCCCAATATAACTCATACATTCCAAAAGTCAGAATCGTCATTGGAATGAATTTAGATAGTCTGACTGGATAAAACACTTGCTCTGCAGCGCTGGGATCGTGGTGCTTTATGGTCATCAAGACGTAGATAGAACTGCCCAATAATCCGGCAACCCAAAGCAAACCCAATAGTATCAAAACCCAGTCCTCTGAAGGATCGTCAACCTCTTCAATTGGATATCGCAACGCTACTCCTAACTCATCATCGATCTCGGACAAGACCGCCATTACCTCAGGAAATTTTTCCGGATCAATGTGATCCTGTTTGGTTTTATAAATATAAGTTTCTTCATAGAGGTCGTCCTCAAAAGTCGTCACTTTGGAATAGTCAAAAGCATCAAAACTATGGTGGACTTCTTCATCTTCGAAGCTCCAATTGTCATTGACCTGAAGACGAATAACCTGTCGGCCGTGAATTGGATGTGAGATTCCAAATGGCGTCGATCGCGCGGACCCTTTAAAATCCGGGATATTTGAATCTGTCTCTGAAGCATAAATATCCAAGTACTTCATGCCGTCATCTTCATTTGGATCCCAGGCATCCGGAATTTCATAATTCACTTCGATTTTAAACCAACCGGCCGAAGCGTCCGTTTCAAAACGGACATCCCCGACCTGCTCAATGGTCGGATATTTGTCTTGATAAAATTTCAGGAAAGAATCGGCGACGCCTTTTGTCCCTTCACGCTTATACCAATTATACATGCTGTCCGCACGGTAAGCGTGATAGGTCGACACAGAGCGCATTTTTATCGGCGCATTCATGTCGACCATGTCATAAACTTCGAGGAAGTCTTCGTGGAACTCAGGGGTTGGCACATCAAGAGATAACATCCCCCGACTCTCGGCTGAAATTTCAACCCCCTTGTAAAAAACACCCTGTTGAAGGCTGGATAAATCGCCGAGTTGCTGACCGCGTGTCGGATCAAGAATATAAGCTTTACCCCCAACCTCAGCCCGAATTAAAACGTGATCAAATACTGTGTAGCTGGGTTGGAACTGCGATAGGCCTCCGAGGCGATCAAAATCTACTAGGACAGGTTTCGCCTCAATATCGAGCTCCGATAGAAATGTCTTTAGCAGCAAGGTCATATCTTTGCAGTCACCATACCGCTTTTCCATGGTCGTTTGCGGCGATCTTGGAATATATCCGCCAGAACCAATTTCAACGCCAACGTAACGGATATTGGACTGAACAAAATCCAGGGCCGCTCGCAACTGATCTGATGGATTGGAATGCTCAGCCTGTATTTGGCCAACAACGTCCTGGATAGCTTTTCGGTCAGTGTCATCAATCTCGTAATGCGGCGCGAAATACTGCCCGACCTCGGACCAATCTTTAAAACTGCTGAGATGATATTGGGGATAGGAGATCGCCCAACTTGGCTGATCTGCATCGACAATTTCCGGTTCCAGCAAACTCAACTCCCACTGATACTCATCATATTGAACACCTTTAGTAATCTCAGGCTCTACACCGCCATTCAATGATAGTTCGTTTACCGGAAAGGTATTGGAGATGAGCAATCGGTGATGCAGATCCAAAACAACGTCATCAAAAGACTGTTGAAGACGGATCGAAAAATGTCCTTTGAGGGCCGGGTTTTTTCCATAACGTGAATAAGCGTAATCCAATACATCACCGGCCCGCACATCAGGCACCAGATAGGAAAGTTCCAACCGACCATTGTAAATGAGCTTATCTCGTTCGGTTTCGGCTCGAAAAATTTCAAAATTCTCCAGATTCGTTTTATCAATGATCTGACCATCTCGAATAACTCGGACATGGTGAATTTTTATCTTGTGATAATCTGGATCGAGTTGAATTTGGAGGGTCGCACTATTCTCGACGGCATTTGACGTTGTTAACACCTCAGCATAGCGGACGAAATCCACTTCTTCATTTACATCCAGGCGGTCTTGCCAATCAACCAAAAGATAATAACTATCCCGATCAGGATAGTCGCCTTTAGTGACGTCTTGCAATTCTCGGATCTCGACCCATGGATCCGGCGCGCCGAGTGATACATATTCATTGACGCTTTGCGCCCAGGCCGAAACCCCCAAACCCGCATTAACAAAGCATACTAGTAAAACAAGTAATGATCGCAATTTGACCCCCTTTTCAACTATTGCGATGGCAAATCGGTTTTTACATGTCAATACATTCCAGAATACTCTTTAACGCTTGAGTTCGCTTAAGATCAGATCTTGCGGACATGTTGTACGGGGCGAAAATTCTACCTTGTTTCATATCAAATTTAGTAGACCTGTCCGCGGAAAACCCGATAGGACAGAAAAAAAAATCGAGGACAATCATGAAACAGCGCAAATCTTATCGCCGTACCCATATTGGAGACCGGAAACTTCACCCCTCCACCCAGATGATGACCTATGGCTATGACCCGGCCCTATCAGAAGGGTCGGTTAAACCGCCGGTCTTTTTAACCTCCACCTTTGCCTTTCAATCCGCAGAAGAAGGCGCGGAATTTTTTGACGTTGTCGCAGGCCGCAAACCCGCCCCGGAAGGTGCGGGTGCTGGTGGATTAGTTTATTCGCGCTTTAACCACCCGAATACGGAGATCGTTGAAGACCGTCTGGCCATCGCCGATCAGGCCGAAACCGCGCTTTTGACCTCATCCGGCATGGCCGCGATCAGCGCGGTTTTTCTCACTTATCTCCGCCCCGGAGATGTGGTCGTGCATTACACGCCGCTATACGGTGGCACGGAAACCCTGATCGGCAAAGTCCTGACATCCTGGGGCATTCACGCGGAACCCTTTACCGACGGCATGTCAGAAGCTGCATTGAATGACGCGCTGGAACGCGGCTCAAAAAAAGGCCCTGTGAAACTTGTCTATGTAGAGACCCCGGCCAATCCAACCAATGCCATGGTCGACCTGGCCATGACACGACGTGCCGTTGATAATTTTTCCGGCGAAGATAAACCCCTTATTGTTTGCGACAATACTATGATGGGTCCTGTTTTTCAGACACCGATGACAGACGGCGCCGATATCTGCGTCTATTCCCTGACCAAATATGTGGGTGGACATTCCGATCTAATTGCCGGCGGCATCACCGGGGCCAAAGACCTTTTAAAATCCATTCGCCTCACCCGAAGTGCCTATGGGTTCCAGCTCGACCCGCATTCCTCCTGGATGCTGGCCCGCTCTATGGAAACACTGGATCTGCGGATGCGACGCGCCGCAGATTCTGGCAGTAAAGTCGCAACCTGGCTCGCCAATCAGGACATTATCCCCTGCTCGCTAATGCATCCCGAACATTCCAATGATCCGAAATATCGTGACCTATATGATCGCCAATGCAGCGGACCGGGATCAACCTTCTCCTTTGTTATGGCCGATGATAGACCCAAGGTCTTTAAAGTCCTCAACGGGTTAAGCCTGTTTAAACTGGCGGTAAGTCTTGGCGGTACTGAAAGCCTGGTCTGTCACCCAGCATCTACAACCCATTCGGGCGTGCCGGTAGAATCTCGAAATGCGGCTGGCGTCACGGAGGGCCTGATCCGGATTTCTGTTGGCTTGGAAGACCCGGATGATCTGATTGCGGATTTAGAAGCTGCCTTTAAGGGCGCCGCCGGATAATTATTCAGCCGGAGCCATGCCCCCATCCGCCATACCATGAGCGCGGCGCGATCCCGGAATGCGTATATCTTCGACCAGATCCTGCACCTCTTGCGGTGGTGCAGGCGTCATGAGCGCCACAGCAATCCCCACGGCCATGGCAAGCCACATAAAGACAAAGCCAATCCCTTCCGGGGACACATTCCAAAGATAGTTAGCCGGGTTACCGCCGCCAAATTTGAAGTAATAAATATAGGCAAAAGTTGTCACCAATCCGGTGAGCATGGCGGCAATGGCCCCTTCCCGGTTCATACGTTTCCAAAATATTCCCAAGAAAATCACAGGGAAAAGGGACGCCGCCGCCAATCCAAAGGCGAAGGCGACGACTTGCGCCACAAAGCCGAGCTGGCCCGCAAAAATCCCCAAAAGCCCGGCCGCCAGCACCGCACCTGCGGCGGAAATCCGCGCCACGCGGAGTTCGGTCTTGTCGTTCATATTTGGGAAAAAGGTGCGTCGGCAAAGGTCATGGGAAATCGCCGACGAGATCACCATCAGAAGGCCCGCCGCCGTTGACAGCGCCGCTGCCAGCCCCCCGGCCACGACCAGTCCGATCACCCATCCCGGCAGTTTGGCAATTTGAGGATTGGCCAGAACAAATATATCGCGATTAGGCACAACTTCATTGGCCAGACCGTCCGGCGCCGCGGGGCCACGATATTGCATAACGCCGTCCCCATTATGGTCGTCGTAAGATAACAGACCGGTCTTCTCCCAGTCCTTATACCAGACCGGGACAGGCTTGCCGCCATCCGCGGCAATTTCAGCCGCGCGAGCATCGTAATCTTCGCTATCGGCGATATAAGTCGCCTCATTGACCGTATCGATGAAATTCATTCGAGCAAAGGCGCCCACAGCCGGAGCCGTTGTATAAAGAAGCGCGATAAATACCAGCGCCCAACCAGCGGATACCCGGGCGGCCTGCGCGGATTTCACGGTGAAAAACCTGATGATCACATGGGGCAGGCCGGCCGTGCCAAACATCAACGCCGCCGTGATACAAAAGACATCGATTTTGGCTTTTGTCGATGATGTATATTCTGTGAAGCCCAAATCCCGGACGACCGTATTAAGTTTGTCAAGCATTGACACATCCGTCCCAGCCGCATTGGAAATAAAGCCGAGCTGTGGCACCGGATTACCTGTAATGGTGATAGAAATGAAAATGGCGGGAACGGTGTAAGCAAAAATCAACACGCAATATTGGGCAACCTGAGTATAGGTGATGCCCTTCATACCGCCGAGCACAGCGTAGAAAAATACGACGACCATCCCAATAGCGATGCCGAGATTTGCCGGAATGCCTAAAAAGCCGGAAAATGCCACCCCGACGCCCTTCATTTGCCCCGCTATATAAGTGAATGAGACAAATAACGCACAGATCACCGCAACGACCCGCGCAAATCCGGAATAATATCGATCGCCAACAAAATCCGGCACCGTGAATTTGCCAAATTCGCGCAGAAACGGCGCGAGCAGAAGCGCCAGAAGAACATAGCCCCCTGTCCACCCCATAAGATAAACCGAACCGCCATAGCCCAGAAACGCAATCAAACCGGCCATGGATAAAAACGAGGCGGCACTCATCCAGTCAGCGGCCGTTGCCATACCATTCACGGTTGGATGAACATCATGCCCAGCCACATAAAAATCATCCGTCGAACCGGCCCGGGACCAGATCGCGATGCCGATATATAACCCGAAGGTCAGGGTGACAAAAATATAGGTCCAGATTTGCTGATCCATGACTTAGCCCTTTATCCCATATTTTTTCTCGAGCCGGGTCATCTGCCGACAATAGACAAAGATCAAAATGACAAAAACATAGATCGCGCCGTTTTGGGAAAACCAGAACCCCAATGGCGCTCCGCCGATCTTAAATTGATCCAGAAATTCGCGAAATAAAATCCCCGCGCCATAGGAGACTAAAAACCAGATTAAAAGTAACGTCAGTGTCAATCTGATTGTGGCCTTCCAATACCCTTTCGGGTCGGCCGTCATGTCATCGGACATATCTTCCCCTCTTATTTATTAGATTCATAAAAGCCGGAATCGGATTTAAGCACAAGACTGAAAATTAAATGGATTGAATAGGCTTGCCAAGCCGAAGCCAATGAATGAACAACCTGACGGCGTTATCGCAATTCACCTCGCAGATCTTGCAAGGCACGCAATTTTAATAAACGCGCGCCTTTCTGCACTAATCAGCCGATCGGTACTTTCCATAACCATATGGCCTCAATCATTTTGCGAACATTGGCAAAATTTTTTAGGGTGAAACAAATTGGTTGAATTCTGGAATACGTTGACTCACAACGTTGTGATAATGGATAAAAGAATTCATGCGGCGTCTCATTCAAAAACTTTTCCCGATTAGCTATCCATATCGGCCTGCACTATTACACCCACGCGTTTCAAATGTAGTCCATCATTTGCTTCAGCAAGACCATAAAGAGGTAACGAACCTGTTTGATGGACTGTCCTCGTGTGAGATTTCTTTGCTCAACGAAGGTGTGAGCGAACTTGTTCAACAAGATGATTTACTGGATAGCTGGTTCGACGATAGTAACGGACCGGCTTTGTCATGCCTGTTAAGAGGCACAATAATGTTAAAGCGCGCTTGGTATTATCGCGGCTGGGGGCGCGGCGAAGATGTCTCAGATGACCGATTTGGACGGATGTATTGGGCGTTGGATATGGCGCTTAATTCGCTGGCGCCAATTGTTGACCATCCAAAATATGGCTCCGAAGCATGCGCCCGACTGATCAAGGTACAAAAAGGACTGGATGCCAGCTGGGACGACATAGACGCCGTCTTAAACCAAATGTGGAGCTTCGAGAATATTAATCTCATCGGGGAGACTAATTATCTAATCGCATCTTGCGAGAAGTGGCTGGGAAGTCACGACAAAATGTTCCAATTTGCCAAAGACAGGGCGTCATATCGATCAGACCACCCTGAACTTGGTGCACTTTTGGCAGTGGCTCACTATGAAAGACATATGTATTTGGAGCGATTTGACGAAGATCAAACTGCTGCGGACAAATACAAAAGTAACCCAGCTATTATAGATGATTTATTGTCTAACCGGTCACATCTATTAGAGACCACAAATAGCCCCAAGGACTCATATGTTTTTGCTCATAATATTTTCGCCGGCGTCCTCAGCGAATTTGGGCAATACGAATTGGCGATGCCGCATTTTGAAGCGATCGGAAGTAGTGCCTCACCTTATCCATGGCATTTCATCGGCATTCACAGGCTGCAGCATATGTACAATAAGGCGATGAGTTATGCGTCATAATCCAAAAGGCGCGATTTATTCTGAGTGGAATCAACCCTCCGCGCTGACCAGCCAGGCGGTGCTTTGAAGGCTGACCAGGCCTTCTTCATTTTTAATTTGCTCAAAATGATCCGTCAGAGCATCGGCGATCGGACCAATATCAATCGCCTGCTCTTTTAATATCCGGCCCATCGGCCCCATATTGAGCATGAATAAGGCACTCTCGCGTGGATTATTGCCGGGCAAGACAATAAACGGGTTAAGAACGCCAATTTCAATCCCCTTCCAACCCGCCGACTTCAAAATTTCGATGATATAATCCGTTTCGGCGAAAGCAAAGGGGCCCGGCGCGCGCGGTTCTGGCGGGGTCGGCGGTTCTTTTAAAAACGGCATCGCGATTTGCAGCGGTGTCATCGCCCATTCGTTTTTCTGGGCGGTGTGCCAACAGCTAAATGTGATTTTGCCGCCATCTACGATATTTGAGCGGATTTGGGCAAAGGCCGCCTTGGGATCATTAAAAAACATGACACCGAAACGAGAAATAGCGTGTTGAAATTTTTGATCCGAGTGAAAAGTTGAGGCATCAGCTTGCTCAAATGGGATATCCATGTCTTGTGCGATGGCATGAGAACGCGCCAGTCCCAACATAGGTTCAGATATATCGACACCCGTTACCTTGCTGCCCTGTTCATAGGCCATACGAGACAGAGCACCGCTGCCACACCCTATATCAATCACATGATCAAACCGGCCCAAACCTGAGTCCTTTATAACGGCTTTGGCAAAGGGGGCGAGCATGCGGTCAAGCGCATCGGCATGTGTCACCCATTTATCACCGGTCTCGCCGTTCCAATAATCGATTTGATCCTGATTGCTCATTCAGAGGCCTCGAGGCTGAAGGCGTGGATCAGTTTCATTTCTTCGGCCAGGACCTCCATCACCGCCCGGTGTTTGGCTAGACGACTTAATCCCGCAAATTTCTCCGAGCGTATGATCACATGAAAATGGCTCTCACCCGAGCCATGTTCATCCGCATGGGCCTTGGCCCCGGCATGTCCTTCGTGTTTATGGCTTTCATCGCGCACCTCAAGGTGCGACGGATTGAATGCCGATGAAAGTTTTTCCTTGATTGCCGTGCCGATAACGCCCATTTTGCGCAGTCCTTTAAATTAAACGATTTCAACCCATATATAGGCGTCATGAGCGACAATTACAGTTATAAACCCAAAGGTATCGATATTCGGGTCAATAAGGGCAAGAAAAAGCTCGATCCGGACCAGCGCGAATGCGATTGGTCAGGATGTACGAGCATGGGCGGCTGCAAAGCCCCTAAAAGCCCGGACCGTCTGCGTGAATATTATAATTTCTGCACGGCCCATGCCCGCGAATATAATAAGAACTGGAATTTCTTTTCCGGCATGACCGATGAGGACATTGCCGAATGGCAGGCGGGCGCCCGTCATGGTCACCGTCCAACCTGGGACGTCAAGAAAAACACGGCGGAACGTGCTCAGGCGCGAAAAAATGCTCGCGCCGGCACGACATCAGCCACGTCTGAAGGTTACGGCATTTTCGGATCGGGCGGCGAAGATATTGCCGAGACCCCGCGCAGACGCCTGTCCAAACTACAGATCAAAGCCCTGAACGATATGGGCCTTGACGAAACCGCGACCAAAGCGGACGTCCGCAAACGTTATACGCAGCTGGTCAAACAGCTTCACCCGGATGCCAATCAGGGCGACCGCAATACGGAAGAAAGCTTTCAGCGGGTTGTCAAAGCCTATAAGGTGCTTAAGACCACTGAGCTGGGATAATCACACCACACGGATATCATCATGAGCGATAATCAGTTTCCTGTCCTGACACCGGACACCAAGGTCAATGCCCGTGAGGTCTTTGATGTGGATTTTGACATGGAGGTTCCGGCCTTCTCTCAACCTTGCGAATATGTGCCGCCGATCGATGACGCCTATATTTTTGACACCCAGACCACACAGGCCATTTGCGCGGGCTTTGCCTATAATCGCCGGGTCATGGTGCAGGGCTATCACGGCACCGGGAAATCGACCCATATTGAACAGGTCGCCGCGCGCCTGAACTGGCCATTGGTGCGGATCAATCTCGACAGCCATGTCAGCCGGATTGATCTGGTCGGCAAGGACGCGATTGTCCTGAAAGACGGCAAACAGATCACCGAATTTCGCGAAGGGCTTCTGCCCTGGGCCCTGCAAAACCCGGTCGCGCTGACCTTTGATGAATATGATGCCGGGCGTCCGGATGTGATGTTTGTGATCCAAAGGGTTTTAGAGGCCTCTGGTCGATTGACGTTGCTTGATCAAAACCGGGTGATTACGCCCAATGCCGCCTTCCGCCTGTTTGCGACAACCAATACGGTCGGCCTTGGCGATACCACCGGGCTTTATCACGGCACACAACAGATCAATCAGGGCCAGATGGACCGCTGGTCGATTGTGACCCAGCTCAACTACCTGCCGCATGACCAGGAAGAAGCTATCGTGCTGGCGAAGTCGCCGACTTATAATAATGCCGAAGGCAAAGACCTGATCGCCTCAATGGTGCGGGTCGCGGATATGACCCGCAACAGCTTTATCGCCGGTGATATCTCCACGGTGATGAGCCCGCGGACAGTGATGAATTGGGCCGAGAATGCGCGCATTTTCGGCGGTGATATCGGACAGGCCTTCCGCCTGACCTTTCTTAATAAATGTGACGAGCTGGAACGCCCAATTATCGCCGAGTTTTACCAAAGGGCCTTTGGCTCCGACCTGCCCGAAAGCGCCGCCACCGTAATGGTCGCGCAATAGTGTGAGCGAAAAATCCCCGATAGATAATTTTAAGCGGGCGCTCGCCGGGGCGACCAAGGCCATATCCGGCGAGGTTGAGCTTGAGGTCAGCTTTGGCGGCGATATTGCCGGAATAGTCCGTGACCAGGTCATGTTACCGGCCTTGCCGAAA